>CAZWFG010000319.1:0-1511 GCA_964632245.1 uncultured Synechococcus sp. | reverse complement strand
TGTTCGCCGGCATTCCCACCGACCAGCTGCTCCACACCCGCGCCGCCCAGGACCTCCTCGATCGGGGCCGGCAGGAAGGGGAGGCACAAGGCGAGGCCACCACCGCCCGCATTCAGGCCCTGCCACTGGAGCAGTTGGAGCAAGTGGTTGAGGCGCTGCTCGATTTCAGTGGACCAACCGACCTGGCGGCCTGGCTGGAAGAACACAAGAGCTGAGGTCCGAGCACCGCTGGGCCTCCTGGATTGATGTCCATTCCGTCGGTGGAACCCAGGCCGCATTGTTTCGCCGGCCACCGTTGTTGAGGAGTTTCATCGCTCCAGCTCCGCGTGCCATGGGTTGATGATCGCCACACCCGTGGGCTCAAAGTGCCGCAGGTTGCGCGTCACCACCGTGAGGCCCCGCTCCAGTGCCGTAGCAGCGATCAGCAGGTCTGCACCCTCGTGGCCAACCTCCGCAGACAGCAGGCCCCAGCGGCGCGCCACCCCCATATCCACCGGCAGCAGTCGATCGCCATACAGCCTCAGCAGCTGATCCAGCCACCCTGACAGCTGCTGGGCAAAGCCGGTGTCGCTGGTGCGCTTGCGGGCAATGCCCCGTTCGATCTCGCCGATGCTCACCACACTCAGAAAACAGTCCTCCGGCCGCTGCCTGCTGATCCAGGCCACCACGCCCGGATCTCGCTGGCGCAGCCGCAGCTCCGAGAGCACCATGGTGTCAATCAGGAACACGGGAACTCCCTGGGCGTCAGCGGCATCGGCTCGAAGCCCTCGTCGTCCTGCGGCATCTGCAGCAGCAGTTCGCTCAGGGATGGCGCGTTGGCCACATCAAGGCGCTGCAGCCGCTGGTAGTCCTCGGCCGAGAGCACGACGCTCACCCATTTGCCGCGGCGCGTCACCTTCTGCGGCTCGCCCCTGGCGGCCGCATCCACCACCGCACTGAAGCGGTTCTTGGCGTCTTGCAAGGTCCAGGTGGCATCCATGATTCTGGTAGCTAGCTGATTCGGCTAGCCTAGCGGTAGCGGCATCACCCTCCACCACAGTGGTGCACCTGGTTCATCGGTTGGATCGAATCCGAAATCGACTTGATCATGGCCGACTGGCCGGGCTGGACTTCGACTATCGACGCAAGCTTCAGCGAGGACCTTCTGGATCGGGGACGGCAGGAAGGTGAAGCCCAAGGCGAGGCCACCACCGCCCGCATTCAGGCGTTGCCACTGGAGCAATTGGAGCTCCTGGCTGAGGAGCTGCTCGATTTCAACGGCCCAACAGACCTCGCGGCCTGGCTGGAAGAGCACAAGGGCTGAGTGAGGCCCGAGCCCACTCGCCAGGCGCCATCACCATCCTCACCGCCGCCGAGTGAGATGCGCCCTCCGACCGCAAGGGCAGGGGCCCCCGATGTGGTGCTGCCCGACAAGAAAGCCCGCGGAAACACGGATGATCCACGCTGCAGTACAGGTGTACTGTGGTGCAATCGGGATGCGGGGCGTGAAAACCGATCACTGGTTCTACGGG
>CAZWFG010000318.1:0-1534 GCA_964632245.1 uncultured Synechococcus sp. | reverse complement strand
TCGGCGAGGGCGGCCAGCTGGGCGGCGAAACCGGCGTCGTTCGCCTCCTCCTCAGCGAAGAAGCGCACGTTCTCGAGCAGCACCACGTCACCGTCGGCCATGGCAGCGACCTTGGCTTCGGCGTCGGGGCCGATGCAGCTGTCGGTCTTCACGACGGGCTTGCCGAGCAGCTCGGCCAGGCGGGCCGCCACGGGGGTAAGGCGCATGCTGTCGTTGACCTTGCCCTTGGGCCGGCCGAAGTGGGCCGCCAGGATCACCCGGGCCCCCTTGCCGGTGAGGTCGTTGATGGTGGGCAGGGCCGCGCGGATGCGGGTGTCGTCGGTGATGGCGCCGGCGTCGTCCAGGGGCACGTTGAAGTCGACCCGCACCAACACCCGCTTGCCGCGGAGCTCGTCGCCCGAAAGGGTGCTGAGGGAACGCTTCGCCATGGGACAGGGGTGGGAACGGCGCCGAGACATTACCGCGCCAACCCTTGCGCAGGCACGCCGGCGAGCTAGGACAAGGACAGTGCGACAGCCGCTCGCCCCGGTCCCTGCGCTGGTTCCCCCGAAATGTTCGCCACCGTTCTCTACCCCATCGACCATGGCCGGGCCGCCCTTGAGACGGCGGCAACGGTGCTGAAACTGGTGCAGCAGCACAACAGCCGCCTCGTGCTGCTGTCGGTGGTGGAAGCGGACCCCGAGGGCGGCATGGCCGATCCGGCCGATGTGTCGCGGCTGCTGGAGCAGGCGCGGGACACGTTCGAGCGGGCGGGGATTCCCTGTGAAGTGATCGAACGGGAAGGCAAGCCGGCCTTCGTGATCGGCGACGTCGCCGACGAGATCGAGGCCGACCTTATCGTGATGGGCACCCGCGGCCTCAGCCTCGAGAACGACGAAACCAGCACCGCGGCCCGGGTGATCCAGCTGGCGCCCTGTCCGGTGATGGTGGTGCCTTGACGGCGCCGCTGATCCAGTGGTACCCGGGCCACATCGCCAAGGCGGAGAAGGCCCTCAGCGGCAGTCTCGAGAAGGTGGACCTGGTGATCGAGGTGCGCGATGCCCGCATCCCCGCCGCCACGGGCCATCCCCATCTGCAGCGCTGGGTGCGGGGCAAGCTGCACCTGCTGGTGCTCAACCGGGTCGACATGGTGACCCCAGCGGCGCGGCTGGCCTGGGACGGCTGGTTCCGGACGCGGGAGCTGACGCCCTGGTGGTGTGACGCCCGGGTCGGCACCGGCGTGAAACAACTGCAGCAGGCGGCGATCCGGGCGGGCGAAGCCCTCAACACCCGCCGCAGCAACCGCGGCATGCGGCCACGGCCGGTGCGGGCGCAGCGGCCGGCGATCGAGAAGGTCATGCGGGTTTCCTCGCGGCGTCGGGGTGGGGCAATGTGCGGCAGCTTATCCCCGTCCGCTGCCCCGGAGCGACCCGTGACCGTTGCCATTCCCGCCGATGCCGCCGCCCGCCGCGCCGTCCGGCCCGTGGTCTGCTACGCCGTCGACCGCGTGCCGCCGGTGGACCTGGCCTTCTACGACCGGGCGCGGCAGGGGCTC
>CAZWFG010000317.1:0-1542 GCA_964632245.1 uncultured Synechococcus sp. | reverse complement strand
CTGCGTGCCGTGGCCGGCCTGGAGCCGCTGGCCGAAGGGGTGCTGCGCATGAGCGGCCGCACGCTGGACGACGCCTCCAGCGGCCTGCACCTGCCGCCTGAAAACCGCCGCATTGGCATGGTGTTCCAGGACTACGCCCTCTTTCCTCACCTGAGCATCGCCGACAACGTGGCCTTCGGCATCCACCGCTTGCCCCGGGCCGAGCGTCAGGCACGGGTGACCCAACTGCTGGATCTGGTGGGCCTGGCGCACACCGCCAAGCGGCTGCCCCACCAGCTCTCTGGAGGACAGCAGCAGCGGGTGGCTCTGGCCCGCGCCCTCGCACCGCAACCTGAGCTTCTGCTGCTGGACGAACCGTTCTCAAGCCTGGACGTGGACCTGCGCGAACGCCTGGCCCAGGACGTGCGGCAGATCCTGAAGGCTCATGGCACGGGGGCTCTGGTGGTCACGCACGACCAGCAGGAAGCCTTCGCCATGGGGGATGTGATCGGCGTCATGAACGCCGGCCGCCTGGAGCAGTGGGACGACGCTTACTCGCTGTACCACCGGCCGGCCACCCGCTTTGTGGCGCAGTTCATTGGTCACGGGGTCTTCACGCCAGCGCAGATCGTGGCCTGTGCCCACGGCCCCTGCGTGCACACCCCCTTGGGTGAACTCGACGACCCCGACGGCTGCCCGCTGCCCAGCGCGTACCCCGCAGGCGAATGCGACGTGCTGCTGCGCGCCGACGACATCGTGCACGACGACGCGTCCTCGGTGAAGGCCTGCATCGAGCGCAAGTCCTTCCGCGGCTCGGAGTTCCTCTACACCCTGCGCCTGCCCACGGGCGAGCAGGTGATGGCCCATGTGCCGTCTCACCACGACCATCAGGTGGGCGAGTGGATCGGCATCCGGGCCGAGGTGGACCACGTGGTGACCTTCGACAGGGCACCGGCCTGAACCCACCTGCAAGGCGTGTTTCAGGCGCTGAACCTGGACACGGAACTTTGCATTTGCGCCGCACTCGAAATCAGGGCCAGTCCTATACTCGTCGCGAGCTTTCAGGCGGGTGCGTCCGGCGTGGAAGTTCGGGGCGCAAGCTTTTGATCCAGTGACCGAAATCTCTCAACTTCTCTCTCAGCATTCGCAGGACAAGTCATGGGTGCCAAACTGAAGGTTGCCGGCTTCATCGCCCTGGGCGCCGTGGCCGGGGCACTGGCCACGATGCAGGTGCAGGCCGTGGCACAGCGCTCGCTGTCGCCGCTGCCCATCGAAGAACTGCAGCAACTGGCGGCGGTCTTCGGCATCGTCAAGAGCGATTACGTCGAGGCGGTGGACGAGAAGAAGCTGATCTCGGACGCCATCACGGGCATGGTGGCGGGGCTGGATCCGCATTCGCAGTACTTCGACAAGAAGACCTTCAAGGAGTTCCGCGAGGGCACCACGGGCAAGTTCGTCGGCGTGGGCATCGAGATCAACATGGAAGACGGCCTGGTCAAGGTGGTCTCCCCCATCGAGGGCTCCCCAGCTTTTCGCGCCGGTCTGAAGCCGGGTGACCTGATC
>CAZWFG010000316.1:0-1548 GCA_964632245.1 uncultured Synechococcus sp. | reverse complement strand
CCTCCACCAGGGCGATCATGCGGTCGATGAAGCCCTTGCCCGGATCGGCGCTGATGCGCAGGGTGAGCTGATCCGACAGGATCCGCGTGCCGCCCGTGACCGAGCCCGCCACATCGGAGCCCGCTTCCTTGAGCACCGGAGCCGATTCGCCGGTGATCGCCGATTCATCCACCGAGGCCACGCCGGCGACCACCTCGCCATCGGCGGGGATCACATCACCCCCCTGCACCAGCACCAGATCGCCTTTGCGCAGGGCGGAGGAATCCACCAGCTCGATCGAGCCATCGGCCAGCTGACGCCGGGCCTGGGTGCGGGCCTGGGTGCGGCGGAGGGCATCGGCCTGGGCCTTGCCTCTGCCCTCGGCCAGCGCCTCGGCGAAGTTGGCGAACAGCAATGTGGCCAGCAGGGTGAGGCTGATCAGGCCGTTGAACCAACGCTCCTGGCCAGCGGCCTGGGCATCCAGCAGCCGCGGCTCGACGGTGAGGGCCAGACAGAGGGCCGTGCCGCACCACACCACGAACATCACCGGGTTGGCCACCGCCAGCCGCGGATCAAGTTTGCGAACGGACTCCAGCACGGCCCGGCCCACCAGGCCCTGCTGGCGCGGACGTTCGGTGTAGCGGCGCTCGTGGCGCGGGCCCCGCGGCATGCGAGGGAACAGCACCCGTCTTGCGGTCGTCATCTCAGGAGCCCAGGGTGAGCGCTTCCGCGATCGGCCCGAGGGCCAGCACCGGGAAGAAGGTGAGCGCGCCGAGGATCACCAGCACCACGGCCGTCACGCCGGTGAACAGGCCCGTGTCGGTGCGCAGGGTGCCGGGGCTGGGCTCGAGGGCAGGCTTGCGGCGGAAGCCCTCGGCCAGCGCCAGCAGGGCCGCGATCGGCAGATAACGCCCAGCCAGCAGGCTGAGGCTGGTGCTGAGGTTCCACCAGGGGCTGCCGTCGCCCAGGCCCTCCAGACCGCTGCCGTTGTTGGCTGCCGCCGAGGCGTACTCGTAGACCACCTGGCTGATGCCATGGGAGCCGGGATTGCTGATGCCCGCCAGCGTGGATCCCCCCGCCAGGGTGATGGCGGCAGGGATCAGCACGAACAGCGGGTGGATCAGCAGGATCAGGCTGGCCCACACCACCTGGGGCTTCTCCACCTTGCGGCCCAGGAACTCCGGCGTACGGCCCACCATCAGGCCGGTGAGGAACACCGCCAGCAGCGCGAACACCAGCAGATAGGCCGCGCCGGTGCCCTGCCCCCCGAACACCACCTGCAGGAACAGGTTGAACAGGGCCGTCAGGATCGTCAGCGGCATCGCCGCGTCGATCGCGCCGTTCACCGCGCCGGTCATCGTGCCGGTGCTCACGACGGTCCAGAACCCTGTGAGTCCGGCCCCGAAGCGCAGCTCCTTGCCCTGCAGATTGGCGCCGCTGACCCAGCTGGCGAGCAGGGGGTTGCCAGCCTGCTCAGCAGCCATCGAGACCACGGCGCCGAGCAGGAGAAGGCCGAACGCGAGCGCCAGCAACAGGCTGCTCTGACGCCGGTTGCCCACGAACCGCCCG
>CAZWFG010000315.1:0-1557 GCA_964632245.1 uncultured Synechococcus sp. | reverse complement strand
TGCCGGAATCTGCAGCACGTCCACCACCGCCGCCGCCGTGGCCGCCTGGTGGCTTTCGTGGATGTCGGTCAGCACCGGCACCCCCACCCGCTGGCGCACCTCCGCCAGGATCGCCAGACCCTCCTCCATGCCCGGCCCGCGGTACGACCCGCCAGAACTGCGGTTGGCCTTGTCGAAGCTGGCCTTGAACACGTAGCGCACGCCCAGCCGCCGGCAGGTTGCCGCCAGGCTGTCGGCGATCTCGAGCGCCAGTTCGCGGGTCTCGAGCACACAGGGCCCGGCGATCAGGGTGAGCGGAGCGGTCATGCGGCGGCGGGGCGGGACAGGGTCAGGGGGGTGGGGGCCGGGGGCGGCGCCGCCTGGCTGTCGAGGCCGGCCCGCACCAGGTCGTGCAGGCGCAGCAGCCCCGCCAGGCTGCCGTCGGCCTGCTGCACCGGCAGCACCGACAGCGACCGCTGCGGGTCCCGCTCCATCCGCTCCAGCGCCGTCACGGCCCGCAGGTCGGGGGGCACCGTCACCGGTTGGGCGGTCATCAGATCAGCGGCGTTCATGCGGGCCCAGTCCATGGGGTCATGGCTGCGCAGGGCCCGCCGCAGGTCGCCTTCGGTGAGCAACCCCAGCAGCCGCCCCGGCTGCGCCGGATCCTCCACCCAGGTGGCCCCCACCGGGGTCAGGGTCAGCCGTTCCACCACCGCCACCAGGTCATCGGTGGGCGCCAGCGGCGGCCAGTCGGCCCGCGGCACCATCAGGTCGGCCACCCGTAGGGTCAGCTGCCGCCCGAGCGAACCCGCCGGATGGTTCACGGCAAAGTCTTCGGCCGACACCCCCTCCAGCTGCATCCACAGGGCCGCCAGGGCATCACCGATCGCCATCGCCACCGCCGTGCTGGCGGTGGGGGCCAGGTTGAGCGGACACACCTCCCGGTCCACCGAGCCGTCGAGCACCGCATCGCAGGCCCGCGCCAGGGTCGAATCGAGCCGGCCGGTGAGGGCCACGCAACGGCTGCCCCGCCGCCGCAGGTGGGGCAGCATTTGCAGCAGTTCGCCGCTTTCGCCACTGTTCGACAGCAGCAGCACCAGGTCGTCGGCCCCCACCACCCCCAGGTCGCCGTGGAGGGCATCGAGGGGGTTGAGGTACAAGGCCATCAGCCCCACCGAGGTGAAGGTGGCGGCGATCTTGCGGGCCACGATGCCGCTCTTGCCCACCCCCGTCACCACCAGCTTGCCGCTGCGTTCGCTGCACTGGCACAGCAGATTGAGCACCCGTTCGATGGCATCGGCATCGAGGCGGGCGGCGCTGGCGGCAATGGCGTCGGCCTCCTGGCGCAGCACCCCGGCGAAGGCCTCGGCGACCGGGCGGCGGGGGGTCGGGGTCATGAGGGGGTGAGCCGGTCGAGGCGGGCGAGGTCGTGGAAGGTTTCGGAGCGTTGCTGCAGTTCCTCGAAACTGCCATGGGCCTTGATCACGCCGTCTTCGAATTCGAAGATGCGGTCGCAGCGGGAGATCGTACTCAGGCGGTGGGCGATCACGACGGTCGTGCAGCGCCGTCCGATCACTT
>CAZWFG010000314.1:0-1571 GCA_964632245.1 uncultured Synechococcus sp. | reverse complement strand
AGACCCGCGGCCTGGTGCCTGCAATCGAGGCGGCGGATGCCATGACCAAAGCGGCCGAAGTGACCCTGATCGCCCGTGAGTTCGTCGGCGGTGGTTACGTGACCGTGATGGTGCGCGGGGAGACCGGTGCCGTCAATGCGGCGGTCCGGGCCGGTGCCGACGCTTGCGAACGGGTCGGGGATGGCCTGGTCGCCGCCCACATCATTGCCCGTCCCCACGCCGAGGTGGAGCCCGCCCTGGCGGCCAGCCCGGCCGGCACCCGCCGCAGCTGACAGGAATGACCGCCACCGTGCATCCGCGGGTGCTGGCCTATCTGGGCCGCGCCCTCAGCCTGGAACTGACGGCCGTGCAGCAGTACATGACCCAGGCTTCCCTGGCGGAGTCGTGGGGCGATCGCGAGGCCGCCGACCGCTTCCGCCACGAAACCGTGGAAGAGATGCAGCACGCCGAGCGCATCGTCGCCCGCATGATCACCCTGGGCGTTGCCCCGGGGTCATCCCAGCTCAAGGCCGTCACCACGGCCCCCACCCTTGAAGGTCTGCTCGAACGCAACACCGACCTGGAGGATCAGCTGATCCGCCATTACGCCGAAGCCAGCCGCTTCTGCCAGCAGATCCAGGACGACGGCAACCGCAGCTTCTTCGAAGCGTTGCTCGCCGAGGAACAATCCCATGGCCGCGAAGTCGCCGCCTGGCTGGCCGACCAGCAGGGCCCGATGCCCGTGGCCCTCGAGCGCGCCCCCTTCTGAGCTGAGACCTTGTCCCCCCCTCCGCCGCTGGTCGCCCAGCTCGTCTGGCTCATCCCTCTCTATGGATTCAGCGGCATGCTGCTGTCGCTGCCCTGGGCCAGCGGTCTGATCAAGCGGGAGGGTCCCCGGCCAGCCGCCTATCTCAACCTGATCGTCACCTTGCTGGCGGTGCTTCACGGCAGCCTGCTGTTGCGTGAAGTGCTGCTGCACGGGGCGCTGCACATCGAGTTTCCCTGGTTCCAGGTGGCCGAGCTGGACCTGCGGATCGGCTTCGACCTGAGTCCTACGAATCTGGCGGCCCTCGAATTCGTCACCGGCATGAGCCTGCTGGGTCAGGTGTTTGCCCTTGGCTATCTCGACAAGGAATGGTCCCTCGCCCGCTTCTACGCCCTGGTGGGTTTCTTCGAAGGCGCCATGGCCGGGGTCGTGCTGAGCAGCAACCTGTTTCTCAGCTTCTTTCTGCTCGAGATGCTTACCCTCTCCACCTACCTGCTGGTGGGGTTCTGGTACGCCCAGCCCCTGGTGGTGACCGCTGCCCGGGATGCCTTTCTCACCAAGCGGGTCGGGGATGTGATGCTGCTCATGGGCCTGGTGGGTCTCTCGGCCATGGCCGGCTCGCTGGAGTTCGATGACCTCTACGCCTGGGGGGGATCCCTTGAACGGGCGGGGGCGGTGGGCACCCTGGCGCCGACCCTGCTCGGCCTGGGGCTGATCGCCGGGCCCATGGGCAAGTGCGCCCAGTTCCCGATGCATCTCTGGCTCGATGAAGCGATGGAGGGTCCCAACCCCGCCTCGATCCTGCGCAATTCGGTGGTGGTGACCT
>CAZWFG010000313.1:0-1612 GCA_964632245.1 uncultured Synechococcus sp. | reverse complement strand
GTGTCGACGAACTGGTCGACCCATTCCGGGTATTCATCCGAGCCGAAGACCAGATCGAAGCTGATCGACGTGGCGGTCGGATCGGTGATGCGGAAGTCGAACGCCAGGGCAGTGGCGTCGTAAGAAACTGTGTGAAAGACGGTGTTGACGACGGTGTTGATGTCGGCGTCACCGTTCTGCCAGCCGCTGACGCCGGCGTTGCTCTGGCCGAACCAGCCGACGGTGTTGCTGGTGCCTGGGGCCGTGCCGGAGGTGATCAGCAGACCGGCGCCGATGCCCAGGGGCGCCAGGCTGCCGTCATAGAGGCTGATCGCCGACGCCGCCGACGCCTTCACCCGCACAGTGCCGGCCTCGACCGCCACGCCGCCGCTGGGGTCCACCAGGGCCGCCGCCAATTGATCAGGCGTCAGGGCGCTGGTGGGCAGAAACGGACCCGGCATGGGCGTGGTGGCCGTGGCCTCAGCGTTCTCTCAGAGGCTAAGCGTGGGCCGTGGCACCGGACAACCGGTGGAGTTGGTAGCAACCGACACATGCCATGGCGCAGGCGCCCGGTCGAATGGGCGCGCGCCTCCAGTCGCTGCTGTTGTCCGTGGGCCCCGCCGCCAGAGCCCAGTGCCCCTACTGCGGTGTGGGCTGCGGCCTTGAACTGCGGCCCCCGGCCGCCGGGGCCGATGAACCCGTCTGGGTCGCCCGGGGTGACCGGCACCATCCGTCCTCCCTGGGCCAGGTGTGCGTCAAGGGGGCCACCGTCGGCGCCACCCTCCACGGCGGTCGCCTCACCACCCCCCTCTGGCGGGCCGACCGCCGGGAGCCCCTGCGGCCGGTGTCGTGGGACGAAGCCCTGGACCGCCTCGTCGGCGGCATCCGTGCAGCCCTCGACCGCCGCGGCCCCGACGGCCTGGCGATGTACGGCTCGGGGCAGTTCCTCACGGAGGACTACTACCTGGCCCAGAAGCTGTTCAAGGGCTTTCTGGGCTGCAACCACTTCGATGCCAACTCACGCCTCTGCATGAGTTCAGCGGTGAGCGGCTATGCCCACAGCCTCGGCGCCGACGGCCCCCCCTGCTGCTACGACGACCTCGACCTGGCCGATGTGGTGGTGCTGATCGGCACCAACACGGCCGAATGCCATCCGGTGCTGTGGCAGCGCCTGCTCAAGCGCCGCCGCCGCGATCCCGGTGCCTGCCGCCTGATCGTCATCGATCCGCGCCGCACCGCCACCGCCGCCGCCGCCGACCTGCACCTGGCCCTGCAACCCGGCAGCGATCTGGCCCTGCTGCTGGGCCTCGGCCACCAGCTGCTGCAGCGGGGCGCCATCGACCGCCCGTTCGTGGCGGCCCACACCCACGGCAGTGAGGCCTGGATGGCCCTGGCCGCAGCCTGGCCGCCGGCCCGCGCCGCCGCGGCCTGCGGCCTCGCCGAAGCCGACCTGATCGCCGCCGCCGAGCTCTGGGCCCAGGGCCAGCGGGTGTTGAGCGCCTGGTCGATGGGCGTGAACCAGTCCGCCGAAGGCACCGCCACCGTCAGCGGCCTCATCAACCTGCACCTGCTCCCCCCCCCCCCCCCCACCCCCCCCCCCGCCCCCCCCCCCCCCCCCCCCCCCCCCCCCCCC
>CAZWFG010000312.1:0-1634 GCA_964632245.1 uncultured Synechococcus sp. | reverse complement strand
CCTGCCCCAGCCGGCCCCGGCCCAGCAGCAGCAGTCCCACCGTCGCCAGGGCCGCCACAGTGGCCATCAGCGCTTCGGGGCCGACATAATGGCCCCCTTCCATCGTCTGGTTCTGTCCGACCGCCGCTCCGGCCAGGGCCAGCAGCGCCGCCAGCCCAGCCGGCAGGGACGCCCACCGACCACCACGCCATTGCTGCGCGATCCAGCCGAGGGCGAAGTGGGGGAACCACGGCAGCCAGAACAGGGGGGTGGCGATCAGCCGCTGGCCCGACAGGTTGAAGGCCAGGCCCAGGGCCAGCAGCACCAGCAGCAGGGCCTGGCCGGTGCCTCTGCCGCGACGCTGGTTCAGCACCAGCACCAGGCTGGTGAGCACGTAGAAGCCAAATTCCACCGGCAATGACCAGTACGACCAGTTGATGGTCTTGATGGTGGTGACGGGTTTGGTGGCCAGCAGCAGCGTCGCCAGCACACCTCCGGGGCTCGACGGCAGGGGGGTGATGTCGTTGTGACCGGTGGTCAGCTTGATGATCAGCAGGGCCGCGAGGGTCACCCCCACCGAGGCCAGATACGGCGGATGCAGCCGCAGCAGCCGTGCCAGCAGAAACCGTCCCGGCCCCTGGCTGCGCTCACTCAGACCGGCCATGCACCAGCCGCTGATGGCGAAGAACACCGGCACCCCCAGCCAGCCCGCCTGGCACAGCCAGGTGTAGGCGTCGTTCACATCGCCCCTGACGACGTTGAGGTGAAAGAACACCACGGCCAGGGAGGCCAGGCCCCGCAGCCAGTCCATCATCGGCAGGTGCTCGACCGGACGCTGGGGCAGTCGCACGGGGGAAAAGGCAACCACCATGTCGGATCTCGTGGATCGCGAGTCTCGCGGATCCCGGCGGTTCAGTCGTTGCCGTACAGCCGGTCGAGGGCCTGGTTGCGCAGCTGGCCGTAGCGGGGGTCGTGCAGCAGGGCGTCGCGGTCGCGGGGCCGGGCGAAGGGCACCGTGAGCACCGTGTCGATCGTCGCCCGCGGACCGTTGCTGAGAATCACCACCCGGTCGGCGAGAAACAAGGCCTCGTCGATGTCGTGGGTGATCATCAGCACCGTGCAGCGCTGGCGCCGCCACAGGGCCAGCAGCTCCTCCTGCAGGTCCTCCTTGGTGATCGGATCGAGAGCACCGAAGGGTTCATCCAAAATCAGCACCGGCGGCTGGATCGCCATGGCCCGGGCGATGGCCACCCGCTGGCGCATGCCCCCCGACAGTTCGCCGGGCAGCTGCTGGGTGGCGTCCCCCAGCCCCACGGTCTCGAGCATCGCCCGGGCTTCTTCGGTCAGCACCGCCTTCGCGGTGTCGCGGCGGGTGGAGCGCAGCCCCAGCAGCACGTTCTGCAGGGCCGTCTTCCAGGGCAACAGGGCGTAGTTCTGGAACACCACCATCCGGTCGGGGCCCGGACCCGTCACCGGCTCACCCTCCACCAGCACCTGGCCCGCCGACGGGGACTCGAAGCCCGACAGCAGGTTCAGCAGGGTCGACTTGCCGCAGCCCGAGTGGCCGATCAGGCACACGAACTCGCCGGCGGCCACATCGAGGTCGATGTCGCGCAGCACCTCCACCGGTGCCGGGCTGCCGGGGTAGGTCTTGG
>CAZWFG010000311.1:0-1637 GCA_964632245.1 uncultured Synechococcus sp. | reverse complement strand
CGGGATATCCTGCGTTTGCATTATCTCCTTCTACAGCCAAAATAACGACCCTTCCACTGGCCGTGTAGCCCAAAGCAGATCTAGGGCGAGAGGTAGTATTATTGATATTGATCAATTCCTCCACATCCGAAATGCGAATGGCCCCACCTCGAAGCAACATCGGAGATCCACCGATGATGGGAAAGATTCGCGTAGGTGCCTTCGCCGAAGAAGAGGGGCTGGCCTCCTTTCCAGAGGGACTGGTGCACATGCATGCCGCTGCCATTATCGGCGAACACGGGCTTGGGCATGAACGTGGCTGTCTTGCCGTACTTTCTGGCGATGTTGCGAACCACATACTTATAGATCATCACGTTGTCTGCGGCGCTGATCAACTCCGCAAACTTGATGCCCAGTTCGTGTTGGGCAGTGGCCACCTCGTGGTGTTGCTTTTCGATCGGCACACCCAGGCTGCCCATGGTGAGCAGCATCTCGGTGCGCATGTCCTGAAGCGTGTCGTTGGGCGATACGGGGAAGTAGCCCTCCTTGAGCTGGATCTTGTAGGCTAAGTTGCCGCCTTCTTCGAGCCGGGCAGTGTTCCAGGGAGCCTCGATCGAATCAACGCTGTAGAAGCTGCTGCCCGAACCAGAGGTGTAGCGAACATCATCAAAGACGAAGAATTCAGGCTCCGGCCCGAAAAAGGCAGTGTCGGCTATGCCGGTGGATGCCAGATGGTCAAGGGCCTTCTGGGCCAGGGCGCGGGGGCAGCGGCCATAGGGAAGGCCGCTGCGGGGTTCCTGAATCGAGCAGATCAGGCTGAGGGTCTTGTGGCTGTAGAACGGATCGATCCAGGCTGTGCCGGGATCGGGCACCATCGCCATGTCCGATTCGTTGATCGCTTTCCAGCCACGGATCGATGAACCGTCAAAGGCAACGCCGTCGCTGAAGGAGTCAGCGTCGATCAGGTCCTTGCAGACGGTGAGGTGCTGCCACTTGCCGTGGAGGTCCACGAATTTCAGGTCGATCAGCTCAATGCCGTCGTCCTGGATCACGCGCAGAACGTCCTGGGCTGTCTTGGCCATCTCGAAAAAAGGGTGAGCCGCCCCGGGGCGGTTTGTGCGGAAGGTACGGAGCGAGCCGCCGAGCGTTTTGTAGCAGTTGTAACAATCTGCCTGGTTGGTGGGGCGTCGGGCCCGCGTAACCGTTTCTGTCAGCTTCGCCAGATCGCAGCCGCAGACTGGGTTCTGGCCTGTTGCGAGTGCTAGGTTCCGCCCCTGGTGCCTCACCTCCCGCCAGCCATGCGCGATGCCATCACCGGCCTGATCGGCCGTTACGACCAGCTTGGCCGCTATCTGGATCGCGACGCGATCGACAACATCAACGCCTGGCTTGCCGAGTCGGACGTGCGCCTGGCGGCCGTGCAGCTGATCAATGCCGAGGCGGCAGGCATCGTGCGTGAGGCCTCCCAGAGGCTCTGGCTGGAGGATCCCGAGCTGATCCTCCCCGGTGGCAACGCCTACACCACCCGCCGCCTCTCGGCCTGCCTGCGCGACATGGACTACTTCCTGCGCTACGCCAGCTACGCCCTGATCGCCGGCGACAACACCATCCTCAACGAGCGGGTGCTCAACGGCCTCGATGACACCTACAAGAGCCTC
>CAZWFG010000310.1:0-1639 GCA_964632245.1 uncultured Synechococcus sp. | reverse complement strand
CGCCATCGCTGCCGTCGGGGCCACCGGCCGCCCACCCCGCGCCCCCCGCTCGTCCCAGTTACACCGCCGCGGCCCTGGATGCCTGGGTGGCGACCCACCAGCGGCGGCTGGCGACGGCCTTCAACGGTCTGCTGACGGTGCAGAACCGGCGGGTGCATGTGCCGCTGGAGGTGTGCGTCACGCTGGCGGGGGCTGCGGCACCGGAGGGGCCCCGGCTGCTGCAGCCGACTGATCTGACGCCGGTGCTGACGGCCGGTGGTGCCCAGGTGCTGCTGCTCAGTGGGGATGGCGGTGCCGGCAAGACCAGCCTGGCGATTGCCATCGCCCGCTGGCTGATGGCGGGCGAACCCGACGGGGTGGTGCGGCTGCCGGTGCTGATCGAAACGGCCCTGGCACCGAAGGAGTCGGTGGCGGATCGGGTGGGGCGCTGGCTGGGGGAGCAGCTTGGGACGCAGGAGCCGGCGCTGGTGGAGGCGCTGCTGGTGGCGCAACGGTTGATCCCGATCGTGGATCACCTGTCGGAGCTGGCACCGACGGCCCGCGAGCAGCTGCTGGCGTCGCTGCCGCCGGGCCTGGTGATCATCACCAGCCGCAGCGGTGATGACGGCTTCCGCGAGCGGCCGCTGAGCCGCATCGTGCCGCAACGGATTGCGGTGAAGCAGCTGCAGCTGTTCTTTCTCGAATACCTGAGCCGCAGGGGCCTCGACCAGGCCCTCACCGAAGACGACCTGATGCCCGCCCAGGCGCAGCTCAAGCGCATCGTCGGCAACAAGGACATCACGGTGCTGCTGGCGCAGCTGTTCATCGACGATGTGATCGCCAACCGCGATAAGGGTCTGCTGGCAGGCTCGGTGCCCGAGCTGATGCTCAGCTATGTGGGCCGGCTCGACACACCGACGGACCAGGCCCAGCGGCGGCAGGCAGGCCTGGAAATCAGCGAGGCGCTGGTGCAACGGGCCCTGCGGGTGGTGGCCCTGGCCAGCCACCGGCAGGGGCCCTCGGGGCAACCGTTGTTTCAACCGCTGGAATTCAGCATGGGTCTGGCCCGCGAGGCCCTGATGGCGGCAGAACCCCTGGGCCTGGGGCTCGAGCAGCCGCAGGCCCAGGCGCTGCTGGCGTATCTGATCGACCTGCGGCTGCTGCAGCGACCCGGCGCCGCGGCCGATCGGCTGCGGTTTCCGCTCGATCCGCTGGCCGATCATCTGGCGGCGGCCGAGCAGCTGGAACAGCTGGAAGAGCAGGCCCGGGTGCAGGGACCGGCGGTGTGGGAGGCGTTCGTGGCGGCCCTCGAACCACGGCCGCAGGTGGAGCGGGAACGGATGCGCGACTTTCTGCTGGCGTTGCGGGATGGGGTGATGGCGGCCCAGCCCCGTCGGGCGCTGCTGATGCCGCCCGGGATCCCCGACCGCCTGGCGCAGCTGGGGTACCTCGATCCCGATGACGAGCGCTACCGCCTGGCGCTGCAGCGGGCCCGCAAGTGGATGTGGGAGCTGGGGGTGCCGCTGGCCGGCGCACGGCGCGATGCGATCAGCAAGCTGGCGGCGATGGCCGCGGCCCCGCAGGACGCGGAGCGGCGGGCGGCGCGGGATGTGGCAAGCCGTCGGCTGGCGCGGGTGTTGGCGGAGGAGCTGAGCGACCT
>CAZWFG010000309.1:0-1655 GCA_964632245.1 uncultured Synechococcus sp. | reverse complement strand
CACCAACCTGTTCGCCCTGCTGCGGAAGGTGGGGGCCTTCGAGAACCTGCTGCCCAAGGAGCACACGCACCTGTTCGTCAACGCCGGCGGTGACCTGCGGGCCCTCGATTTCCGGTTTCCGGTCGGTGCCCCGTTCAATGGCCTCAAGGCCTTCTTCACCACGCCCCAGCTGGCCTGGGTCGACAAATTGCGCAACGCCCTGGCCCTGGGCACGAGCCCGATCGTGCGTGGTCTGGTGGATCCCGAAGGCGCCATGGCGGTGATCCGCGACCTCGATCGGCTCAGCTTCCACGACTGGTTCGTGGGCCATGGGGGCAGCGAGGAGAGCATCCGCCGCATGTGGAACCCCATTGCCTACGCCCTGGGGTTCATCGATTGCGAGGCCATCTCGGCCCGCTGCATGCTCACCATCTTTTTGATGTTCGCGACCCGAACCGACGCCTCGAAACTCAATCTGCTCAAGGGTTCGCCCCATCGCTGGCTCACCGGCCCGATCCTGGACCACATCCAGGCCCGCGGCGGTCGCCTGCATCTGCGCCATCGGGTGCTCACGGTGCACCACAGCGACGAAGGGGGCAGCAGCCGGGTCACCGGGCTCACCCTGGGCACCCCTGATGGGGAGGTGCAGATCGAAGCCGATGCCTACCTGGCGGCCTGCGATGTGCCGGGCATCCAGCGGCTGCTGCCGCCGGAGTGGCGTCGCCATCCTCAGTTCGACGCCATTTACCGCCTCGAGGCCGTGCCGGTGGCGACCGTGCAGCTGCGTTACGACGGCTGGGTCACCGAACTGGGCCAGGGAGCCGAGGCCGAGGCCGCCCGTCGCGATCCGTCCCGGCCGGTGGGACTCGACAACCTGCTGTACACCGCGGATGCCGATTTCAGCTGCTTTGCTGATCTGGCCCTCGCCAGCCCCGTCGACTATCGCCGTGAAGGCCTGGGATCCCTGCTGCAATGCGTGCTCACCCCTGGGGACCCCTGGATTCCCCGCCGCACAGAAGAGATCGTGGCCCACACCGATGCCCAGGTGCGGCGTCTGTTCCCCTCAGCCGCAGGGTTGACGCTGGTCTGGAGTCATGTGGTCAAGCTGGCCCAGTCCCTGTACCGCGAGGCTCCGGGCATGGAACCTTTCCGGCCTGAGCAGCGCACGCCCGTGGCGAATTTCTTCCTGGCCGGCAGCTACACGCGGCAGGACTACATCGATTCGATGGAAGGGGCCACCATGAGCGGACGCCTTGCTGCCGGTGCCATCCTTGAGGCAGCGGCAGGCTGACATGGGGCACTGGTTGGAGCACACCGTGACGGTCGACATCGCCGCGCCCGTCGAGCAGGTGTGGGAAGTTTGGAGTGACCTGGAGTCGATGCCCCTCTGGATGCGCTGGATCGAGTCGGTGGTCACCCTCGACGATCCCGATCTCACCGAATGGACCCTGGTGGCCCAGGGGTTCCGGTTCCAGTGGCAGGCCCGCATCACCGAGCGGGTCGACCGGCAGCAGCTCCACTGGCAGTCGGTGGGGGGGCTGCCCACCCGCGGTGCTGTGCGGTTCTATCCCCAGGGGCCCGATCGCACGGCGGTGAAGCTGACCGTCGCCTACGAGCTTCCCGCCATGGTGGCGCCGCTGATGGACGCAGGCCTGCTGGGGGGGCTGGTCACCAAG
>CAZWFG010000308.1:0-1662 GCA_964632245.1 uncultured Synechococcus sp. | reverse complement strand
AGGCCCATGCCCCCACCCGTTACCTCAAGGTGGTGGTGTATCACTTCAGCTCCCTTGATCCGGGCCATGAGGGCTGCGCCGCCCATGGGTCCGACGATGCCGCGGCCCGACGGGCGGGCATGGAACGCCTCGAGGCATTCCGCCAGGCTGTCGAGAACAGCTTCTGCTGTGGGGCATCGGTTGACCTGCTGCTGCTGGGTCTCGACACCGACACCGACACCCTGAGGGTGCATGTGCCCGACCGCGACGGTCAGGTGGAGCTGGATCAGTGGCTTGACGCCAGCGAGCTCTACGGCGCCACTGCCGGGATGTCGGCCGAGGCCGCACGGGCGGCGCTGCTGGAGCGGGTGACGGGCGCGGCGCCGGGTCCGGTCGATGAGGGCATGGCCCGCCTGCTGGCGCGTCTGATCGAGCACAACTTCTCCCAGATCGACTACGTGCGCTGGTTCCATGGCGGTGCCTACGCCGATGCCGGCCACGCCGAACGGTTCATCGGTGTCGGCATCGGTTTCAAGGAGATCCACCTGCGCAACCTCACCTACTTCGCCCACCTCGACACGGTGGAGGAGGGGGCTGACGACCTGGACGTGGGCATCCGCATCTTCCGCGGTCTCAATGTGTCGCAGGGTCTGCCGATTCCGGTGGTCGTGCGGTTCGACTACCGCGGCACCGTGCCCGGAGCCCGGGAGCGGGCCATTGAGCACGGCGAACGGGTGATGGAGGCCCTGCGCCTGCGCTACGCCGACCTGGCCTCAATGGGACTGCTGTTCCTGTTGCTGTCGGTGCGGGATCGCGACCGCGACGTTCCTGCCGAGACCGTGCGCTCCACGATCACCTTCGCCCCCACGGGAGGCCACTGACATGCTCATCTGCAAGGTCGTCAAACCGCTGGTCTCCACGAACCGCATCCCCGATTTCGAACACAAGCATCTGCAGGTGGTGCTTGATGGCAGCACCAAGAAAGTGGCGGTGGACGCCGTGGGCTGCGTGCCCGGTGACTGGGTGATCTGCGTGGGCAGTTCCGCCGCCCGCGAAGCGGCCGGCAGCAAGTCGTACCCCAGCGACCTCACGATCGTGGGGATCATCGACCACTGGGAACCCGACCCGCCGAAACCACCGGCCACAGCCCCAACCCCGGGAGGTGCCTGATGGAAATCATGCAGGTGGTCGGCTCCCTGGTCTGCACCCATCGGGTCACCGGTCTGGGCCACTGGAACCTGAGGGTGCTGCGCACCGGCAAAGGCAAGCTCAGCGTCGCCGTCGACCCCGTCGGGGCCTCCCCCGGCAACTGGGTGTTCACCGCCAGCGGGTCCGCCGCCCGCTTCGCCTGCGGTGACCCCGAAGCCCACACCGACCTGACCATCGGCGGGATCATCGACCACTGGTCACCGGACGGTTGACCGCCTCACCGCTCCCTCCCCCCGTTCGCCTTCGTCAGCCGCCATGACCAGCTCCTCCCCCCGCCAGCCTTCCAGCCGTCGGCGCAGCAGCGCTCGTCCGGCGGCCGCGGCCTCCGGTCCGCCGGCCCTGCCAGCAGCTGTAGAGTCAGCCGCCCCGGCAACCCCGGAGCCCGAGGTTGCCGCCGCCGCCACCCCGGCTGATCCCACCCCGCCCGAGACCTCGCCGGTTCCGCCGGCGCCGCGCCCGTCGCGGTCCACCCCA
>CAZWFG010000307.1:0-1693 GCA_964632245.1 uncultured Synechococcus sp. | reverse complement strand
GGCCTTGAAGGCAAACCCCAGCACCGCCAGCCGCTTGCCGGTCACGGTGCCGAACAGCCGCGACACCACCAGCTGGGCGATGCGCTGCTGCTGCCAGGTGTTGATCTCGACGACGCTCTCCCAGTAGCGGGCAACGGTCTCGAGGCGGTAGTGGCGGCAGAGGTAGACCAGGTTGAGGATGTCCTTCTGGAAGCAGCTGCCGCCATAGCCGGGGCCGCTCTTGAGAAACTTGGCGCCGATGCGGCTGTCGCTGCCGATCGCCCGGGCCACTTCGTTCACATCGGCGCCGGTGGCTTCGCAGAGGGCGGCGATCGAATTGATCGACGAGATGCGCTGGGCCAGGTAGGCATTGGCGGTCAGCTTGCTCAGCTCACTGCTCCAGAGGTTGGTGAACAGGATCCGCTCCCGCGGCACCCAGCGGCCATACACCGAGGCCAGGGCTTCGCGGGCCTCGGGGTCTTCACCACCGATCAGCACCCGGTCGGGCTGCTCCAGGTCGGCGATGGCCGTGCCTTCGGCCAAAAATTCGGGGTTGGAGAGCACCACGAACGAGCGGCCCTGGGTGTTCGAGCCGAGGATTGCCTGCACGGTTTCGGCGGTGCGCACCGGCAGGGTGCTCTTCTCGACGACGATCGTGTGCCCTTGGGCGTGTTCAGCCACCTGGCGGGCGCAGAGTTCGATCCAGCGCAGGTCGCTGGCCTGGCCGGCGCCGATGCCGCGGGTCTTGGTGGGGGTGTTGACCGACAGAAAGATCATGTCGGCCGCGGCGATGGCGGCGTTGACGTCGGTCGAGAAGTGCAGATTGCGGCCCCGGGCCCGGCCCACCACCTCGGCCAGCCCCGGCTCGTACACCGGCAGTTTCGCCAGGTCGGCATCGTTCCAGGCGGCGATGCGGCGTTCGTTGATGTCGACCACATGCACCTGAATGTCGGGGCAGCGGTCGGCGATGACGCTCATCGTCGGCCCGCCGACGTACCCGGCCCCGAGGCAGCAGATGGTGCGGATGGTGGTCATGGTGCAGAACGGGGCAATGAACGACGAAACAGAAAGGAATGCGGCAGGGGTCAGCCCCCGGCCGCCAGCTCCCCACGGAAGTAGGCGATGGTGGGCCTGAGACCCTCGGCAAGCGGCACCTGCGGCTCCCACTGCAGCAGCGAGCGGGCCAGGTCGATCACCGGCTGACGCTGCAGCGGATCATCCTGGGGCAGGGGCCGCTGCACCAGCTCAAGGGCGGGGTTGATCTGTTCACAGATCAGCTCAGCCAGTTCGCGGATGGTGAACTCACCAGGATTGCCGATGTTGATCGGCCCGGTGTGGTCCCCCTGCATCAGCCGCAGCAGCCCCTCGACCAGATCGTCGACGTAGCAGAAGCTGCGGGTCTGGGAACCATCGCCGTAGAGGGTGAGGGGCTCGCCGCGCAGGGCCTGAACGATGAAATTGCTCACCACCCGGCCGTCATTGGGCAGCATGCGCGGCCCATAGGTGTTGAAGATGCGGGCCACACGCACTTCGGTGCCATGCATGCGGCGGTAATCGAAACAGAGGGTTTCGGCGATGCGTTTGCCCTCGTCGTAGCAGGAGCGGATGCCGATGGTGTTGACGCAACCGCGATAGCTCTCGGGCTGGGGATGCACCTCCGGGTCGCCATACACCTCACTGGTGCTGGCCAGCAACAGCCGGGCGCCCACACGCC
>CAZWFG010000306.1:0-1694 GCA_964632245.1 uncultured Synechococcus sp. | reverse complement strand
GATGAGTCCGATCGGCACGACACCGCCGATCTGGACCTGGCCCTGTTCACGGGCATCGGCCAGGCCCGCAATGTGGTCAACGTGCTCAGCGCTGATGTGGTGGTGGTCTGTGGCGCCGGTGGTGCGGGCACCGCATCAGAAGCCGCCCATGCCATCAAGGCCCACCGGCCCTTGATCCTGCTCGCCGTCGGCCCCCTGTGGCAGCAGTTTTTCGGCTCGTTGGGCAGCGACGTGGCCTGCGTTGATTCCATTGCTGAGTGCTGCGATCGGATCGCTGCTCGGCTGGTACGGCACTGACACGGGCCCAGCGAGGGGCGAAAGCGAACGCCAATGACCCCGCTGCCATCCGCTGGCCGTTGCTGCTGCGATGGTCGTGGCTTGCCGCTGCAGCTGATAGTCCTTCCCCAGCCACACCGGCGCACGAACACCCTCATCAGCGCCGGAGGGAGTGGCCGATCGTCCGCCGCGGCAAACCCGCGGTGCCCCGGACCCCATCGGCGTCCCAGTGCCAGAGCGTTGGGCTGAAGTCAATGTGGGCCGGCTGCTGGGCCTTCATCGATGGATCGAGCACATTGCTGGCGGATCAGCTGCTCATCGCCGCGGGAGCCATCGGAAAAGGAGCGCCGAGGCATCAGCTCAAGCCCCCAATGGCGAGGACAACCAGCTGCCTGAGCTTGTTGGGCTCCGGTGGCTGGGGATCCTGAGCGGGATCGAGCGGATCACGGTGCCAATCGACGGTCACGATCTGTCCAGACGTCAGCTCCACGTCCGTGATCAGTGGCCCAGGGGCTCCGGGGTGGCCCAGTCATCGAGGAAAGCCTGCGCCTCTGCATCAGCGGCGATGTGGGCAGCGACGGCCCTGCTCTGGGAACGGATCCGCTCACGCAGCGCCTCCATCTCGCTCACGCTGCTGCTCACCTGCACCACGGTCCTCCCGCCACGCTGCCGGCGGCGGAAGGGATCCAGGCAGCGGCGCTTCACCAAACCGTATCCAGGCTTTCCAGCGCCAGGAGCTTGGCGTCTGCCGTGATCAGGGGCGTTCTGAGCTGAAGGGCGGTGGCCCCGATCAATCGATCGGCCGGATCGCCGTGCTGAAACAGGGAACTCCGTGACAGCAGGGCGATCTCCGGGGTGATCGGCAGCACCGCAAGGCGCAGCGCCGCCAGCAGTTGCTTGAAGTAGAAGGCGGGGTCGACCTCTTCGGGGAGCTGCAGCCGGCCGCGCTCCTGCAGAAGGGCCAGCTCCCAGAGCGTGATGTCAGCAATGGCCAGCTCGGCCTGGCTGCGGCCGACCTCAAGAGCCTGGCGCGCCGCGGAGGAGAGCCGCTCGGGCTCATGGGCCCAGAACAGCAGAACGTGGGTGTCACAGATGGTCGGCATCGCCGCTCCAGGCTTCATCCGCCGACTCCGGACCAAGCGGCGCCAGCACATCCACCAGCGTCACGCGCCCCTGCAGCCCCTCGAGCCATTGGCGAGCTTCTTCTGCTGGATCCTGTTCGGCCTGCAGCCGGGCGATGACGCGGCCGCGGGAGGTGATCTGAATGGCCTCGCCCTGCTGCACACGCTTGAGATACGAGGGCAGGTGCTGGCGCAGGTGGGACACCGAAACACGCGTCACGGCTTGTACATGAGGTTTGTACACTCTAGGGCTGCTGGGGCTGGAAGGAGAAGCCCACGAGACGGAGGCCGACGGGT
>CAZWFG010000305.1:0-1696 GCA_964632245.1 uncultured Synechococcus sp. | reverse complement strand
GCACTGCCTTACCCGCCGGGCGCCCTTCTGCAAGGCCACGCTGGCTGATCCACCATAGCAGGTGCATTGCTCCGCACTCACCCCCGCCAACGATGTGGTGACCATCCTCAGCACCGAGCCACTCACCACCGACGAGCACTGGCAGCCGTTTCAGGCCGGTGAATCGCTGTTGCTTCAGGCGGGTGAGGTGATCCGGCGCCGTCGCCATGGGGTCAGACCAGTCCCCATCTCGGCAAGCTTGCATCAAGCCGCCGCTGCCCCGAATCCTGTGCATCGATCGTGATGGAACCCGCCTCGTCCTTACCAGCACCAGCGGAATCCGTGGGCGATGTGAGCTTTGCTGAAGCCTCCCGTTTCTGGTTCCAGCTCGGCTGGGTGAGCTTCGGCGGGCCGGCCGGCCAGATCGCCCTGCTGCATCGCGAGCTGGTGGACCGGCGCCGCTGGCTCTCGGAGCAGCGCTATCTGCACGCACTCAACTACTGCATGCTCCTGCCCGGACCGGAGGCCATGCAGCTGGCCACCTATCTGGGCTGGCTGATGCACGGCGTGCCCGGTGGCCTGATCGCCGGTGGATTGTTCGTGCTCCCCTCGGTGGCTGTACTCACCGTCCTGGCCAGCGTTTATGCCCTCTGGGGGCAGCTGCCCCTGATGGCCTCTGTGTTCGCCGTGCTCAAGCCGGCGGTGCTGGCGATCGTGCTGATGGCCGCCTGGCGCATCGGCCGTCGCACCCTGCGCACGCCGCTGCTGATCGCCCTGGCCCTTGCCGGCTTCATCGCGATGGCGCTGTTCAAGCTGCCGTACCCGCTGGTGGTGATCGGGGCCGGCGTCATCGGCCTCGTGGTCGCCCGCTGGCGACCGACGCTGCTGCTGAGCCATGGGACCCACGACGAGGCCAGCGACAGCCCCGAGCACGCCCGCTTCTCGCGCCGTCGCCTGGCCATGACCCTGCTGGTCTGGGCCCTGGCCCTGCTGGTGCCGCTGGCCGGTCTGACGGCGATCGGCGGCTGGAACGGCCCCCTGGCACTGATGGCCCGCTTTTTCACCCGCGTGGCGTTGCTGAGCTTCGGCGGCGCCTATGCCGTGCTGCCCTATGTCGCCCAGGGGGCCGTGGAGCAGTTCGGCTGGCTCTCCGCCACGCAGATGCTTGACGGCCTGGCCCTCGGCGAAACCACCCCGGGCCCCTTGATCATGGTGGTGGCCTTTGTCGGCTTCATGGGCGGCTGGAATCAATCGATCGCCGCTGGCACCGGTCCGTGGCCCCTGGCCCTGGCGGCCGTGGCCGTCACGGTGTGGTTCACCTTTCTGCCGTCATTCGGCTTCATCCTGGCCGGGGCACCGCTGGTGGAAGCCAGTCGCGGTGATCTGCGCTTCGGGGCGCCGCTGAGCGCCATCACCGCCGTGGTGGTGGGGGTGATCGGCAACCTGGCCCTGTTCTTCGCCGGCCCGGTGCTGTGGCCCGGTGGCGCCTTCAACCCCTGGGCGGCCCTGGTGGCAGCCGCAGCCCTGGTGGTGCAGCTGCGCTTCGGCTGGAGCGTGCTGCAGGTGATCGGTGCGGCGGCAGGCCTCGGGGCCCTGCTGGCCGGGTTGCCATTGCTCACCGGCTGAGCCATGTGGACACTGGAGGGGTTGGAACCCAACCCAGCCCGCATGCTCCCCTGGCTGTTGGCCGCCGTCACCCTGGCGGCGGTCGTGCTCA
>CAZWFG010000304.1:0-1736 GCA_964632245.1 uncultured Synechococcus sp. | reverse complement strand
CCCGCAGCGGCCCTGGCATCAGCAGCCACCGGGTGGGCGATCGCTAGCTGGTGGGGGGGGCCTCCAATGCCGGTGCCGGTGTTCTGCTGCAGTTCTTCGGCGTCGACCAGCTCGATGAGCTGAGCCGCTCGATCGACTGGCGCCGGCCCTCGGGGCTGCAGCTGCGCCCCCTGCCAGGCCGCGGTGAACGGTTCCCGGTCAACGATCCCACCCTGGAGCCCGTGCTGGGCCCACGCCCCGTGAGTGACGCCCTCTTTCTGCAGGCCCTGCTCGAAGGGCTCACGGAGCTGGAACGGCTCGGCTGGGAGCAGCTCCACACCCTGGGCCTGCCGCCCCCACAACGCATCCTCACCGTCGGCGGTGGGGCCCGCAACCCGACCTGGCGTCATCTTCGCGAACAGACCCTTGGTGTACCGGTGTGCAACCGTCCCGATGCATGGGCCGCCGCCGCCATGGGTCGGATCGCCCTGCAGGCCCTCGGGGGGCAGGCGCCAGACTGGACCGGCACCAAAGCCAGCCCATGATCGACCGTCTGCGCAGCATTGTCTCGATGGCCCTGTTCGTGCTGCTGGCCGGCTATGTGGGGATGAGCGCCGTCCGCCTCGGCCTGCTCCTGTGGCAGCGCTACGCCGCCGGCTGAATCCACCGTCACCGTCGGGGGGGGGAGCCGATCAGAATCGGCAAAGATCCCCAGACACCCCATGGCCGCCGATCCCCTCACCGCCGCCGTCGGCGAGCGCATCTGCCGCCACATGAACAAGGACCACAGCGACGCCGTGCTCACCTATGCCCGTCACTACGGGGGCGTGCCAGCGCCGGTCAGTGCCCGCATGCTGCGGCTCGAAGCCGACGGCATGGACCTTGAGGTGGATGGCGCAACGGTGCGCATCGCCTTCGACCACGTGCTAAGCGACAGCGATGACGCCCACCAGACGCTGGTGGCAATGCTGAGGAACCTGCCGTCTACAGCGGTCGACAGCGGGGAATCCTGAACGGGCCCGGCTGTCGCCACGCCTGATGCTCTCCGGTCTACTGCAGGATCTGCTGCTGCAGCCCTGCTGTCCCCGGTGCCGTCGCCCCGCAGGTCAGCGCAGCCTCTGCCTGCCGTGTCGCCGCCAACTGCTGCTTGATGCCGATGGGCTGCAGGGGCAGCTGCCGCTGCCCTGGTGGAGTCTCGGTCCCTACCAGGGGGCCTGGCGCCAGGAACTGCTGAAGCTGAAGCGGCATCCGGAGCCACGACTGGTGGAGGGACTGGCGCGGCAGCTGCTGGCGCTGCTGCCCGACCTGGGGGTGCCGTTGCTGATCGTGGCGATTCCGCCCCGACGGCGGGGCCGCCGCGATCTGCCCCAGACCCTGGCCAGGGCCCTGGCCCGGCAGGGTGGGCACCGGCTGGTCGCCGCCCTGGATCGCCGACGGGCCTGCCTGGGTCAGCACCACCTCAACCGGCAGCAGCGGCTCACCAACCTGCAGCAGGTCTTCCAGTGCCTGCAGCCAGCCGCCAAAGAGCTGCAGCCCCTGCTGCTGGTGGATGACATCCTCACCACCGGCAGCACGGCGGCAGCCGCCATGGCCTGCCTCGAGTCAGGCGGGCATGGATTGCTGGGTCTGGCCTGCCTGGCCCGCACCCCACGGCGGGAGAACGCCGCCGACGCGATGACCTAAGATCACCAAGTTCCGAAAGGGACGGGCCGGGATAGCTCAGTTGGTAGAGCAGGCGACTGAAAATCGCCGTGTCC
>CAZWFG010000303.1:0-1740 GCA_964632245.1 uncultured Synechococcus sp. | reverse complement strand
ATCGCTCGAGAATCCGGGCCCGAGCAGCCCTGGGGCCGAGCCGCCGATCAAGGGGATCTCCCCCAGCACGATCATTTCCTCGCTGCAGTTCCCGCCCTGTGATCAATCACATCGGCCCGTGTGATCTTCGTCACGCAGCCACCATCGCCGGACCTCGAGGCCCCTTGCTGCCGGTCAGCCCAGGGCCTGGCGCAGCTCCTGTTCGGCCTGCTGCTGGGCCCCGTCGAGTGCTGTGCCATCGCGGCCGCCGGCCTGGGCGAGGTTGGGGCGACCGCCGCCGCCACCGCCGCAGGCCCGGGCCACCCCGCCGATGAAGGCCCCCGCCTTGGGGCCGGCGGCGATCACGGCAGGGCCAAAAGCGGCCGCCAGCACCACCTTGGCGGCATCCGCCGGATCGGGCAGGCCCCCCAGCACCACTGCGGCACCGTCGCCAAGGCGCTCGGCCAACCCCTGGGCGGCGCTCTGCAGGCCCGCCCCCTCGACGCCATCGAGCCGCGCCACCAGCACCTCAAACGCCCCGAGGGCCACGGCCCTGCTCGCCAGGGCCTCCGCCCGGGCCAGGGCCAGCTCCTGCCGGGCCGCCGCCAGGGCCTTCTGGCTGGCCTTCAGCTCGTCCTGCAGGACGGTGACCCGCTCGACGATCTCGCCGGGCTGCACCTTGAACCGGTCTCCCCGGGCCCGCACCCCCGCATCGCGCTCCTGCAGGAAGCCCAGCACCGCCGGGCCGGCCACCGCCTCGATGCGGCGGATGCCGGCCGCGACACCGCTTTCGCTCACCACCTTGAACACACCGATCTCGGCGGTGTTGGCCACATGGGTGCCGCCGCAGAGTTCCATCGATACGCCGGGCACATCCACCACCCGCACCACATCGCCGTACTTCTCGCCGAACATGGCCACGGCCCCGGCGGCACGGGCCTGGTCGATCGCCATCTCCTGCACCGCCAGGCTGTGGCCCTCGCTGATCCAGCCGTTGATCAGCCCCTCGATCTGCGCCAGCTCGGTCGGGGTCACGGCGCGGGGGCAGTGGAAGTCAAAGCGCAGGCGATCGAAATCCACCAGCGAGCCGGCCTGGCCGATGCCCGGGTCCACCACCTGCTTGAGCGCCGCCTGCAGCAGGTGGGTGGCGGTGTGATTCGCCTGGGCGCGGCGGCGGCAGGCCGCATCCACCCGGGCGGTGAGCAGATCACCCACGGCCACGCTGCCGCGTTCGATCTGGCCGCTGTGCACGAACACCGAGCGGTTGCGACTCACCCCCGTGATGGCCACGATCACGCCGGCATCCACACCGGTCTGGTCACCGCTGCCCAGCAGCACGCCCCGGTCGCCCACCTGGCCGCCGCCTTCGCCGTAGAAAGGGGTGACGTCGAGCACCAGCTGCACGGTGTCGCCCGCCACCGCCCGCTGCGCTGGCTCGCCGTTCACCACCAGGGCCAGCACGCAGCTGGGGTGCTCGAGCGCTTCATAGCCCTTGAAGGCGGTGGCCGCCGCCGCTGCCGCCACCTGATCGATGGCCTCCTGGAGCGTGAGGTCGATGCTCACCGCCGCGGCCTTGGCCCGCTGCCGCTGCTGCTCCATCGCCGCCTCGAAACCGGCGATGTCGACCGAGAGGCCGTGTTCTTCGGCGATCTCTTCGGTGAGCTCAAGCGGGAAGCCATAGGTGTCGTACAGCTCGAAGGCCTGGGCACCGGCGATCTGCCGGGGCTTGCTGGCCAGCACCTCGGCCAGCAGCTTCTCCCC
>CAZWFG010000302.1:0-1751 GCA_964632245.1 uncultured Synechococcus sp. | reverse complement strand
CGCGAGCCGCCTGATACTCGGCAACCTCGATGCGCCGCTAGAGCCCGTCGGCCTGCTCGGGCTTGGGCCTAGGCGTCCAGGGCTGATCCATTAGGCCAACCTACGCCGCCAGACAATCGGTACGCCCAGCGGCCAGCCGGGATGCCCAGGCCTGGGCATAGGCGGCATTGGCGGCCTGCTGCTGGGGGTCGGTGGACGTGAGCGCGTGGGGCATGGTGCCGTTGATGGCGGCATTGGTGACACAGAACATCGCCTTCTGGAAGCTCATGCAGATCTTCACCCGCACGTCCCCTTCCCCCCGACCGCGGCGCCGGTACCAGCCATGCAGCCGTTCCGGCAGATGGCGGTACATGTCCTGCATCAGCAGGCTCGGCGGGACACCGGCCCCCATGGTGGGCAGCGGATCGGCGTAGAGAGCGCCGTAGGCAAAGCGGGCCTGATCCACCGGAATCTGACCCGCCTGGGCGTTGAACGACACAGTGCCCAGGAAAGGGGTCCCCCGCAGGAACACCGCCTCCACGTAGGGGACCGCCACATCGACGAGAAAGGTGAGCCCCGCTTCCGGAGGCAGCACCCAGCAGCGTTCGCCGGCCACCTCGACCGCGTATGTGATCGGCAGAGCCGCCGCAGCCACCAGCCCCTGGCGCAGAAAATCGACCACCGCCGCAATCGTCGTCACCTGGCCGTTCTGCTCGGCCACCGCCAGGTCCCGGAACAGATCGCTCATCACCCGCCAGAACTGACCCAGGGCATGGGTGGTGGCGGCGGTGCGGATCAGCTCCGGCAGAAAGCCCGGAAACAGGGGATCCAGCAGGGCCAGCAGGGGGTCACGGCGCCGTTTGCGCCCAATGATCGCACCGCAGCCCGCCAGGAACTCCGGGCTGTCGAGATAGGCGTCGAGGCCGCCGGTGCCATGCCACAGCATCGCCTTCATGCAGTACTCGGCGTACTCGAAGTTGATGCGGTCGTGGATCAGATGGCGCCAGATTTTGCCGGGGCTGTGGTCACCGTCGAGGTACCGCAGCACCGGAAAGGGATTGAGAAACTGCCTTTCGGCCTGATAGATCAGGTTGCGGCTGTAGGCGTCCAGCACCTCGCCATAGCTGGCCAGCACATCCACCACCTGCAGCACATGGTCAGGGCTGTCGGCCAGCAGGGTTTCGCCGGCCAGCAGCCGCCGCTGCAGTTCTTCGGCGGCGACCGGTGTGCCGGGAACGGCGAGCAGGGCGGGAATGACGGGCATCAGCCGGCTCCTCCAGACAGGGGACCCAGGGCCATGACATGGCTCGCCGCCTCGCTCAGATGGCCCAGGCCCGCCGGCAGCAGGCCGATCGCCACCACGGCGATGGCCAGGGCCGTGGCGGGCACGGTTTCGCGCAGGGCCACCGGTGCCAGGCGCACGTCACGCAGGGCATCGAGGCGGGCATCGCCCGGGGGGGTGATCGCCAGCCGTCCGAAGAAGGCCCTGTTGACCAGCAACAGAAAGTAGACGGCGGTGAGGGCCGAGCCCACCATCGACAACAGGGTCGCCACCGGGAACGGCGCAATGCTGCCGCGGAAGATCAGGAATTCGGAGATGAACCCGGCCATCCCCGGCAGGCCAGCACTGGCCATCACCCCAAGAATCATCAAGGTGCCCGTGTAAGGAAGCCCCCGTTCGGGATTGAGCAGTCCCCGCAGCACCTCCAGGTCGCGGGTGCCGGTCTTGCGGTACACGATCCCCACCAGCAGGAACAGCAGGGCCGAGATCA
>CAZWFG010000301.1:0-1755 GCA_964632245.1 uncultured Synechococcus sp. | reverse complement strand
TCGAGCAGACCCAGTCGGCCTTCGATGGCAGCCTGCAACGCTGCCTGGGCACCACGACCCCGGGCCCGTTGCCCTTGGAGCGCAGCGGAGTCCTGCGACCTGTCCTGCCTATGGTCGGCCCCACAACCGACACCCAGGGAGTGCCGTCGTAGAACGGTGCGCGGTTGCTTTGTCTTCATGACTGCCGCCGCGACCTACCCCTACGACTACCTGGTCGTGGGAGCGGGACTGTTCGGAAGCTGTTTTGCCCGCATCGCCACAGACAATGGCCACCGGGTGAAAGTGATTGATCGCCGACCCCACATTGGCGGCAACTGTTACACCGAAGAGCGTGAGCGCATCCATATTCATCGCTACGGACCGCACATCTTTCACACCTCTAATGAGGCGGTCTGGTCGTTCATTAACCGCTTCGCAACATTTAATAACTTCATTAACTCGCCGCTGGCGTTGTCGCGGGGGCAGCTGCTGAGTCTGCCGTTCAACATGCACACCTTCTATCAGCTGTGGCAGACTCGTACCCCTGAAGAAGCCAAAGCTCGCATTGAAGAGCAGCGTCTGCAGCTGGACCGGGCGCCTGCCAATCTGGAAGAGCAGGCCTTGACCCTGGTCGGCCATGACATCTATGAACGCCTGATTCTGGGCTACACCCAGAAGCAGTGGCAGAAGCATCCCCGCGAGCTGCCTGCCGAAATCATCCGGCGACTGCCTGTGCGCTTCACCTACGATTGCAATTACTTCAACGACCGCTACCAGGGGATTCCTGTCGAGGGCTACACCCAGGTCTTCGATAGGCTGCTCCAGGGGATTGACGTGCAGCTGGCCGTTGATTTCCACGAATCACGGGGGCATTGGGAGTCGCAGGCGGCAAAGATTGTTTACACCGGCAAAATTGATGAGCTCTTCGGCTTCAGCGAAGGAGAACTGGAGTACCGGGCTCTCAAGTTTGAAGACACCTGGCATCAGCAGCGCAATGTCCAGGGCAATGCAGTGATCAACTATTGCGACGCTGATGTTCCCTGGACGCGCATGATTGAGCACAAGCACTTCAGCCCACAGGCTGATGACCCTGCCTGTTCGGTGGTCACCAAGGAGACTCCGATGGCCTGGTCACGCTCTGAAACGCCTTATTACCCGATCAACAACGACGCCAACATGGCCATCTACAAAGCTTATGCCGACCGTGCCGCCAGCCTTGATCGCTACATCCTCGGTGGCCGCCTTGCCGAGTACAAGTACTACGACATGCATGCGGTGATCGGTTCTGCCCTGTTGCGCTGTCAGTCGATGGGGCTGTCTGTGGACACCCCGGCTTGATGGGGAGGATGCGGCTGGCTGGCTGGCGTGAATGGCCCCTGCTGCTGCGGCTGCGTCGATCTGACTGGATCAGCCTGGATGATGAACTGTTGAGTCCAGCGCCCCTGCCTGCAGGGTGGTACGTGCTCAGTATCCGCTGTCCGCAGGCTGATCACGCCATGCTGGAGATCCGTCCCGGGCAGCTTTGTTCCCTGGGACGGGGGCAGCTGCGGCGGCGGGTGGTGCGGCTTGGGCGGCGGCAGCGGCTGCGCCTGGCCCTGACGGCGCCCCTGCAGACCCATCAGATCAACCGTCTAGACCTGCTGCGGATTCCCGGATGGCGAGCCTGGGGGTTGATCAACCGCAAACTCCGGCGGTTTCAGGTGCTCGAGCGGGGACCTTCGCCACGGCGGAGGCGTTGGCATTGTTACAACCGCCTACTGGCCCGGTCGGGGGCCA
>CAZWFG010000300.1:0-1776 GCA_964632245.1 uncultured Synechococcus sp. | reverse complement strand
GGCCGATGCGGTCGCCACCCGTGCCGCGGCCCTGTGGGCCAGCTACGGCCAGACCACCGCCCAGGACTGCGGCATCGGCCTCGGCAGCGACGACATCGCGCTGGTGCGCAACGCCATCGACAAGCGGCTGCTGCCCCTTGATCTCTACATCTGCGCCAAGGATTCGGTGGTCGAGACCATGGCCGGTGCCGCCGCCCGCGTGGCGGCCGACTACGGCTTCGACCGCCAGCAGGAACTGGTCACGGCCGCGGCCGACCGTCCGGGCGACACCAGCGGCCTGCTGCTGCAACTGCGGCCCGACCTGGATCGGCGCTATGTGAACCGGGTGCGGTTGGGGGGCATCAAGTTCTGGCTGGACGGTTCCATCCCCACCGCCTGGATGAGCGAGCCGTACAGCGTCAATCCCCCCGGCACCGAGCCGGGATTCCGCGGTTACCAGCAGGTGCCGGATGCGGTGCTGGAGGCGGCCTTCCGGCGTTGGTGGCAGAGCCCCGTGCAGCTCAACCTGCACATGAACGGTGATGCGGCCGCCGAACAGGCCCTGCGGGTGATCGAGACGGTGGTGGCCAGCCAGGGCATGGCCGACCATCGGCCGGTGTTCATCCACGCCAGCTACCTGCGGCCGGATCAGATTCAGCGGCTCAAGGCGGTGGGGGGCGTGCCCAGCTTCCTCACCACGGGCCTGATCCCCGGTGGCGAAACGGTGGTGAAGCTGTGGGGCCCCGAACGGGCAGCCCAGGCCATGGCCGCCCGGTCGATGGAACGCAACGGCATTCCCTTCACCTTCAGCCATGACGCCCCGGTCTCGCCCCAGCCGTGGGTGCTGGCCCTGGTGGATGCCGGCGTCAACCGCCGCACCCCCTCGGGCCTGGTGATCGGTCCGGAGGAACGGGTGAGCCCGTACCAGGCCCTGCGGGCCGTCACCGCCAACGCCGCCTGGCAGATCAAGGAGGAACGGACGAAGGGCACCCTCGAGGTGGGCAAGCTGGCCGATCTGGTGATCCTTGAGCGCAATCCGCTGACGGTGGACCCGACCACCATCAAGGACATCGCCGTGGTCGAAACCATCAAGGAGGGGCGCAGCATCTACCGGCGCCCGCCAGGCACGACCGCGGGGCGCCCCGTGGATCTGACGGCCCCCGGCTTGCCCTGCGTCCACGAACACCGGGCAGGTCTGTGAGCCGCCGGAGCGTGCTGGTGACCGGTGCCTCGGGCGGCATCGGTGCCGCCACGGTGCAGCGGCTGCTGCGGCAGGGCTGGCGGGTGTTCGCCGCCGCCCGCCGCCTCGAGGCCATGGCCCCGCTGGCCGCCGCCGGCGCCGAGGTGCTGCCCCTCGACATCACGGAGGCGGGCTCACGCCAGGCCGTGGCGACGGCCGTGACCGAACGGGTCGGGGCGCTGGATGCCCTGGTCAGCAATGCCGGCTTCGGGGAGGTGGGCGCGCTGGAGACGATGGAACTGGAGCGGGCCCGGGCGATCTTCGAGGTGAATGTGTTCGGCCTGATGGGCCTCACCCAGCTGCTGCTGCCGGCCATGCGGCAACGCCGGCGCGGGCGGCTGATCCAGGTGTCGTCGATCGCCGGCCAGTGGGTCACCCCGGGGTCGGGATGGTATGCCGCCAGCAAGTTCGCCCTCGAAGCCCTCAGCGACGGCCTGCGGCTCGAACTGGCGGCCTTCGGCCTGCAGGTGGTGGTGGTGGAGCCGGGGCTGATCGCCACCGAGTTCGCCACCGTCGCGGCCCCGTCGATCGACCGGGCCCGGGCCTGCCCGGTCTAT
>CAZWFG010000299.1:0-1784 GCA_964632245.1 uncultured Synechococcus sp. | reverse complement strand
CCGCGCATCGTTGACGACGAACAGGGCGGCAGTTATGGATACGGCTACGAGCCGTCATCAAAAGATGCCCGTCAGATGATCTATCAGCGTTGAGCCCAAGGCATGAGCAGCCCGTGCCCCAACTGTGGAAGCTGGTCGGTGCGCCATGACCGCAGCCTGGGGGGTCGTGCGGTCTGTGGAGCCTGCGGCGCCGTGCTCGGGGTGCGTCGTGGCCGTGGCCGGCGCCAGCAGCGTTCGACGGCACCCAGGCCCTGGTTCTGGTTGTTTCTCGGCCTTGCTGTGCTCCTCGCCGTGGGGTTGGCCCATGAGAAGGGCCTGTGGCGTCTGCCGACCAGGTTCCTGTCGCCACCCACGCAACCTTCGGCGTGGTTCTGGTTCCGTTGCGTCACCATGGCAACGGCCGTTCGTCCCCTCCCATGAAGCGCCTGCTCAGACACCTGCCCCTCACGGCCCTGCTGGTCACATCCGTCTTCGGTGGCAGCATCTGGGCTGCAGCGGGATTCCACAAGACGCTCTCCCTGCAGGGGATCAGTTTCGAAGTGCACAGCAGCGGCGAAGGATCCCAGCAACAGCTCACGATCACCCCCCGGGGTGGCAGACGTTCAATCCAACCCATCAGCCAGACCGTTGATGGTCAGGTCGTCGGGGCCGAGGTGGCTGATCTCAACAGCAACGGTCAGCCGGAGATCTATGTCTATGTGCAGGGTGCCGGCAGCGGCAGCTATGGCCAGCTGGTGGCCTATGCCGTGATCAACAGCGATCAGCTCTCGCCGATCCATCTGCAAGAGCTCAGTGGTGCACCGGCCAAGGGCTATCAGGGCCACGATGAATTCTCATTGGTGGAGGGCTGTCTGGTGCGTCGTTTCCCGATCTACAAGCCCGGCGACAGCAATGCCAAGGCGACGGGTGGCCTGCGGCAGATCTGCTACAAACTCCGCAATGGTGAAGCCAGCTGGATCCTGCGGCCCACCAGCGTGCTCCAGTTCTGATCTTTCCTGCCAGTGTCTACTCCTGACATGCCCATTCAGCACATCGTTCTGTTCCGCTTCCGCACCGATCTCGCAGAGGGCACCATCCCTGCACTCTTCGCTGATCTGCGCGGTCTTGCCGACCGCATCTCCGGCATCATCGGCTTCAGCGGCGGGGCGTATCGCTCACCGGAAGGGCTGGCCGGTGGCTTCAGCCACGGCTTCTGCATGACCTTCGCCGATGAGGCCGCCCGCAATGCCTACCTGCCCCATCCTGAACACCAGGCCATCGTCGCGCGACTGCTGCCGTTGCTTGAGGGTGGCCTCGATGGTGTCCTCGCCTTCGACTACGCCGATGGGTTGTTCTGAATCGTTGCTGCAGCGGGGGTTCCGTCGGACACGCCGTCATCCCTGAGCAGAAACCCCAGCACCGCCCCCAGCAGTGCATGGAGGGACCTGTAGGTGGCTGCGTCTGCCGCGAGAATCTGCTCCGCTGACTGGACGAAGGCCGCCGGCTGCAGCTCGTCACCACAGGCGGCCACCATCTTTTGCAGGGCCTCGGGAGTGGTTTCGAGGTGGAACTGCAGGCCGATGATGCGCGCACCGAGCTGGAACGCCTGCTGCTCGCAGGCAGTGCTGCGGGCCAGTTGCACGGCTCCCGGGGGCAACGTGAAGGTTTCTCCATGCCAGTGCAGCACGGTGGTCGTGGCCGGGAATCGCAACAGCGGCACGGCGATCTTCAGGCCGTCGTTGTTCATCGCTTCGATCGGAAACCAGCCGATCTCCTTGACTGGATTCGGTCCCACCCGGGCCCCC
>CAZWFG010000298.1:0-1788 GCA_964632245.1 uncultured Synechococcus sp. | reverse complement strand
TGGTGCTCGATGACACCGGCATCTACTACGACTGCACGGTCCCCAGCGGTCTCGACCGGCTGGTGGCCGCCGATCTGGACGCTGACGGCCGACGGCGGGCGGTTGCCCTGCGCCACGCCTGGTGTGCCGCCGGGCTGTCGAAGTACAACGGTGCCCGCGATTCGCTGCCCCCCGCCGAGCCCTACGTGCTGGTGGTGGACCAGACGGCCGGTGACCTTTCCCTGCGCTGGGGGGCCGGCGACGCCGACGCCTTCGGGATGGCCCTGGCGGCGGCCCTGGCCGATCATCCGCAGCATCGGGTGGTCGTGAAGCAGCATCCGGACGTGGTGGCAGGCCGCAAGCGGGGGCATTTCACGGCGGCCCAGCTGCGCCATGAACGCATCCTCACGGTTGCCGATGGGGGCCACCCCGTTGCTTTGCTGGCGCAGGCGGCGGCGGTTTATGTGGTCACGTCGCAGATGGGCTTTGAGGCGCTGCTCTGGGGCCGCCCCGTCCATTGCTTCGGGATGCCCTTCTATGCCGGCTGGGGCCTGACCCGCGACCGCCGACCCGCTCCGCCCTGGCGTCGGGGGGGGGCCGATCTGGAGCAGCTGGTGCACGGGGCCCTGGTGGGCTACTCCCGTTATCGCGACCCGGTGAGCGGGGCCGCCTGCGACCCGGAACGGTTGATCGACCATCTGGCCCTGCAGCGTCGCCAGTTGCTGGCGGTGCCCACCGACCTGGTGGCCTACGGCTTCCGGCGCTGGAAGCGGCCGGTGCTGCGCCGTTACCTGCGCGGTCCGCGGGGCAGCCGGCTGCGGTTCCGGCGGCTGGGGGCGCCACCGCCGCTGCCGGGGGTGACGGCGGTGGTGTGGGGCCGCCAGCGGCAGTTGCCGGCGCCCAGCCTGCAGGTGGAGGATGGCTTTCTGCGGTCGGTGGGCCTGGGGGCCAACCTGATCGAGCCCATGTCGTGGGTGGTGGACCGCAGTGGCATCTATTACGACTGTTCCGCCCCCAGCGACCTGGAGAGCTTCCTGGCCGGCCATGGATTTGAACCCCACGAGCGCCGCCGTGCCCAGGCCCTGCGGGAGCGCATCGTCGCCGCCGGCCTGACCAAGTACAACCTCCAGGCTGAGCCCTGGCGCCGTCCCCCCCGGGTGGAGGGCCGGCCGGTGGTGCTGGTGCCGGGGCAGGTGCCCGGCGATGCCTCGATCCGCTATGGGGTTCCCCCCGAGAGCCCGGTGCGCAGCAATGCCGATCTGCTGGCGGCCGTCCGGGCGGCCCAGCCCGAGGCCTATGTGCTCTACAAGCCCCACCCCGATGTGGTGGCCGGCCTGCGCCACGGCGGCGCCGGCGAGCGTCACTGTTCAGGGCTGGCCGACGAGGTGCTGCTCCATGGCGCCATCGACCACCTGCTGGAGACGGTGGATGCCGTGCATGTGCTGACGTCGCTCACGGGCTTTGAAGCCCTGCTGCGCCAACGGCCGGTGCATGTGCATGGGCTGCCCTTCTATGCGGGCTGGGGGCTCACCGACGACCGGCTGCACTGTCCGCGGCGGGGGCGCCGGCTGCAGCTCGACGAGCTCGTGTTCGGGGCCCTGATCCACTACCCGATCTACGTCTGTCGACGCAGCGGCGATCACATCCCGCCGGAGCTGGCCCTCGACCAGTTGCTCGCCTGGCGCGCGCAGCCGCCCCGGCCCCTGGGGCTGCGGCGCCGGTTGCTGCGGCGCTGGAGACCCTTGCAGGAGCGTCTGTTCGGCGACAGATCCCCGTTCCGGTCCAAGTAGTCTTGCGCCGCCATCGGCC
>CAZWFG010000297.1:0-1790 GCA_964632245.1 uncultured Synechococcus sp. | reverse complement strand
GTAGGCACGGATCGTGTCTTCTGACGCGACTTCACGCTGACCGTGAAGATTTCCGTCATAATCTTTGATCTTCGGGAGCGCCGCAAATGTCCCTGGCAGCCGCTCTGGTGTGGAGAACACAGAATCAGATTTGGTCGCCGAGGCGGTGACCCGACCGAGTTCAGGCACCACGCCGCCCCACGACAACTGAGTGGATTCGAGGCCCAGGCCTGAGGCGCCTGGGCCCTGCACCACAGCCACCAGGTCGTCGTCGCTGCCGATGCCGGGTTGACCATCGCGGTTCGCATAGATGCAGGTGGCGTCCGAAAGGCCGACTGTGCAGGACTGAAATGCATAGTCTCCTTTGGTGCCGGCAAGGGTGATGACATCATCAACATCAAAATCCTGGATCGCGGCATAACCGCCGCTGCCTGGCTTGTCGCCATCGAGGTAGTAGGTCTTCACATCACTGCCCAGCACGAACACGTCGGCACCAGGCCCCCCGATCAGCACATCGGTTTCCCCTTGACCGGGGAGGGCGGCATCTGGGTCGACACCGATGAGGACGTCATCGCCCATACCTGCGATGAGGACATCGGCACCACCACGACCGACCTGCCGGTCGTTGCCATCGTTGCCCATGAGAATGTCATTGGCCGAACCGCCGTCGGCATCAATGGCTTTCGGGTCGATGATCCACTGGAACGTGGTGGCATCCATCAGGTCAAGACTGCGGGCCGCAGGCCCCTGCACCTGAGCGATCAGATCGTCATAAACACCGATGCCGGGCTTGCCATCACGGTTGTAATAGATGGCGGTGGCAGGGGCGAGACCAACAGCTGTCTGAACGAGCTCATAATTGCCCATCTGATCGCATTCAAGAACGATCTGATCACCCTTTTCAAAATCTTGAATTGCGGCATAACTGCCGTTGCCGCGGCCAACCACATCTTTGTAATACACGCCGTGATGACCACCCAGCACAAAGCGATCGTTGCCGGGGCCACCGATCAGCACATCGATTTCGCCACGTCCCGGCAGATCCATCTCGGTGTGCACACCAGAAACCACGTCATCGCCCGGACCGCCGATCACAACGTCGCTGCCCATGCAGCCCGACAGCACGTCATTGGCCTCGGTGCCCATCACAATGTCGTTGGAGGGCAGGCCCACGGCGATGGCGGCACCTTCCGGAATCTTCCAGATGAACGTCGAGGCATCCATCAGGTCAAGGCTGCCCGCGGCGGGGCCCGACACCTCGGCGATCAGGTCGCCGGCATCACTGCTGCGATGCTCACCCACATAGAAAATACAGAATCCGCCATTGGCGTGACCGTGGTGGTTTCCGGGGATCAGCTGGTAATCACCCAGCTCGTCACAGTCCAGCTGGATGCGGTCACCTTTCTGGAAGTCGGTGATCACGGCATAGCCGTCCTTGGCCTCCAGGCTCACCACAAACGTGCGCGAAGAGGGATCCTGCGAGACGGGCGGCTCGTAGGACGTGCGGGTTGCGCCGTCGCTGAGGGGCTTGGTCGTGTGGTTGTGAACGGCCATGACCTGTGCGGCGCAACCTTAAAGGGGACTGAGGTAATCTTAGACCAGGGGTTGCTGCCGGGGGAAGACCTGGCCCTCCATTTCAGCTTTTTTCCATCCGCGTTCCTCAGCGCACGCCCAGCCACTTATGGGTCTGCAGGCTCAGGCGCCAATCAGGATGGCGGCGCACGTGACCGATCGCCAGGTCCAGGGCCTCGGCTTCCCCCCAGGCCGGTTGCAGCAGCAGTGCCGGAGAGCCAGGGGTTCCCCCCCCCTGG
>CAZWFG010000296.1:0-1817 GCA_964632245.1 uncultured Synechococcus sp. | reverse complement strand
CTCAAGGTCATGCCGCTGCTGCGCATCTCCCCCCTGGCCCTGGTGGTGCTAGTGGTGGTCGGCACCGTGAGCGCCGTCGGCGGCGCCCTGGTGGCCCTGGCCCAGGTGGACCTCAAACGGGCCTTCTCCTATGGCACCACCTCCTACCTGGGCCTGGTGTTCCTGGCGATCGCCCTGCAGCAACCGGCCGTGGCCCTGCTGCTGCTCTTCGCCCACGGTGCCGCCAAGGCCCTGATCTTCATGAGTGTGGGCAGCATCATCGCGACCACCAACTGTCAGGACATCACCGAACTGGGGGGTCTGGCCGGTCGCATGCCCGCCACCACCAGCGCCTACCTGGTGGCCGCCGCCGGTCTCACCGGCCTGCTGCCCCTGGGGTGCTTCTGGTGTTTCACCCCCTTGGTGCAGTCCTTCCTCGTCAGCCAGCCGCTGCTGGCAATCGTGGTGCTGCTCACCAATGGCCTCACGGCGATCAATCTGGTGCGCGTCTACCGGCAGGTGTTTCTGGATCAGCCCCACCCCAAGACCCGCCGCACACCGGAGGTCAACTGGCTCATGGCCCTGCCGATGGTCAGCCTCACCGTGGTGGTGCTGCTCATTCCGGCGGTGTTTGCCCGGCTCGCCCTGCTGCCCGGCCTCACGGCGATGGATCCCCTGGCGGCCGGGCTGGTGCTGGCGAGTGGAGCGGCCGGCGCGGCCATCGGTGTGGCCCTGCCGCTGCAGCGGTTCTCGGCCCGGTCGGCCCGGCCGACCCTGCGCTGGTTCCAGGACCTGCTGGCCAACGACTTCTACACCGCCCAGCTCTACCGCAACACCATCGTGGCCTTCGTGGCCGCCGTGGCCGGGGGGGTGGAACGGTTTGACCAGGTGGTGGTGAGCGGCCTCGCCCGCCGCCTGGGCACGGCCTCCCTGGCCAGTGCCGAAAGCCTGCGGTTCGGGGTCAGCGGTCAGCTGCAGACCTATGTGCTCACGGCAGTGGTGGCCCTGGTGCTGCTGCTGTCGGGACTGGTGTGGATCCACGGATGAGACGCCCATGACCCTGTCGCTGCTGCTGCTGATTCCTGCCCTCGGCTCCGTGCTGCTGCTGCTGCTCCCGGCCGGCCTGCCCCCCCAGCGCGGCCGGGTGTTCACCCTGGTGGTGCTGGCCCTGCAGCTGCTCTGGAGCTTGCGGGTGCTGCTGGCCTTCGATCCCGCCCAGGGGGGTCTGCAGCTGCAGGAATCCCTCACCTGGGTGAGCCTCATCGGGCTCGACTACCGCCTGGGCATCGACGGTCTGTCAATGCCGCTGGTGCTGCTCAACAGCGCCCTCACCCTGGTGGCGGCCCTCTGCACCCGCGACCTCAGCCAGCGCCCCCGCCTGTACTTCGCCCTGCTGATGCTGATCAGCGCGGCGGTCAACGGGGCCTTCCTGGCCGACAACCTGCTGCTGTTCTTCCTCTTCTACGAACTGGAGCTGATTCCGCTCTGGCTGTTGATCGCGGTCTGGGGCGGCGCCGGCCGGGCCGTGGCGGCCACCAAGTTCCTCATCTTCACCGCCGTCTCGGGCTTCCTGATCCTGGGCTCATTCCTGGGCCTCGCCTTCACCACGGGGTCCGTCGACTTCAGCATCAGCCCCCTCCTGGCCGGCAGTCTGCCTCTGGTCAGCCAGCTGACCCTGCTGCTGCCGTTGCTGATCGGTTTCGGCATCAAGATTCCCCTCGTGCCGTTCCACACCTGGCTGCCCGATGCCCACACCCAGGCCTCCACGCCGGTGTCGGTGCTGCTGGCAGACTGATTACTTCTACCAGCATTGGATCCAATTGCAACAGCGGTTATTC
>CAZWFG010000295.1:0-1840 GCA_964632245.1 uncultured Synechococcus sp. | reverse complement strand
GCTGCCAGCCAGCAACCAGATTCGTCCATCGCCCCCGAGTCCTTCGGGTGTGACGTCGATCATCCCCTTGTCGACGTCGTAGTGGCGATACAGAACGCCGTTGACGGTGGTCGCCGGCTGATCCTGCCCGAACAGGATGTGCACCCCCGGTGACGGCAGATCGGTGTCCACCACCCCGACCCGGTGGCCGCTGCGCGCCAGCTCCAGCGCCAGGTTGGCGGTGACATTCGATTTGCCGGTGCCACCCCGGTAGCTGTGGGTGGCGATGATCATCGGTTGGGCCATGGGCTGGATGCTGAAGCTGCTGCCCAGGCTTGTCAATCAACCGGCTGCCAGGGCCCGTTGCCGCCGGACGCCGATCCGGCCAGGCTGGAGTCACCGTCACCGCGGCTGCCTGCTGTGATCTCGCGCAAACGCTCGGCCGCAGCGGCCCGGATCCTGGCCTCGTACGGCATTGCCGCCCTGCTGCTGTGGGGGCTCGAGCGCAGCCAGCTGGCAGAAGCGGTGAACCTGCTCGTCTACGACCTGATCACCAACCTGCGCCCGGCCGCCTCGGGCCGGCAGCAGCCGGTCGTGATCGTCGGCATCAGTGAAGGGGACATCAGGACCTATGGCTGGCCGATCGACGACAGCCTGATCTGCCGGGCGATCGCACGGCTCAGCAACGGTGGCGTCCGGGCCATCGGCCTGGACCTCTACCGCGACCTTGGTGTCGGCCGCGGCCAGGACGCGTTGCGCCGTCTGGCCCGGGGCCCCGGGCCGCTGGTGTCGGTCTTCAGTGCCATCGACGGCATCACCGCCATTCCGGGCACACCCCCCGGACGCCAGGCCTACAACGACCTGCTGATCGACCCCGACGGCACCGTGCGCCGCGACCTGGTCCACGTGCGTGGCCAGCCCGCCAACACAGTCGCCCTGCCCCTGCGGCTGCTGGAGACCTGGCGGCGCCAGGCCATCAGCCCCCTGCGGGAACGGCTGGAACGCAACCCGGCCAGCCTGCCCCCCCTCGACCCCGAAGCCGGCGGTTACACCGACCTCGATGCCGACGGTCTGCAGCGGCTGCTGGGGTTCCATCAACCCGACAGCTTGCGCAGCTGGAACCTGCGCACCCTGCTGGCGGGGCAGGTGCCACCCGAGCAGCTGCGCGGCACGATCGTGCTGCTCGGTGCCCGTGCCCCGTCCCTGCGGGATCAGTTCATGGTGCCCTTGGGTCGCCATCCCTGGTCGGGGCAGCCGCGGCTGATGGCCGGCGTTGATCTGCATGCCCAGCGGCTGGCGTCGCTACTCGCCGATGAGCAGGGCCGGCGGCCGGGACTGCGGGCCGCACCCGGGTGGTTCAACGGCGTTCTGGCCCTGGCCGCCGCCGGCCTGGGGGTGGGCCTGGGGGAAGGCATCCGCAGCCTGCGCCGCAGCCAGGCGGCCGTGGCGGCCGTGGCCCTGGGTGGTCTGGCCGGGGGCCTTGGGGTGCTGCTGCTGGGGGGCACCTGGTGCAACCTGGCCCTGCCCCTGGGGACCCTGCTGGCCCTGGCCACCGCCGCCTGGAGCCGTCGCGGCATCGAGCAGCAACGGCAGCGGCGGCAACTGGAGCAGCTGTTGGGCCACACCACGTCGGCCGCCGTGGCGGAGGAGCTCTGGCGCCAGCGGGATGTGCTGATGGCCGGCGGCCGCTTCCGCGGCCAGGAGCGGGTCGTGACCCTGTTGGTGGCCGACATCGGCGGCTTCTCGGGGCTGGCCCAGCAGCTGCCCCCCGAGGCGTTGCTGACCTGGCTCTATGGCGCACTGGAAACGGTGGTGCAGGCCATTGAGGTTGAACACGGCCTGCTCAACAAGTTCACCGGCG
>CAZWFG010000294.1:0-1841 GCA_964632245.1 uncultured Synechococcus sp. | reverse complement strand
GCTGAGCCAGGGCAGCTCGCCGGCACTGGAACTGAGGTCCAAAGGACGAACGGCACTGACGCGGTGCCAAGGCTACCAGCGGCCATTCCGCTACTGGGTAGATGTGCTCAGTGCCCAGGGAGAGTGCCCAAGAAAAAAGGGGCGCCTTGGGCGCCCCTGGGTCCGGAAGTCTGGAGAGAGGGGATCTGGTCGATCCCGCTGGCTCACCAGAGGCCGCGGATCGGCTCGGGGGCGGGCTCGGCGGGGGGCACGTACACCGGAGCGGGGGCCGGCTTGGGCGCGGGCTTGACCACCACCACGGGCTTCTTGCAGGTGTCGGCGAAGCGGAAGCGGGCACCGATCCGACCACCCCAGGAGTTGAGGGAGCCGAAATCGAAGCCGCTCACCTCGAAGTTGCTGGCGCCCTGGTAGGTGCCCTCAGCAAACACGTCGGTGGTGCAGCTGGCCACGTAGGTGAGACCGGCCTTGGCCTGGTAGCCGAACAGACCGACGTTCTGGTTGCCGTAGTTGACGCCGCCACGACGCCACAGGTTCTGGTTCAGGACCGTGGAGTTCTGGGTGGCGGAGTTGTAAGGCAGGTTGGGCAGAACGGTGGAGGTGGTGTAGCGGACGTTGTTGAAGTCCACGCCATCCCAGCTGACGTTGGTATAGCCGATGCCGCCACCGATGTAGGGAACCCAGCGGCTGCCGGTGGGGATGTCGTAGTACAGCGAACCGAAGACGCTGTTGCTGTTGGTGCTGTTGCCGCCGTCGACGGCCAGACCACGGGTGCGCAGGGCGTACTGGTTGCCGTAGAGGTTCAGGCGGGGCTTGAGCTCGCCGGAAATGCTGTTGACGGTGTGGTTGTTGTAGACGTAGGTCAGTTCAGCGCGGACATCGCCGAAGTCGTAACCCAGGCCGGCTTCACCGGCGAAACCGCCGCCGAACTTGGTCTTCACCCGGGGGTTGACCGTGATGGTGCTGAGGTTGTCGATGATCGAGCCGGCGCTGAAGGCAGGCGCGACGTTGAAGGCGTTGCCGTTGACCCAGTTGTTGGTGCGGCTGTCGCCACTGGCGGAGACATTGGTGGCCCAGGAGGCGCCCACGCCGATGGTGCCGTAGAAACCGGTGCCCTGCTCGTAGGAAACGGGGGTGGTCACGCGGGTGGTGCCATAGCTCTGGGCCAGCAGCTGGTCCTCGGCCTTGGCGGCTTCATCAGCCCGGACGGCCGGGGCGACGAGGGGAAGGGTGACGCCCAGAAGGGCGGAAGCGAGAAGAAGGCGATTCACGGGTGATGCAGACACGTCACGCACACGGGTAGTCAATCCACGGGGCATCGCATCCACAACCGGTGAGCGACCTGCCTGTGCACTGTTCCCGATGTGCGGACAATTTCCGCGCCTCAACGTATAATCGGCAACCATCGCTGCACAGTTGGGTCAGCCAGGCAGAGGGTCACCAAGGCACAGGATCAGCCAGGCCCATCTGTCCAGTGGCTGCCCTCCTGCTGCAGTTCCAGGCACTCAGCCCGGCAGCTCACACCGGCATCCGTCCAGGCTTTCTCCATCGCGGCAGCCACGGCAGCACTGCTGCTGCGGGGGCCCAGGGCCAGCACGCTGGGGCCGGCACCACTGATCACGCATCCCCAGGCGCCTGCCTGCAGCGCCGCCTCGCGCACCTGCGTCCCCCCCTGGATCAGCGGCCAGCGGTAGGGCTCGTGCAGCCGGTCATGCATCCCGTCGGCGATCAGATCGCCGTTGCCGCTGCGCAGCCCCTGCAGCAGCAGGGTGAGGGACCCCAGGTTGGCCACTGCATCGGGAATGCTCACCTGGCGCGGCATGGCGCGGCGGGCATCGGCGGTC
>CAZWFG010000293.1:0-1844 GCA_964632245.1 uncultured Synechococcus sp. | reverse complement strand
CTAAGGGCCCATAGCGCAGTTGGGAGCGCGTCTCAATGGCATTGAGAAGGTCGCGAGTTCGAATCTCGCTGGGTCCACAAATTTGGGGCAGGTCTGAGACCTGCCCCAAATGCTAAGTTGTATCAGTGTTATAATCGAGTCAATCTAAAAAGTTATGGCAGGAGTAGTAGGTCATCCCGTCAGCGAGCTGGGAGAGCAAGGTGGAAGCCCGGCATAGCGCCCAACGGGAGCGCATCCGCCCCACCATGGGGCCCGTGACCGAACTCGCCGTGCACGTCGATCTGCCCGAAGACGAGGTGAAAGACCTGCTGGCCCGCGCCCGCCAGCCCGTGAGTCTCGAAATGCGGGTGGGCGACGGCGAGGACACCGAGCTGCTCGATCTGCTCCAGACCGATGGGCCTCTGCCCGATGACGTGCTCGACGGTGAATGCCTGCGCGGTGACATGCGGGCGCTGCTCGACCAGCTGCCGCTGCTGCAGGGCCAGGTGCTCAAGATGCGCTACGGCATCGACGTCGAGGAACCCATGAGCCTCACCGGCATCGGTCGGGTGCTGGGCATGAGCCGCGACCGGGTTCGCAACCTCGAACGCGATGGACTCGCGGGCCTGCGGCGGCTCAGCGAAACCGTGGTGGCTTACGTCGCCGGCTGACGACCGGCAACCGTGAGGCTGAGCAGGGTCGCCAGCAGCACCAGCCCGGCGCCGCCCGCGGTGCCAGGACCGACAGGTTCGGCAAACCAGAGCCATCCCCAGAGGGCCGCCATCGGCACCTGCACGTAACTGATCGCCGTGGCCCGGGCCGCCGGCAGCCGGATCAACGCTGCCGTAAGACCCAGCTGCCCCAGCTGGGTGAACAGCCCCACCCCCAGCAGCCACAGCAAGTCGGTGGGCTGAGGCCACACCGGCTCCAGCAGCACCAGCGGCAGGGCCAGGGGCAGCGACACCAGCGGGAACCAGAAGATGATCACCAGCGGATGCTCGCGGCCCGCCAGGGTTCTGACCGACACGTAGGCCAGGGCCGTGAACAGGGCTCCGGTCACGGCCGCCGCCACCCCCAGAGGCGCCAGCGGGGGCAGGGAACCGGCAGCGCCGACGGGGTGCACCAGCAGGGCGACACCGGCCCAGCCGAGCAGCATCGCCAGCCCCAGCCGGCGGCCGAACCGCTCCCCGAGGGTGCCCCAGGCCAGTGCCGCCGTGAAGGTGGGATAGAGGTACTGCAGCACCGTGGCCGGGGCCAGGGGCAACCACGCCAGGCCGCCGTAGACACCGAACAGGGCCACGGTGCCCAGCAGCCCGCGCAGCACCAGCAGGCCTCGATGGCGGCCCCAGGGGCTGAGGCCGCCGCGGTGCAGCAACCACCAACTGAGCAGCAGGCTGATCACCGCCCGACCGAAGACCACCTCGGCCACGGGCAGCCGGCCGCCCAGATGCTTGACGCAGACGCCCATGAGGCTGAAGCTCAGGGCACTGAGCACCATGCTGAGAGAGGCTGGCAGGGAGCCCATCCGGTCTTATGGAGCTGCTCAGTCTCTTCCCGCGCACGATCCTCAAGGGTCGCCTGGAACCGGCGCTGCTGGCGCAGCTGCAGGCCATGGCCCGCAGCGTGCGTGACGACCCGGGGGCCACGGCCGATGCCTCGGGCCGGCTGGCGGGCCAGCTCAGCCTGCAGCGCCAGCTGGGGCCAGGGTTCGCAGGGGTCGATGCCCTCTGCGGCGGCACGTTGTTGCCAGCCTGCGAACGCTGGATCCGCCATGTGATTGACCAGCAGCCGCCCGCCTGGCGGGTCCCCTCGACCCCGGGACGTTACGGGCTGCAGATGATCGACATCTGGCTGAACGTGCAGCG
>CAZWFG010000292.1:0-1848 GCA_964632245.1 uncultured Synechococcus sp. | reverse complement strand
AGGCGTTCCAGTCGCGCTCAGCGGCCTTGAGGGCGTCGCTGCTGCTCATCTCGCCGAGCATCGCCTGCTGCAGGCGTCCGTAGAGGATCGACTGCAGCCGCTTGATCCCGGGATCCGCAGGCACCAGCACCCGGGCCCGCCGCAGGGTGCGGGCACTCAGCCAGCGGGCCCGCTGCACCAGGTCCCCGGCGGCCTGCTGCCCCAGTTCCTGCTCCATGGCCGCCAGGGCGGTTCTGGAGGAGGGCAGCACCCGGGCGGCCCGGGCAAACCGCAGCTGGTTCTCGGCATTCGTCAGGAAAAGGGCCAGGTCCACGGCCTCCGCGGCATGGCGGCTCTGGCGGGTCACGGCCAGGTTCATCGTGGCGACGTTGGCGACCCCGTCGTGGCCCGTCAGCGGTGGGTAGGGGGCCGTGGCGGCAGCCACCCGGGGGGCGTTCGTGGCGATGGTGCCCAGGAACTCGGCGCCACTGGCCACCTGGGCCAGTTCACCGCTCTGATAGAGCTCGATGGCCCGCTGGAACCCCTGGCTCACCACCTCCCGCGGCAGCAGCCCTCGGCGGTACAGGTCGGTCCAGAAGGCGAAGGCCCGCTCCCCGGCAGGCGAGCGGAAGCGGGCCCGGTGGCGTTCATCGGTGAGGGTCACGCCCATCTGCACCATCGATTCGAGCAGTTCGGCCGATCCGTCGGGGGCCACGGTCACGAACAGGGCATAGCGGCCGGTGCGGCGGTGCACGGTTTCGGCGTACCGGGGCACCTCCTGCCAGTGCAGCGGTGGACGCTCGAGGCCTGCCTGCTTCAGGAGCTGGCGGTTGGCGAGGGTGATGCGGCTCGTCAGGTACCAGGGCACCGCGTAGAGGCGACCGTCCTGGCGACCGGCCTCCAGCACCTGGGGCAGGTAGTCAGCGGCGGCCCGGCCCAGCCGGTCCTCCAGGGGCAGCAATCCACCCTTGCTGGCCAGATTCGCCGCAAAGATGGGATTCAGGTTCACCACATCCGGACTGCGACCGGCGTACACGGCCGCCAGCAGCTTGCGTTCCACCGATCCGAACGGCAGGTCGGTCCACACCACCCGCCGGCCGGGATGGCGCCGCTCCCACTCGGCCAGCATCGGCCGGATCACGGGGTCGAACTTCGGCGACAGCTGGATCGTCCAGAGGTTCACCTCGCCCGGCTGGGGCCCCCGGCCGCAGCCGGCAAGCAGTCCCAGGGGCAGCAACAGCAGGCCCAGCAGGGAGGTCAGACCCCGGCGGTGGCGGCGGTCAGCGGGCATGACGGGTGCTGCGGCGGCGCCAGATCAGGACGAGCAGGGAGCAGACCGGTGGAGCCAGCAGACCGGTGAGCAGCGACTGGGCGAGGGTGATGTGCAGCACCGGCAGCGGTCCGCCGCCCCGCAGCTGCAGCTGCAGGGCGTAGCTGAGGTTGAGGCCCAGGCTGCCCAGAAGCGCCAGCAGTCCCAGGGTCGTGCTGCGTTCAAGGGGGCGGCGGGCCGGGTCGAAGCGACCCCACCACAGACCCAGCAGCACCAGGGCCGGCACAGCCGTGAGGCCCGAGTTCTGCAGGCTGTCGTGCAGGGTGCCAAGCACCAGGCCGCCCAGGGCGCCTGCCAGGGACCCTTCCACCACCGCCCAGGGCAGCAGCCACAGCACCAGCCAGTTCGGGGGCAGCCCATCCAGCTGCAACCACCAGGGGCAGGCGAGGCTCAGCAGCAGGGCCAGGCCGCCGCTGACCAGCGCCATGGCCGGCCGCCCCAGGGGCAGATCGAGCATCAGCGCACCTGCAGCCAGTCGAGGGCCTGCACCGGGGCCACCAGCTGCACCAGGGCCTGGGGCGCGGGCACAGCCTGCTGAT
>CAZWFG010000291.1:0-1853 GCA_964632245.1 uncultured Synechococcus sp. | reverse complement strand
ACCCGGGCGGCTGGAGAAGCTCTGCCGCTTTGCCAACGGCGAAACGCCGAAGGTGTTCATTCACCCGGTGGTGCGGGCCATCGCCCTGCACTTCTGGCTGGCCTACGACCATCCCTTCTGCGATGGCAACGGCCGCACAGCAAGGGCGCTGTTCTACTGGGCGATGCTGCACCAGGGCTACTGGCTGTTTGAGTTCATCTCGATCTCCTCGGTGATCAACAAAGCCAGAGGCCAGTACGAACGCTCGTTCCTGCACAGCGAGAGCGACGACAACGACCTCACCTATTTCCTGCTGGCGCAGGTGAAGGTGATCCAGGAAGCCATCGCCAGCCTGCATGCCTACCTGGAGCGCAAGGGCAGCGAGGTGGGGGCGCTGCAGCAGCGACTGGAGGGGATGGAGGGGCTGAACCACCGCCAGCTGGCACTGCTGCGTCACGCCCTGCGCCATTCCGGCTTCCGGTATTCAGTGCTCTCCCACCAAAACAGCCATGGCGTCAGCCACCAGACTGCCCGCAGCGATCTGCAGAAGCTGGCCAGCCGTGGGCTGCTGAAGGCTGGAAAGGATGGGCGGCGGGAAATCTTTCGGGTGCCGAAGGATCTCGCAGCGCGGCTGCCGGGCTGAGGCGGCGACAGACTTTTATGGGTTTTTATGGCTCAGCCTCCGCGCCTCCCCCAGACTGCAGAAAGTGGAACAGATCGGCGGTCTGGCCATGGCGATCTTCGGCCGTGTCGCCCATGAGGAGTCCTATGGCGAAGCGATCGGGAGGCCGGTGCGGATTGAAGAGATTCAACCTGTTGTGAATGAACTGCTCGCCGACAATCTGCTGATGCGGGTGGGCCACGGCCTCTATGACGTCGCCGATCCGTTTGTGCAGGAGATCTGGCGAGAACGGCAGCTGTGACAGTGATGTTGTCCTGTTGATCAGCGTGTGCCAGGTGCAGCAGCACCCGTCGGCCTGCACATCGGGCCTGTGACCCTGGGCGGAGCTGCCCATGCCTTCACCAGAGCAGGCGGCAGGGAAAGGAGGCCAGCGCAGGGTCGAGGCTCACCAGTTGCAACCCCTCCAGCTCGGCCTGGGCCGCCAGCAGCCGATCGAAGGGATCCCGGTGGGCCTGCCTGTAGCCACCGGCGTGGACACCATGATGCAACTGCACGGCCAGCGGCTCGAACCCCTGTTGTTGCAGGAGGGAGGGCAGATCCTGCAGCAGCTGTTCGGCGCCGGGCAGTTTGCCCAGGCGACCTTTGGTGGCGATCTCCCAGCCGGAGGCAGCGCTCACAAAGATCGTGGCCGCCGGGTCGTTGATGGCCGCGTGGGCGAGGGCAGAGAGCTTCTCAGGTTCCACCAACCACCAGAGCAGGGCATGGGTGTCGAGCAGGAGGGAGGAGGCCATCAAGAAGGCAACGGCGCGTCGAGCCCATCCAGCTCCTCGGGGGGCAGAGGGGCGAGCAGCGCATCGATGGGTGGAAGCTGCAGCTGACCGCGCAGCACCCCGGGTTGCCGCCGGGGTCGATCGGCTTCGAGCGGCACCAGCCGAGCCCAAGGCTTGCCGTCCTTGGCCACCAGGATCGTTTCGCCGGCGTGGGCGGCGTCGATCAGCCTGGAGAACTGGGTTTTGGCCTCGTGAACATTGACGGTGCGCATGGAGGGCGGCCCGCATGGAGCCAGCTTAGTCCGGATGTGGACCCATGACTGGTTCGTCCTGAGAACAGATGCGTGCGCCGCACCTGGTGCTTGCCGCGGCGATGTCGACCAGCCGCAGGAGCAGCGTGTTCGGATCGCTGGGCGAGGGATCGAAGCCCATGTGGCGATAGAACTCCTGGGCCGCTGCCGATGCGGCATGCACCACGATTC
>CAZWFG010000290.1:0-1855 GCA_964632245.1 uncultured Synechococcus sp. | reverse complement strand
GGTCGGTGAGATCGCGGGCGTACTGGTCGAGGGCGGTGGGGGCCGCCGGGGCGGTGGGCTCGGCCACGGGCACCGGCACCTGGACGACCGGGGCAGGGCCGGGCACCGGCGCCGGTCCGGTTGCGGGTCCAGGACCGGGACCGGGACTGGGTCCGGAGGCCGCCTGGAGGATCTGGTCGCGGCCGCAGCCCTGGCGCCGCAGCAACGCCCCGGCCACCCGCGGTTCGTCCGCCAGGGCCAGCAGCAGGTGACTCAGCTCGATGCGCGACGCCCCCTGGCGCTGGCGTTCGTCATCGGCGGCATCGAGCAGATCCTCGAGGGCATCCCCCACGTACAGCTCCCGCCCCGGCCGGGGTGGGTTGGCGCTGCAGACATCGTCGAGGGCATCGAGCAGCCGGTCGCCATTGAGGTCCAGCTGTTGCAGCAGATCGCGGCAGCGGCTGTCCTGAAGCAGCGCCTGGAACAGGTGCTCCACGTCCATCTCGGCGTGGCGCCAGCGGCGGGCCCGCTCCTCGGCATCGAGCAGCAGGTCCCAGGCCAGGTCGCTGAACCGATCGGGTTCGCGGGTGAGGCTGAAGGCGGTGTCAGGCGGCCGCATCGGCACGGGATCGGAGCTGGATCAGTTCCACCTTGTAGCCATCCGGGTCCTCGACGAAGGCGATGACGGTGCTGCCGTGCTTCATCGGGCCGGGTGGACGGGTGATGCGACCGCCGCGGTCGGCGATGGCGGCGCAGGTGGCGTGGATGTCATCGACCCCCAGGGCGATGTGGCCATAGCCGCTGCCGAGCTCATAGCTGGTGGTGTCCCAGTTGTGGGTGAGCTCGATGACCGTCTGCTCGCTCTCGGGGCCGTAGCCCACGAAGGCCAGGGTGAAGCGGCCCTCGGGGTAGTCGCGGCGGCGCAGCAGCTGCATGCCCAGCACCTCGGTGTAGAAACCCAGGGACCGCTCCAGATCCCCCACCCGCAGCATGGTGTGCAAGAGGCGCATCTCTGCTGTCTCGGTCGCTGCGGCCATTGTGACGGGCGGCTGTGGATAATGCCGGCATCCATGCGACGGGCTCTGTGTTCGACTCTCTCGACCTGGTGATCGACACGGTGGTGGCCCGGGAGGTGCTCGACTCCCGCGGCACCCCGACGGTCGAGGCCGAGGTGCTGCTGGAGGGTGGGGCCAGTGCCCGGGCGATCGTGCCCAGCGGCGCCAGCACCGGCGCCCACGAAGCCCATGAGCTGCGGGACGGCGACAAGGGCCGCTACTTCGGCAAGGGCGTCATCCAGGCGGTCACCAACATCGAGGACCGCATCGGCCCGGCCCTGTGCGGCCTGAGCGCCCTCGACCAGGGCGCTGTGGATGCGGCCATGGCCGAACTCGACGGCAGCGACAACAAATCGTCGCTGGGGGCCAATGCCGTGCTGGCCGTGAGCCTGGCGGTGGCCCGGGCGGCCGCCAATGGCGTCGGTCTGCCGCTTTACCGCTACCTGGGCGGTCCCAGCGCCACGGTGCTGCCGGTGCCGCTGATGAACGTGATCAATGGCGGTGCCCACGCCGCCAACAACCTGGATTTCCAGGAATTCATGATCGTGCCCCACGGGGCCGACAGCTTCCGCGAGGCCCTGCGCTGGGGCGCCGAGGTGTTCCATACCCTCAAGGGACTGCTCGGCAGCCAGGGCCTGAGCACCGCCGTCGGTGACGAAGGCGGCTTCGCGCCAGACCTGGGCAACGATTCCGCCGGTGAACTGCTGGTGCAGGCGATCGAGAAGGCCGGCTACAGGCCCGGCGATCAGATCTCGCTGGCCCTGGACGTGGCCAGCACCGAGTTCTACAAGGACGGCCGCTACGCCTTCGGCGGCGGCAGC
>CAZWFG010000289.1:0-1874 GCA_964632245.1 uncultured Synechococcus sp. | reverse complement strand
ACCCAGATGCCGACCCGGGCGAGCCGCCCCGAGAGGCTGCGGGGCCGCCAGGCCAGCAGGGCCGCCAGGGGGTTGGGCACGGTGCCGTTCACGGGGCGGAGCCTATCGTGCTGCAGCGGATCTGCTGCAGCCGTGCGGGTGTTGATCGTGGATGACGACCCCGACCTGCGGCGGTTGCTGGTGATTGAACTGTCGGCGGCGGGGTACAGCTGCTCCGAAGCGGCCACGGGCACCCAGGCCCTGGCCCTGGCCAGCACCAGCCCCGGCGATGTGGTGGTGCTCGACTGGACCCTGCCCGACGTGAGCGGTGCGGAGGTGTGCCGGCGGCTGCGGGCCGATGGCATCGGCACTCCGGTGCTGATGCTCACGGCACGGGATGACGTGAGCGAACGGGTCGAGGCGCTCGATGCCGGCGCCGACGACTACCTGACCAAGCCGTTTTCGGTCGAAGAACTGCTGGCCAGGCTGCGGGCCCAGCTGCGGCGGGGCGACCTGCAGCCGGGGGGGGCGGATGAGCGATTGCGCCATGGGCCGCTGCTGCTCGATCCGGCCAGCCGGGAGGTGCGGCTGGATGGGACGGCGGTGCATCTGACGCTGCGGGAGTACACGCTGCTGGAGGTGCTGCTGCGCCACGCCGAACAGGTGCTGACGCGCCAGGACCTGCTGGCGGCGGTGTGGGGCGACCCGTTCGATGGCGACCCCAGCCTGCTGGATGCCTATGTGCGTTATCTGCGGCGCAAGCTGGAACCGCCGGGGGCCGTGAGCCTGATCCAGACGGTGCGGGGCGTGGGCTTCATGTTGCGGGAGGGTCCGCCCCGGAGCTGATGGGGCCGCCGGCTGGCGCCAGATGCAACTGAAAGAGGGCTCCGCCGCCGGCGGCGTCGGCCACCGATACGGTGCCACCCATCGCCTGCATCAGCAGCTGCACCACTGACAGGCCAATGCCGCTGCCGCGGGTGTCGACGGCGGCGGCACCACGGACGAAGCGCTCGAAGATGTGGTCCCGTTCGGCGGGGGCCACCCCGGGGCCGTGGTCACGGACGGAGAGGATCAGGCCCTCGCCATCGGCGGCGGCGGCCAGATGGACGGGGCCGGTGCTGTAGCGCAGGGCGTTGTCGACGAGGGCGGCGAGGCATTGCTGCAGGCGATCGGGATCGGCCAGCAGGGGCGGCAAGGGCTCATCGGCGGGTCCATCGAGGCGCAGGCGACCGGAGGCGAGGGGGGCGAACCGTTCGAACAGCTGCAGCAGGGCGTCATCGGCATCGAGGGGCTGCAGGCGCAGGGTGAGGCGACCGGAATCCTGTCGGGCGATGTCGAGCAGATCGCTGACGAGGATGCCCATGCGATCGGCTTCGGCGTGGATCTGTTCGACGGTGTGCAGCAGGGGGCCAGGCGGCAGCTGGCGGCGCAACCCCTGGGCGCGACCGGAAAGGATGGTGATGGGGGTGCGCAACTCGTGGGAGACGCCTTCGACGAACGACCGTTCCCGTTCCCATGAGGCGGCCAGGCGATCTTGCAGGGCGTTGAAGGCCACCACGATCGGTTGCAGCTCGCGGGGCTGGTTGCCGAGGGGCAGCGGCTGGCGACCGAGGGAGCGGGATGTAATGCCGGCGAGGTCATCCCCGAAGCGCTGCAGGGGCAGCACCAGGCCATGGCGCAACACCAGCCGCAGCAGGGCACTGGTGAACAGGCTGGTGATGCCGGCGGCAGCGATCAGCAACCACTGGCCCAGCCATTCCTTGTGGATCGAATCGGTCACGTCCTGCCGCACCAGCAGGCTGAGGCGGGTGCCGGGGGCGACGGTGGTGGTGGTGAGGCTTTCGATCCAGCGGTGGCCCTGGGTGTCGCGGTGGAGGGCCTGGGGGCGGGGGGGC
>CAZWFG010000288.1:0-1875 GCA_964632245.1 uncultured Synechococcus sp. | reverse complement strand
GGCATCCGGAATCCAGGCGGGGGCAGGGGTGGTCATCTCGCGTCCATGCGCTTGCACCAAGACTGTCAGCTTGAGCCGGGCTCCTGAAGTTCCGCCAGCTGCTGATCCACGAACCGCACCACGGCCTGTGCCACCTGCAGTGCCAATGCGGCATCCCGTTCATCGAATAGATCCATCGGCGCCTCGTCGCCATCGGGATAACGGCTGGCTGTGTTCATCCGCTGCAACGGTTTCAGCGGCAGTTGGCGCAGTGGAGCTGTCTCGATCCCCAGCGCCTCGAGGGCGTTGAGCAGCCGCTCGATCGAATGGGTCCGCAGGGGTTCCTGATCGAGGGCCAGCATCACGGCCTTGAGGGCTTTCTCGGCAGCCTGTGAGCACTGATAACAAGCCTGGGCGTGAAAGCCCCCTTCGCTGGCATAGGCCGCCATCGCCAGGTCGCTGTGGGCCTGTCGCAGCCAGGCGCTCAGACGGGTGCTCATGGTTTTTGGCAGGGCTGGAGTCGGATCGCATCGCGGCAGATGCCACGCCACCAGGGATCGACACCCTGCTGGTGCTGCAGCCAGCGCTCCTGGCTCAGACCAATGACATCGTCGACCAGCCCTGTCGCCAGCAGTTCCTCGGCCAGTCGGTCGGCAACGCTCTGATCGGCCGCGATCGCCAGCAGATCCACATCCGAGCGGGCATCCCAGTCGCCACGGGCCAGGGAACCGAACAGCCACACCTCCGCGCCCTCCACTCCGCCCAGCAGCGGTTCAACGGTGTGCCGCAGGGCCTCGATCCGCTCACCGCGGAGCCGCCGGCGGATGTCCTGCACGCTGCCCATGGTTGAACATGCCGGCACCCCTCGAACTTAGGTGGAACGGCCTGGACCTGAGCCCTCAGTCATTCCGATCCCGCCAGCCATCGCGGGCCAGGGCCCGCCAGGCGCCGCGGGCCCGCAGGATGCGTTCGGCCAGTTCGCGCACGGCGCCGTGGCCGCCCCGGTGGTGCAGCACCAGGTCGGCCTGGCGGCGCAGCGGGGCCACGGCATCGGCCGGCGCCACCAGCAGGCCCGCCAGGGGCCGCATCGCCAGGTCGTTGAGGTCATCGCCCACCACCGCCGTGGCGGCCGGCGCCACCGCCAGGTCGGCCTGCAGTTGGCCCAGGGCCGCCTGCTTGTCACGAACGGCCGTCAGGCAGCGGTCGATGCCCAGCTGCCGCGCCCGCGCCTCGATCGAGCCGCCGCCGGCACCACTCAGCAACGCCAGCCGCAGGCCGGCCCCCGCCAGCAACCGCAACCCCAGCCCGTCGCGCACGTCATAACGGCGTAACACCTCACCGCTGCCGGTCATCAGCAGGCCGCCGTCGGTGAGCACCCCATCCACATCCAGCACCAGCAGCTGCACCGCCGCCAGCCGCCGCCGCAGACCCCCCATCACAGGCTGCTCGGCGCCGGCCCCGCCGCCGTCAGCACCATCCGCAGCGCCAGCAGCTGCTCCAGCAGCGCCTCCAGGCGGGCCAGCGGCACCATGTTCGGCCCGTCGCTGGGGGCCCGGTCGGGGTCGGGATGGGTCTCCATGAACAGCCCGTCAACGCCGACTGCCACCGCCGCCCGCGCCAGGGGCGCCACATACTCGCGCTGGCCGCCGCTGCTGCTGCCCCGGCCGCCCGGCTGCTGCACCGAATGGGTGGCGTCAAAGATCACCGGGCAGCCCAGGGCCTGCAGCTGCGGCAGGCTGCGGTAATCGACCACCAGCGTGTTGTAGCCGAAGCTGGTGCCCCGTTCGGTGAGCCACAGCCGCTGGGGATCGTCGAGGCCGGCGGCCCGCAGCTTGGCCACCACCTGGGCCATGTCCCATGGCGCCAGGAACTGCCCTTTCTTGATGTTCACGATGC
>CAZWFG010000287.1:0-1915 GCA_964632245.1 uncultured Synechococcus sp. | reverse complement strand
CGCTGCGATCCACCGGTGCCGTCATTTGGGGATGGTGGTGATGCTGATGCGGTTCCAGCTGGGCCCTGGACGGCACCGAATCGGCCAGTAGAACGAGCAGGGCGAGGGCGGTGGCACCGGTACGCATGGAGATGGGAGGGCCGTAGGGGAGCCCCACCTTCTCCCCTGCCCCTGGGGGCGCGTCAAGGGGTTGGTGTGCCGAACCACTGCTGGTGCCAACGGGCCATCTGATCGATCTCGGCGCTCTGCACCCGCACCATTGCTCCTTCCAGCTGGCGTAGCTCGGGATGGACGGTGCCCCACTGGGCATGGGAGGCCATCATCACGCCCATGCGGTGGTGGGCGATCATCAGGTCCAGGAAAGCCCGATCGACATCGGGAGCCGTCCGCAGGGCCTCAAGGCTGGTGCCGAAGCCGGGCATCCCCATGCCCATGCCCATCCCCAGCCCCGGAGCCCGCCAGGTGGGCACATCGCTGCCCATCCACTGGCGGTACCAGCGACGCATCTGGTCGTTCTCGCGGCTCTGACTGGTGCGGATCGACTCAGCCAGGGCCCTGATCTCCGGTCGCCGGGAGCGCTCCAAGGCCACGTCGGCCATGGCGATCGCTCCCTCGTGGTGGGGAATCATCATCGTGATGAAGCGGGCATCGGCCAAGCGCTGGCCCATGGGGGCGCCGCTCCATCCCGGCCCGGAAGGCATGGTGACGGGGCAGCCCTGGGCCGAAGACGCCAGCATCAGCAGCAGGGCGGCCGATGGGGCAAGGGTTTGCAGAGGTCCGGCCATGGGGACCTTCCATTGAGCGGCTGCCTCCAGACTGGTCGGCCTGTGGGCGGTGGGGTGCCTCTGCCGCATGAACGCCACCACGACACCACCAGCAGCGGCACGAGCATCAACCCTGCCTGGGCTCGAGCGATTACTGATTTTCGATCAGCTTCGGCAGTGTCCATGCTCCCTTCAAGGCCACATCTTTGGGGCCATACAGACGCGCCACAAAAAAGAAGGGGCCTGCCGGCGCAGGCAGCCAGTTTGACTCCCGATCGGCCCCTGGATTCTCACTCTGGATATAGATTTCCAGGGATCCATCCTCTCCGAACCTGAGCCCCGGCGTGCGATCACCAATGGAATAGCGGTTTAATGAATTCTCCACGAGCAGACGTTCGGGCAGGTTGTACATCGTCAACGACCAGAACTCCGTGACCGGTGGCAGCTGGCCTGGCTCAAAGCGCAGCATCCAGCGTTTGCGGCCGTCAAGCACCATGCCGTCTGGCCCGGTCTGCTGACTCGCATACATGGCCTCTTCACTGCTGTTGCCGTAGATGCCCAGCAGTGCTCCCATGGATCGGAAGATGAGGTAATCAGGCCCCAGCTCCTGCCTGGTGCCGAAGAACCCCTGGGAGCTTGTCTGCGTCAGGGCTTTGGCTTTCAGTTCCTGGGCTGCGCTGGCGACGCCTTCCTCCATGGCAGTGCGGATGGGGGGATCAAGCGTTGCCGCATCAAACGGAACCCCAGGGCCAATGCCGATCCGAGCGAAGCGTGCCATCAGCGCCTGCTCCGATGGCACGGTGGGCATGAACGGCAGCAGGGCATTGAGGTAGCTGATGAAGCCGATTCCTTCGGCGGAGACGCCATCCCAGGCGGGCCATGCCACGGCTGGGGCTGCGGGTGGGGGTGCGGTGCCGTTGAAACGAGATAGAGGAGTCAGGGTGTACTGGGCCTGCAGCGCCTGCAGCGCTGGAATGTCACCAGGACCGTCGAGCTGGGTGCGGGTCAGGGTGCCGATGAAGTCAGTCTCAGCGCGGAAGACCTCGGTGATGCCCTTGGGGACGGGGCCGTTCCAGCGAGGGCCAGCAAAGAGGTAAGTGCCGGCTTGGCGACCAGTGGAGCGCACTCCCGTGTAGGCGAAGTTGTGGGTG
>CAZWFG010000286.1:0-1924 GCA_964632245.1 uncultured Synechococcus sp. | reverse complement strand
CGCCGCACGATCGCCAGCAGCAGCAGCGCATCGTCAACCGGCGACATACAGCACCCGCCCCTCCCGCGCCACATCGCCGAACACATGCCAGCGGGAACCGCTGAGGCGGTCGGCATCGGCGTGGCCGGCCAGCACCAGGTCAACCTTGACGCCGAGCCGACCGAGGGCCGCCTGATAACGCCGCCAGCAGGCCATCTTTTCGGCCGGGGTGAGCTGGGGCTGACGCACAATCACCGCCAGGTCGAGATCAGAATCGGGCCGCGCTTCGCCCCGTGCCCGCGACCCGAAAAGCACCACGGCCTGCACATCGGGTTCGGCGCAGAGGCGCGCCAGCGCGGCACCACAGCGCTGCAGATCCAGCCCCGGCCCCAGCGTGGGGGTGGGGTGCAGCGGCAGGGGTTGACGCCACGGAATCGCCGGTGGCGTGAACGGGGCAGCCGTGGAACCAGCCATGCCAGAACGCTACCGCCGGCGATAGCGTTCCCACCATGGTCCGCGATCAGCTCCACCGGCCCCTGGGGGTGCTGCGGCTGTCGCTCACGGCCCGCTGCAATCTGGCCTGCCCCTACTGCCTGCCCGATGGCCACGAACCGCCGGGGCTGCTGAGCCATGAACAACGGCTGATGGTGATCGAGGCGGCGGTGGCGCTGGGGGCCCGCCGTCTGCGGCTCACCGGCGGGGAGCCCCTGCTGCACGACGGTGTGGAGGCCCTGATCGCCGCTGCCCGTCCCCTGGGCCTGCACGACATCGCCCTCACCAGCAATGGGGCGCTGCTCAGCGCCGAGAGGGCCGTGGCGTTGCGGGCCGCCGGCCTCGACCGCCTCACCATCAGCCTTGATGGCACCACGGGGGCCGCGGTCGCCGCCATGGCCGGGCTCACGGGCGGTGCCACCGCCGGTGCTGCCCTGCTGGCACGGGTGCTGGCGGCCCTCGACCATGCGGTGGCGGCGGGGTTTGATCCGGCCCGTGGTGCCTTGAAGCTCAATGCGGTGATCCAGCGGGGCCGCAACGACGACCAGCTGCTGCCGCTGGCGGCCCTGGCCCGCGACCGCGGCATCGAGCTGCGGCTGATTGAGTTCATGGACGTGGGCAACCGCAACGGCTGGCGACCCGAGGCGGTGCTCACCGCCGCCGAGATGGTGGCCCGCATCGGCGCCTGCTGGCCGCTGGAACCCGAGGGCCGCAGCCCCCATGGCACCGCCAGCCGCTGGCGTTACGTCGACAACGGTGGCCAGCTGGCGTTGATCGCCTCGGTGAGCGAACCGTTCTGCGGCGACTGCGACCGCCTGCGTGTCACCGCCGATGGCATCGCCTACACCTGCCTGTTTGCGGCACCCGGCAGCGGTCTGGACCTGCGCCCGTGGCTCACCCCCACCACCACCCCGGCGCAGCTGCGCGCGGCCCTGGGCGACCTGTGGCAGCAGCGCCGCGACCGCTGGAGCGAAGAACGCCACGCCGCCGCCCCCGGCCCCCGTCCCCACGCCGAGATGGCCTACCTGGGGGGATGAGCCCTCAGATGAGCCCTCAGCCCACGATCACCGGCCCGACGGATCCGGCTTCCTAGGCTGCTGCCACTGCATGACGCCGCCGGTGACCGCCACCGTTCCCCCCGCCTCCCTTGTCCCCGGGGTGCGCCCCGACCCCGCCGGCCGTTTCGGGCCCTATGGCGGCCAGTACGTGCCCGAAACCCTGATGCCGGCCCTGGCCGAGCTCGAGGCGGCCGCCGCCGAGGCCTGGGCCGATCCGGCCTTCACCGAACGGCTCAACCACCTGCTGCGCACCTATGTGGGCCGCCCGTCGCCGCTGTATGAGGCCGAGCGGCTCACCGAGCACTACCAACGGGCCGACGGTGGCCCGCGCATCTGGCTCAAGCGCGAAGACCTCAACCACACCGGCGCCCACAAGATCAACAACGCCCTCGGTC
>CAZWFG010000285.1:0-1932 GCA_964632245.1 uncultured Synechococcus sp. | reverse complement strand
GTGCGCTCGCATGCTCGGTCAGGGTCTGCTGCACGCGCTCGGCCTGGTGGCCGACGATCAGCAGGGTGCGGTCGGGGGTCAGCCCTGCCGTCGCCGCCAGCACCCGCTCCACCAGGGTGGCCCCGGCCAGGGGCTGCAGCACCTTGGGCAGCGCGCTCTTCATGCGCGTGCCCTTCCCGGCAGCGAGCACGGCGACGGCGAGCATGGCGGCGGATCGGTTGGGCCGGAATCTACTGGGGGGCTGCCATGGAGTCGGTCAGGCCCACCCCCCAGCGCCGCCGCCAGGCGCCGGTGCTGGGACCCGGATGCTGGCGCTGGGCCTGCTCCCGGGCCGCCAGGATCGCCGGACCGTCGCCGCTGCCATCGGGGTCCCGGTACGGCTCGCCGGCGTGGCTGGCCAGGTGCTCCCGTTCCATGGTGTCCAGGGGCCTCAGGGCCGGATCAGCGTCGAGGGCGCCAGGGCTGGCCACGGTGCCGTGGCACCAGCGGCCGGGGTTATCGCTGGGGATGCTGGCCAGCTGCAACCCCGCCCGCTGCAGCCCGGCCCGCACCGCCGCCGCCGCGCAGTAGGTGACCAGGCGACCCTCGGGGGTCAGCAGCGCCGCCAGCTGCTGCAGCAGCTCCAGGCTCCACAGCTGCGGGCAGCGCCGGGGGGAGAAGGCGTCGTGCCACACAAGGTCGACCTGGCCCCGCAGGTCTGGCGGCAAGCCACCACCAAGGCTGCGGCGGGCGTCACCCCAGAGCAACCGGTCGCTGCCCGCCAGGTCTTCAAGGGCCTGCAGCCTGGCCGTCGGCCAGGGGCGGCGGAAGTCGTCGCTGGCCAGGGCCAGGCGCAGCGGCCGTGGATCGAGCTCCAGGCCCCACCAGTCCAGGGTCAGGCGCTGCTCATCACAGGCCTGCAGCAACGCCAGGGTGTTGGTGCCGGTGCCGACGCACAGCTCCACCACCCGCAAGCGCTGGCCGGCCTGGAAGCGCCCCAGACCCGAGGGGGTCACAAAGGTTTCGAACGCCTCACGCACGGCGCCCCGCTCGGAATGGAACGCTTCGCCGAAGGTGTCGCTGTGCAGGCTGAAGCTGCCGTCGCCGCTGCGCAGCGGTGTCAGCGGCGCCTCAGCCGCCGAGCCGGGCCAGGTCATCCCAGAAGGTGGGGTACGACACGGCCGCCGCTTCGGCGCCTTCGATGGTGGTGCTGCCGCTGGCCACCAGGCCCGCCACCGCCAGGCTCATGGCCACCCGGTGGTCGGTCTCGCTGGCCACCGTGGCCCCCTGCAGCCGCTGCGGCCCCGGAATCACCAGCCCATCCGCGGTTTCCTCCACTTCGGCCCCCAGCTGCCGCAACTGCCGCGCCATCACCGCCAGCCGGTCGGTCTCTTTTACCCGCAGTTCTGCCGCATCGCGGATGACACTCGTGCCCTCGGCGGCCAGGGCCGCCACCGCCAGCACCGGAATCTCGTCCACCAGCCGCGGGATCAGGGCACCGCCGATGTTGAAGGCCTGCAGCGGCCCGGCCCAGGCGCGCAGGTCCCCCACCGGTTCCCCCGCCACTTCCCGTTGGGCCAGCACCTCCACCCGGGCCCCCATGGCCTGAAGCACATCAAGGATGCCGGTGCGGCTGGGGTTGAGCCCCACGTTCTCGACCACCAGGTCACTGCCGGGGGCCAGCTGGGCGGCCACCAGCCAGAACGCCGCCGAGCTGATGTCACCGGGCACCACCACCGTCTGGCCCCGCAGCCGCCGACCGGGGCGCAGCACCACCGTCGGTCCTTCGGGGGCCTCGGGTTGGCTGTCAAGGTCGGCGCCGAACGCCCGCAGCATCCGCTCGCTGTGGTCCCGTGACAGGGCCGGTTCGATCACCGTTGTTGGCCCTTCGGCCGTGAGGGCCGCCAGCAGCAGGGCGCTCTTCACCTGGGCCGAGGCCACCGGTGTGCGGAT
>CAZWFG010000284.1:0-1951 GCA_964632245.1 uncultured Synechococcus sp. | reverse complement strand
GCCACCTCAACCCCTCGTGTTGGTTCCTCCCTGGGGTTTATCCCTTAGCTTGATCCCATCTGATCATCCCTGGAGGGATGGGCCATGCATGCGGTGAGCGTGAGCGGGCTCAAGCACAACCCCGCGGAGGCCCTGCGCCAGGCGCGCAGCGCTCCGGTGGTGGTGCTCAACCGCGACCATCCCGACGCAGTGCTGATCGGACTGGAGGAGGGGGGCGTTCTGCAGGCCCCGGGGGTGCGGGCAGCACTGGCGACGGCCCTGTTCCGCGATGGCGAGCTGTCGCTGGTGCGGGCCGCCCGTGTCGCCGAAATGGATGTGGCCAGCTTCATCTCCCACCTCGGCCGCCTCGGCATCCCGGCGATTCGCCTGACGGCGGCTGAAACCAACACCGATCTCGACACCCTGGAGCAGTGGCTGCAATCGTCATCAGCGACGCCAGCCCGCTGATCGCGCTGGCCCGGGTGAGCGGGCTGCTCTGGCTGCAGCAGCTGTTCACCGAGGTCGTGGTCACCGACGTGGTGCTCGCTGAGGTGCTCACGGGCCGCTATCCAGAGACGGAGGCCCCGATCCAGCAGGCCCTCGCGGCGGGCTGGTTGCAGGTCTGCTCAGTTGACACCACCGAGCCGGCGCTACCCGATCTCGATGAGGGGGAGGCGGCCAGCATCCGCCTGGCCCTGAGCTGCGGCAAACCGGCGCTGCTGCTGATCGATGAGCGTGCCGGACGGGCGGTGGCCCAAGATCTCGGCCTCAGCGTGGCCGGCACCGCCGCTGTGATCGGCCTGGCCCGCCAACGCGGCCTGATCGCTTCTGCCCGAGACGTTTTCGCTGCCCTGCATGCCAGCGATTTCCGCATGGCTCCGGCGGTGATCCAGGCCGTGCTGGATCGTTGTGGAGAGTGAACGACAACCGCCGCAAACAGTCCCATGACGGGTCTTCAGTCGGCCCTGTCAGCCAGCCCCAGCTGCTGGCGCAGTTCGGCCCCATCGATCACCCCCCGCTCATGCAGCACCAGCCACTCCTGCACCGAGGGCTGGGGCTTGCGCGGCGGTTGCGGCGGCACCAGCGGGCAGATCTCCACGCTGCAGGCCGGCGCGTCCGCCAGCTTTTCGCCAGTGAGGCGGGTCCACTGGCGCAGCAGGGTGCTGAGCATCGAAGCCTTCTGGCCCGCCAGTGACTGCAGCACCGCAAAGCTCTGGCCGGCGGTGAGCGAAACCTCCAGCTCAGTTCGGGCCGGGCCGTTGCCGCCGGTGGGGATCAAGGCGTCGCGACGCATCGCCTCCTCCAGCTGTTGCAGGTAGGCCCGGTGCTCGGCCAGCGAACGGGCCTCGATCTCCACCCACTGGAACGTGGCCCCCTCGGGCAGGTCCATGAAGGAGGAGGTGGAGAGCACCAGCCGCTGGGGCCGTTGGCTCTCTGCACCGCCGGTGGTTGCACCCGGCCCAAGTGCGCCGTCGCTGCGGCGGAAGCCGTAGGCATCCACCAGCCCCGTGCGCACGCCGACGGGCAGGGCGGTGCGCGACAACAGGTCCTCGTAGTCGCTGCGGCAGCGGTAGTGGTTGAGGTACTGGTGCGCCAGGCCCAGGTGGGGCAGATCGCCCTCGCCGAAGGCGGTGCCATCCACCGAGTACCAGAGGGCCGGCAGATCAAAGCGCTGGGGCATCCACTCCGGCTCCCCCACCGGCACCACGTCGTAGCCATCGACAGCGCCGGGGTTGGGGTTGGCCTGCCAGCTGCGCAGCACCAGGCCGTCGTCCGTCACCGAGAGGCTGCGGTAGAGCCAGGCTTGCGGGTCCGGCACAAAGCCGCCATGGGCACCGCGGCATGGCCGCTGGCGAACCGGGGCGGCAGGGCCTGGCGGCGCGGTTCCCGCCAGACGATCTCCACAGGTCCCGACGCCAAAGCGCCGGTGGCGCCATCGGCGGGCAGGCGCCAGTTGAGCAGGTCGCCCCGG
>CAZWFG010000283.1:0-1979 GCA_964632245.1 uncultured Synechococcus sp. | reverse complement strand
GACCAACTGGGGCAGCCGCCGTTCTAGATAGAGGTGGTTTCCACTCTTGCTTGGACTCGTGGCCGAGACCGGCCCCTGGCACCTGCTGGCCGCCCACGGCTGGGGCAGCGACCACCGCTGCTGGGAGGGGTTCGCCCCGGCCTGCGAGCAGCGGGGCTGGCGGCTGGAACGTTTTGACCGCGGCTATGGACGCTTCGCCATCGCCAGTCCCGGCTGGCAGCAGCCTGACCGCAGGGCACTGGTGGTCAATTCCCTCGGGCTGCACCTGGTGCCACCGGCGGTGCTGGCTGCGGCGGATGCGGTGGTGCTGCTGGCCAGTTTCGCCCGCTTCGTGCCACCCGGTGATGCCGGCCGCCCCCTGCGCCAGGCCCTGAAGGCCATGGACGAGCGGCTGTCTGCCGGAGATGTGCAGGGCCTCTTCCGCGAATTCCGCCAGCGGGTGGCCGAGCCCCAGCCCGTGGAACACCTGCCTGCCGGGGTCGAGGACGGTCCGGTGCCGACGGAAGGCGTCGACCGCCTGCGCCGCGACCTGGCGCTGCTGGGCCGCTGCGACGGGCTGCCCGAGGGGTTCCCCACCACGGTGCCGGTGCTGATCCTCGAAGGGGCCGCCGATGCGATCGTGCATCCGCTCAGCCGCGAGGATCTGCGCCAGCGGCTGCCGCAGGCGCCGGTGCTGACCCTGCCAGGGGTCGGCCACGGGCTGCTGCTGCCGGGGCTGGCCGAGCGGGTGCTGGGCTGGCTCGAGGGCCTGGAGGCACCGCCATGACCGACGCCGGCCTCGACCGTCGCACCGCCTTCGGGCGGGCCGCCGCCACCTATGCCGCCCGGGCAAGGCTGCAGCAGGCCCTGGCCTGGCGGCTGGCCCACCACTGCCGCGGCCTGCCCCTGCCCCCTGGCCCGGTGCTCGACCTCGGGGCAGGCCCGGGCACCCTGGCCGCTGCCCTCGGCCGCCAGCGGCCTGACCTGGACCCCTGGCTCGTGGACGACTGTGCCCCCCTGCTGGCGCTGGCCCCCGCCCCGGCGGAGCGGCGGCTGCTGTGGGACCTCGACCGGGGCCTGCCGCCCCAGGCCCACGGCGCCGCGCTGCTGATGAGCAGCTTCGCCCTGCACTGGCTGGCCGATCCCGTGGCCCAGCTGCGCCATTGGCTGGGTTGTCTCGCGCCCGGCGGCTGGCTGGCGCTGGCGGTGCCGGTGGCGGGCAGCTTCGACGGCTGGCGCCAGGCCGCCCGCAGGGCTGGTGTCGCCTGCACCGCCCTGGCCCTGCCCGATGGCGATGCCCTGCGCAACGCCGTCGAAACCACGGTGCGGCCGTCCCTCGACCGACGGCTGCGCTTCACGGTCGGTTACCCCAGTCCCCTGGCCTTTCTGCGGGAGCTGCGGCAGCTGGGGGTGCAGGGCCAGGCCTCCGGTCGACTGCAGGCGGGCGCCATGCGGCGGCTGCTGCGCCACTGGCCCGCCGACGACCATGGCCGCACCCTGCTCACCTGGGAACTGCGCCTGCTGCTGGCGCAACGGCCATGACCCCGCTGCCGGAACGGCTGGTGGTGGCCGGCACCGACACCGACGTCGGCAAGACCATGGTGAGCGCCCTGCTGGTGCGGGGCCTCAAGGCCACCTACTGGAAACCCGTGCAGTGCGGCGACCTGGCCGTGGGGGGCGACAGTGCCCGGGTGGCACAGCTGACGGGGCTGCCCCCTGGAGAGGTGGCATCACGGATCCTGCCGGAGGCGTACCGCCTGGCGGCGCCGGCCTCCCCCAACCAGGCCGCTGCGGCCGAAGGCCTGGTGGTGCAGGAGCAGAGGCTGCACCTGCCGGCCGTGGCCGGACCGCTGGTGGTCGAATGCGCCGGAGGGCTGCTGGTGCCCCTGCGGGACGACCTGCTGCAGATCACGATGATCAGCCACTGGCAGCTGCCGGTGGTGCTGGTGGCCCACAGCGGCCTGGGCACCCTCAACCACACGCTGCTGTCTCTCGAAGCC
>CAZWFG010000282.1:0-1986 GCA_964632245.1 uncultured Synechococcus sp. | reverse complement strand
GCTTTGACGCCCCTGAGCTCAAGGCGGTCAACCATCGCCTCGATGGAGTGTTCTGTGCCCGGTGTCAACTACGTAGGCGGGTCGCGTCAATTACGTTGGCGGGTTGCCCCCCCCCACCCCCTGCCATGGCAGGGGGTGGGGGGCGCTGGTTTTGGGGTCGGTTGGCGGCTCATTGACGCCTGGTCATGACGCCAAACGACGGGCCCTCTTGCGGCGGTAGCTCTCGCCATGGATCTGGATGATCGTGCTGTGATCCACCAGACGGTCCACCGCCGCCACGGTCATGGCGCTTGTGGAAAAGACGTTCTCCCACTCGCTGAACGGCTGGTTGCTGGTCACCAACAGGGATTTGCGCTCGTAACGGTGCATCACCAGCTCAAACAGCACCGAGGTTTCGGCCTCGTCCTTGCGCACGTAGCCGATGTCGTCAATCACAAGCAGGGCATAGCGATCGAGCTTGTTGAGCGCCTTGGCCAGGGCGTAGTCGGCCTTGGCACGTTGCAGCTCCTGCACCAGCGTTGTGGCGGTGTAGAAGCGTGCCGAACGGTCCATGGCGATCAGGCTGCGGCAGATTCCGGCCGCCAGGTGGGTCTTGCCCACACCGCTGGGGCCAAACAGCAGCAGGTTCTCGCCACGGTCGATCCAGCTGCTGTCGTGGGCGAGCTGCTCGATCTGGCTGCGGTTCAGATCTGGGTTGGCCGCCCAGTCGAGATCCGCCAGGGTTTTGGGCACCGGCAGCTGCGCCTCATGCAACAACCTCCGCAGCCGTGCCTGGTGCCGCTGCTGGTGCTCCTGCTCCGCCAGCACGTAGAGGTAGCTGGCTGGTGTCCAGCCGTCGGCTTGTGCCTGCTCCTCTGCTGCCTGCCACTGGCTGCGGAACTGCGCCAGTTTCAGCTGCCTCAGAAGGGTCGGTAGGGCACTCTCCAGTGCCGGCCGGCTCGGTGGCTGCGCCCAGGAGTTCGTCATAGCTGCTCAGTTGGTGTTCTGGAATCTGGAGTTGGGGAAGGGCCGACAGACCCCGTGGTGGCCGCAGGCCATAGCGTTCACGCAATCCCGTCACGCTCAGTTCGCCGCTGCGCAGGGCTCGCCGCAGGTAGTGCTCCACACCCGCCAGATCGTTGTTGCGGGCAGCGACATGGAGGGCATCGACCATCACCTTGGCGGCCTCATCCGGCGGCAGGGCCGCCAGCAGCTGGCGCCACAGTTGTCGCCAGCTCTCTCCTGGCAGCAGGTCGTCCTGCAGCTGGGCACGCAGCAAGGCCCTGGGTTTACGCCGCAGGCTCTCGATCACATGGCGGAAATCAATGCGCCGCAGTGCCTTCTGCCCCTTCTGGCCATGCAGTCGCGGCAGGGTTTCGATCGCGTGGCTGCGCAGGAACAGATCCAACCGGTCATGGCGCAGGTGCACCGTCAGCTGCTGACCGATCAGCCGTGAGGGAACGCTGTAGGTGACCTGCCGCACCTCGATCGTGCTGGTGCTCCGCACCCGCACCACCATGGGGTCGTAGTCGGCAAAGCGCTCGATCGGCAGCGGCTGCAGGTGGAGCTGCTCGATCTCCAGCCTCCCTTTCACCTCCTCGCGGTTGTTGAGGGTGGCGGAAACCTGCGCCACCAGCTGCCGGTACTCACCCTCGGTCTCGAATTCCCTGCTACCCCGCTGGAGCAGCTGCTGCTCCAGACGGTGTTTCCAATGCCGGTGCGGGCCCTCGATCGCTCCGTTCTCGTGGGCGAGACCGCGGTTGTTGCGGGTGGCGATCACGCCAAGGTGTGCGCAGAGCTCGCGGTAACGGCTGGTGTAATCGCCGGCGTAGCTGCCGTCGCGGTTGCGGTAGCAAGCGCTGAGGCTGTCGGTGCGATGCTCGGCCGGCACCCCACCGCAGGCCTCCAGGGCGTTCTGGAGCGCCTCGGCGAGGGCGACAAAGCTCTCTCCTCCGTGGATCACCTCCACATGACACCAGCCCGAATACGGCAGGCGGAAGTGGAACA
>CAZWFG010000281.1:0-1989 GCA_964632245.1 uncultured Synechococcus sp. | reverse complement strand
CCCCGCCCCCCACGGCCGGCCCGTGGCCGCCGATGTGGCGCCCGCCGCCCGGCGCACCCCTGCGGCCGCCCCCGCTGCAGCCGTTGCTCCCTCCCCGAGGGCCGCGGCGCCAGCGCCGGCTCCGGCGCCCCTCGGGGCGGGCGAGACGGTGCCCTTCACCACCCTGCAGCAGGCGGTCAACCGCAACATGGTCGCCAGCCTGGCGGTGCCGAGCTTCCGGGTGGGCTACACCATCGGCACCGATGCCCTTGAGGCCTTCGCCCGCCAGATGAAGCCCAAGGGCGTGACGATGACGGTGCTGCTGGCCAAGGCCGTCGGTGTCACCCTGGCCCGCCATCCCCGGGTCAACGCTGCCTATTCCGACGCCGGCATCGCTGTGCCCGCCGCGGTCAACGTGGCGGTGGCGGTGGCGATGGAAGACGGCGGCCTGGTGACGCCGGTGCTGGCCCAGACCGACCGCACCGACCTCTACAGCCTGGCCCGCAACTGGTCTGACCTGGTGGCCCGGGCCCGCAGCAAGCAGCTCAAGCCCGAGGAATACAGCACCGGCACCTTCACGGTGTCGAACCTGGGCATGTTCGGCGTCGACCGCTTCGATGCGATCCTGCCGCCAGGCACCGGCGCGATCCTGGCGGTCGGCGGCTCGCGGCCTGTGGTGGCGGCGAACGCCGATGGTTCGATCGCCGTCCGGCGGCAGATGCAGGTGAACCTCACCGCTGATCACCGGGTGATCTACGGCGCCGATGCCGCCGGCTTCCTGCGGGATCTGGCCCAGCTGATCGAGACCAACCCCGAATCCCTGGCCCTCTGACCCCACGGATGCCGGACCCCGCCGACGGCTGGCTGTCGAGTTACGCCTTTGATCTGCCCGACGCCTGCATCGCCCAGACGCCGGTGGAACCCCGCCATGCCGCCCGCATGCTCATGGTGGGTGGCCATGACGGCTTGCCTGAGGGCTGCCGCCACGGCCAGGTGTGGGATCTGGCGGAGGAGCTGCAGCCCGGCGATCTGCTGGTGGTCAACGACACCCGCGTTCTGCGGGCGCGGTTGCAGGTGCGGCGGCCCAGCGGTGGTGGTGCAGAACTGCTGGTGCTCGAACCCCGCGGCGATGATCTCTGGCTCTGCCTGGCGCGGCCGGCGAAACGCCTCAAGCCGGGCCAGTCGCTGCAGCTGGAGGCACCAGGCCAGCCGCCGCTCACCCTCATGGTGGTGGCCGAGGATCCGGCGACGGGGGGCCGGTTGGTGCGGTTCCCGCCGGGCCACGGCGATGCCGCCAGCCTTGAGCCGCTGCTGGAGCGGTACGGCGAGGTGCCCCTGCCGCCTTACATCCACCGCCACGACCCCGGCGACAGTGAGCGCTACCAGACCCGTTATGCCAGCCGGCCCGGGGCCGTGGCGGCACCGACGGCGGGGCTGCACCTCAGCGATGCGCTGCTGGCGCGGCTGCAGGAGCGGGGGGTGGAACGGGCGAGTGTGACCCTCCATGTGGGCCTGGGGACCTTCCGGCCGCTGGAGGGTGAAGACCTGAGCGACCTGCGGCTGCATCAGGAGTGGGTGGAGGTCCGCCCCGAACTGGTTGCTGCCGTGGAGGCCTGCCGCCGCCGTGGGGGCCGGGTGATCGCGGTGGGCACCACCTCTGTGCGCAGCCTGGAGGGCGTGGCGGCGCTGCACGGCGGCCGGCTGCAACCGCACCGGGGCCCGGTGGATCTGGTGATCCAGCCCGGTTTCCGCTTTGCGGTGGTGCAGGGGCTGCTGACCAATTTCCATCTGCCCCGCAGCTCACTGTTGCTGCTGGTGAGTGCCCTGATCGGCCGCGATCGCCTGCTGCGCCTGTACGCCATCGCCCGCGACGGGGGCTACCGCTTTTTCTCGTATGGCGATGCCATGTGGATACCGCCGCAGGCGGTGCTGCCGGAAGCTTCAGAAGCTGGCAGAACAGCAAAGCCAGATTGATGACAGCCGAGCTTGACGCCCGGGGTTGACATCATG
>CAZWFG010000280.1:0-1994 GCA_964632245.1 uncultured Synechococcus sp. | reverse complement strand
CATAGATAGCTTTCTTCTTAGGGGTTGAAACATGGAATGTGCCAACTAATGGACCAGCCAGGGCAGGCCGTGGTGGGCATACACCGCATCGAACATGCGGTCGATGGGGTTCTCGGCCACCGGATGGCCGAGCATGCCGGTCATCTGTTTCTGGGGAGGGATCATCGGCGCAAGCCTGGAGTCCCCAGTGTGGCCACAGTGGGGGGATGCGCTCCACGTCCGCCCCAGCCGATCCCCCTGCAGGGGCCGTGCTCAGCTCCCGCGACCGGCTGCTGGCCGCCGGCGGGCTGGTGGTGAACGGACTGGGCCTGCTGCTGGTGCCGGTGGCGGTGCTGCTGCCCGATCCACTGCACACCGCCAATCTGGTGCTGGCCCTGGCGGCCGTGCTGCCGGCGGCCGTCACCGGTGCCATCGCCTGCCTGGCGCTGCTGCAGGAGCGTCGCTGGGGGGCGGTGCTGGCCCTGGTGGCCCTGGGGCTGCAGGTGCTGACGCTGGTGCCCTACGCCATCGTGCGGCTGGCGCTGGTGAGCAACGACCGGCTGGTGTGGGGCAGCGGCCTGGCCGTGGGGCTAACGAGCGGGCTGCTGCTGCTCGTGCACTGGGCCCGGGTGCTGGCCCGGCCCGTGGCGCCATGAGCCTGCCGCCGCTGGATGACACCATCGCCGCGGTGGCCACGGCGGTGGCCGCCGGCGAAGGCAGCGTCGCGATCGTGCGCCTCAGCGGCCCCAATGCCGAAGCCATCGGCCGGCGCCTGTTCCGACCAGCGGGCCAGCGGCAGGTGTGGGACAGCCACCGGGTGCTCTACGGCCACGTGCACGACCCGGTCAGCGGCGATTGCATCGACGAGGTGCTGCTGCTGCTGATGCGCGCCCCGCGCAGCTTCACCCGCGAAACGGTGGTCGAGTTCCACGGCCACGGCGGCGTGATCGCCGTGCAACGGCTGTTGGAGCTGGTGCTGGCCGCCGGGGCCCGCCGCGCCCTGCCCGGGGAGTTCAGCCAGCGGGCGTTTCTGAACGGACGCCTGGACCTCACCCGGGCCGAGGCCCTCAGCGACCTGGTGACGGCCCGCAGCCGCCGGGCAGCGCAGCTGGCCCTGAACGGCCTCGACGGCGGCCTGCAGCGGCGCATCGGCGACCTGCGCGGCCGGCTGCTCGATCAGCTGGCCGAACTGGAGGCGCGGGTCGATTTCGAGGAGGACCTGGCTCCGCTCGATGGCGGGGCCGTCGGCGCGGAACTGGCGGCGGTGGCGGCAGCCCTGCGGCAGCTGGTGGACGACGGCGACCGTTCGCTGCTGCTGCGTGAAGGCCTGCGGGTGGCGATCATCGGCCGGCCGAATGTGGGCAAGAGCAGCCTGCTCAATGCCCTCAGCCGCAGCGAGCGGGCAATCGTGACCGACCTGCCCGGCACCACCCGCGACCTGGTCGACAGCGCCGTGGTGATCGAGGGGGTGCCGGTGACGCTGCTCGACACCGCCGGCATCCGCCGCACCGATGATCCGGTGGAGCGGCTGGGCATCGCCCGCAGCCGCGAGGCCCTGGCCAGCGCCGATGCGGTGCTGCTGCTGCACGACCTGAGCGAGGGCTGGACGGCGGCGGACGAGGCTCTGCGGACCGAGGTGCCGGCGGGAATGCCGCTGCTGCTGGTGGGCAACAAGGCCGACCGGATCGCCCCTGTCACCATCCCGGACGGCGGGCTGGCCATCAGCGCCCGCGACGGCACGGGGCTGGAGGCCCTCGGCCGGGCGCTGCTGGCCTGCTGCGGCGCCACCGACACCGGCAACCTGGCCCTGGCCCTCAACCGCCGCCAGCGCGACCTGGCCGCCGCCGCCGCCGCCGCCCTCGACCGCAGCCTGGGCGCCGCGGCCGAGGGCCTGCCCTGGGATTTCTGGACCATCGACCTGCGCGAAGCGATCCGTCTGCTGGGGGAGATCACCGGCGACGAGATCAATGAAGCCATGCTGGATCGGGTCTTCAGCCGCTTCTGCATCGGCAAAT
>CAZWFG010000279.1:0-1996 GCA_964632245.1 uncultured Synechococcus sp. | reverse complement strand
AGGTAGCCCGCTCAATCCGACCCGGCCCAGCTCCACACCGGCCGGTCGCCGCTGACGGCAGCTCGGGTGATCTGGGGCAGATAGCCGTTGGGGTCCCGCAGGCCGGTCATCTCGAGGGTGAGGCGGGCGCGGCCGTCCCACAGGCGCAGCTGCACATAGCCGCCTTCGATGGCGGCACCGGCCCGGCAGCTGGCGTAGGCCGGCACCACCTGGGCGGTCCAGCTGGCACTGAAGGCATCGCGGCGGTCGAGCCGCCAGCCGCTGGTGATGGTCGCCAGGGGCGCTTCGCCATCGCTGCCGTAGCTGCCTTCGCGTTGGGGTTGCAGCGTTTCGCTGACCGTCACACCGGTGGGGCAGGGCCGGTTGAGGCCATCGCGTTGCAGCAGGGGCGCCAACCGCAGGGGCAAGGGTGCCGCCAGCACCGGCAGGGTCGCCGCGGCCGCCGCCAGGGCCGCCCCCGCCAGCCAGGCCGCTGCCGTCGCCCCATGGCTCAACCGCTGCAGCTGTTCACCGCTGAGCCGTCCCGCCGCCTGCAACACCTCGCGGATGCCGGCGAAGGTGAGCACCGCATGGCAGCGCAGCCCCTCGGCCTCAAGCCGATCACGGCCGCCGCTGCCGTGGTCCACCAGCACCACCACATCGTTCACCACCAGCTCTGACCGCCGCAGCTTGTCGACACCATCCAGCATGCTGCCGCCCGAAATCAGCACGTCATCCACCACCAGCACCCGATCGCCGGGGTTGTAGTCACCTTCGATCAGGCGGCGGGTGCCGTGGGCCTTGGTCTCCTTGCGTGGATAGATCAGCGGCCGGTGCAGCTGCAGGCTCAGGCCCGTGGCGGTGGGCAGCGAACCGTAGGGAATGCCGGCGAGACGATCGAACGGCAACCCCGTCATCGCCTGGGCATAGGCATGCAGCAGCCGCTGGAACAGGCCCGGGTTCGAGATCACGGTGCGCAGGTCGAGGTAATAGGGGAACACCTCCCCTGACGCCTGCACGTAATCGCCGAACAGCAGGCAGCCCTGGTCGAACAGGGCCAGGGTCAGCGCTTCGGTGTCGCCCGGGGCCGGGGCCGGCAGCCACAGGGGGCAGCGGTCGCTCGGCACCCGGTCGGGCCGATCGAGCAGCCGCTGCCGTTCGGCGTTGATGCGATCCCGCAGGCTGCGGGTGCCGGCCGCCAGGTCGGGCGCCACCAGCCGGTCCTGGGGCAACGGCAGCAGCAGGTCGTCCCCGGCGGGGCCGAGGCCGGCGGCCAGCAGCTGCTCCAGTGGTGTGGCGTCAGACCAGAGGCTGCGCAACAGCAGAAACCGGCCCGGCGCCTCGTTGCGCACCCGCGCCAGCAGGTCCGGGTCGTCGGTGCCCACCTCGAGCAGCAGCTGGTCGGGCGTGGCCCAGCGCTGGCAGTCGCGCACCAGCTGCAGAAACAGGGGCCGGCTGCTGTCGGGATGGTGCTGCACCCGCCGCGCCGCCGGGCTGGAGCTGTGCACCACCACCACCACCCCGCGGTCGGCATGCAGCAGAAACGGTGCCGCCACGTCCTGCCCCGCCCAGGGCGTGACGCTCACCGCATCGGCACCCAGCTCACGGAACAACCACTGGGCCAGCACCGAAGCGCTGTTGAGGTCACCGTGCTTGGCATCCACCAGCAGCGGCAGGTCGGGCGGGATCAGCTCGCGCACCTCCCGCAGCAGGTCGAGGCCGATGGGCCCCAGGGCCTGGTAGAAGCCCAGGCTGGGTTTGTAGGCGCAGACGTGGTCGGCGGTGTCGCGGATGACGCTGCGGATCCACTGCCGCGCCGCCGACAGCAACGACCCATGGCGCGGATGGTCGCGGCGCCAGCTGTCGAGCAGTTCAGGGTTGGGGTCGAGCCCCACCACCAGCAGCGACTCGCGACTGCGGATCGCATCCGTGAGCCTGACCAGGAACGACATGGCGCTCCCCTCCCAGCACAGCGTCACCACGGGCTCAGCCTGCCGCAGCGCTGGGCCGTTCAGGG
>CAZWFG010000278.1:0-2011 GCA_964632245.1 uncultured Synechococcus sp. | reverse complement strand
TCCAGGTGGGGGATCTGCTCAGCGGCAAGGGTGTGGCCGCCGGCACCTTCATCACGGCGATCCGCTCGCCCTTCAATGCCGCCAGTGGGAGCGGCAGCTACAGCGTCAGCCGCAGCCAGGTGGTCGCCGGCAGCGACCTGACGATTCTCAGCGGCGTGCTCGATCCCCAGGCCAGCCTGCCGGGCGGGGCCGTCGCCGGCGGAGCGTGGGGGAGCGCCGACGGCGGCAGCGGCAGTGACAGCAGCAAGGCGGTGGTCGCCACCGCCTTGCTGCGCAATGGCAACCCCCTGCAGCCGCCGGGCCTCGACAACGGCCTGGTGCTGCGCAGCGCCGACAGCGCCGCGGCCGCCAACGATCCCGCCCTCTCCGCACCGCTGAGCGGTTTCGGCGAATCCCAGGTGATCGGCAGCTTCACCGACAGCAGCGGCAACAGCAATGGTTGGCTGGCCATTGCCAGGCCCTTCGCCAGCACGGGCAGCCGGCCCACGGCCGGCCAGGTGTGGCTGCAGTTCACTGGTCAGTCGAAGGACGGTGTGCCCAGCAGCACGGCCGCCCAGGCCCCCTCCACCTGGCTGGCGGCCCTGGCGGCGAGTCCGTTCACGGCTGATGCGGCCAACCTGCCGCTGCGCAACGCCTCCAGCAACGCCAGCGATGCCGGCGGACTGCTCATCCGTGCCGATGCCAGTGCCGGCTGGGGGCAGGACTTCGGCGACACGATGCTGGTGGCCGACGTCAACGGCGACGGCGTCCTGGATCTGGTGATCGGCGCGCCGGGCGCCAACGGTGGCGGACGGGTGGTGATCCTCGACGGCAGCTGGATCCAGAACCGGCTCACCACCGCCGGCGGCTCCCGAACCCTCGACCTCAGCAATCGCGACGCGCTGACCGATGGTGCCGTCACGGTGCTTGCGCCAGGCGGAGACAGTGAGAAGAACATCAGCACCGCCCGCTTCGGCTCGGCCCTGGCCTTCGACAGCGTCGCCAACACGCTCTGGATCGGGGCGCCGCAGTTCCAGGCCCAGCTCAATCCCGGCGGCAGCGATCCGCAGGCCTCGCTGCAACCGATCGGTGCGGTGTACAGCTACCCGGCCGCCGCCGGGAATCCACAGGGCTGGAACACCGGGGGCACCTGGGCCCTGGGGCCTGTGGCTGTGGGCAGCGGTGGCGTCATCACCAGCCTGGATGCCGCCGGTCACCCGGTCAGCACCTACTGGGGCAGCCGTTTCGGCACCGCCATCGCCGTCAACGGCATCAGCGTCGACGGCAGCAGTGGCATTGCCGTGTCCGCGCCCGGTGTGCGGGCGTCACTGCTCTACGGCGGCAGTGCGGCGGTGCAGCAGCAGCTCGGCAGCGGCAACAGCCCCGGCAGCCCCGCCACGGCCGGTGCGCTGGAGCGCATCCAGTTGCCGGCGAGTGGGACGCCAACCCCGCTGCAGACGGTGGCCAATGGGGCGAATCAGGCCGCGGCCGACTCCCCCACCATGCAGAACCTCAGGGGCCTGCAGGCGGACCCGATCGTGCCGGCCACCCAGCTCAACAACCAGGCGCTGCAGACGGCCGACGTGGGCGCGGTGTATCTGTTCAACAGCAGCGCTGATCTGCAGACCCAGGGGCAGCAGGGGGGCAGCCCGATCAACGCCCAGGCCGTGGCCCAGGCCCGCAACGGCGGCGCCAGCTTCTATGGCCCCAATCCCTGGAACACGCTCGGTGACACGGGCTTCGGCAGCAGCCTCAGCTTCGCCGATCTCACCAACCGCAACAGAGATCTGGTTCTGGCGATCGGCTCCCCGCAGGCGGGCGGCTCAGGCGCGCTCTATCTGGTGGACACCGAGCTGGGGTACACCTGTGCGGCCGGCAGCCAGAACAGCGGCATCAGTGCCATCAATCTCGGTTCCAACCAGTACCTCGCTTATCTGGCCAGTCGCGCCATTCTCTACCGGGCCGCCAGCGGCGATGCCTTCGGCAACGGCCTGCTCAGCCTCGGTGATGTCAATCAGGATGACTACGGCGA
>CAZWFG010000277.1:0-2015 GCA_964632245.1 uncultured Synechococcus sp. | reverse complement strand
GGTTGTGGATGGTGAAGACCGTGCTGATCTCCGGGTCCTGGTGCATCCACACCGGAATCATGCCGGTGTGCCAGTCGTGGCAGTGCAGCACCTGGGGCTTCCAGACGTTCCAGGCGAATTCGGCGGTGGCGCTGGCGAAGAAGGTGAACCGCCAGTCTTCATCTTCGCCGCCGTACACCCGTTCGCCGTCAAACGCCGGATGGCCGATCAGGTAGAGCGGCACACCGTTCTCGGGATGACGGGTTTCAAAAACGGCGAACTCGGCTCCCATGGTGTGGGCCCGCCAGATCGGTTCTTCGGGGATCGACAGCCGCGACCAGAGCTTGCCGTAGCCCGGCATGATGATCCGAACGTCATGGCCGAGGGCCGCCAGGGCCGGGGGCAGCGAACCCACCACGTCCCCCATGCCCCCCACCTTGACCATCGGGGCGCATTCGGCGGCGGCGAAGAGGATGCGCATCGGGTACCGACAGAGTCGGCGGCGACTCTACGGGGGCCCTCAGGGCAGCACCGTCACGGTGGTGCCGACACTGACACGATCGAAGACGTCGCGCACGTCCTCATCGAAGAGGCGCACGCAGCCGTGGGACACCGCATGGCCAACGGTCCAGCGGTGGGGGGTGCCGTGGAAGCCGGCCACCGTGCAGCCGCGGATGTCGAGCATCCGCTCGCCGTCGTGGGCCTTTTTGGGGGTGCAGTCGCGGGCGAAGCCGATCCAGCGGCTGCCCAGGGGATTGATGTCGGTCCCCGAGGCCGTCACCGCGCCGGTCTCGGGGTGGGCCCAGCTCGGGTCGATGACCTTGTCGAGCACCTTGAACTGACCGGCGGGGGTCTCCCAGCCCGGCATCCCCACCGCCACCGGCCAGCGGCCCAGCAGCTGGCCACCTTCGAGCAGCAGCAGCTGGCGGCGGCTGCGGCTCAGCACCAGCTGCCGCTCAGGGTTCTGCAGCACCGCCACCGGCAGGTCGGTGGGCTTGAGGGGCACCGGCCGCAGCGGATGGTCGGGGTCATCCAGGGGGCCGGCCCGCAGGGGGGCCGGTCCAGACAGTGCCGCCAGGCTCAGCAGCAACAGCAACGGCAGGGAACGGACCATGGGATCCCTCGCTGTCAGTCGATGACCCGCACGGTGGTGCCTTCCCGCACCAGGTCGAACAGGGCCACGGCATCACGGTCAAACATGCGCACGCACCCGTTGCTGGCGGCCGATCCGATCGAGTTGACGTTACCGCTGCCGTGGAAGCCGATCTCCTTGCACACCTCGGGGCGGTAGGCCGGCGGGTTGGGATCCATCGAGGTGCGGTTGCCACAGGCGTACCAGAAGCCCATCCAACGGGTGCCGATGGGGCCCATGGGGCTGGGGGCCACGTGTTTGGCCTCCCAGGGGCTCGACCACACCGGGTCCTTCTGCATCCGGAAGATGCGGTGTTCACCGGCGGGGGTGGGGGCATCGGGGCGACCGACGGCCACAGGGAAGGAAGCGATCTCGACCGCATCACGCAGAACCCGCACGCGACGGGCGCTGCGGCTCAGCTCGATGACCACGGACGGCTCTGCCGCCCGGGCGACCTGGGGGTCGCGGGCCGCGATGGTGTCAGGAGCGGCGAAGGCCGGCACCACGCCCAGAACGGGCAGGCCCAGCAGCAGGCTGAGGGGAGCCAGCAGACTTTTCATCGGCGGAGGGGAATGCTTCCCACCTGCTAGCGGCTCAGACTCATGGGTCGCAGCGGTCTTAATCGTTTCAGCAGAGTCAAAGAACTGGACCCATTTTGAGACGGTCAGGAGAGCCAGGGGGACTCGCCGAAGTCGGGCGCGCGCTTCTCAAGAAAGGCCCGCTGTCCCTCGCGACCTTCCTCTGTTCGATAGAAAAGATGGGTGGCCTGGCCGGCCAGCTCCTGCAGCCCCGCCATGCCGTCGGTCTCGGCATTGAAGGCAGCCTTGAGACAACGGATCGCCGTCGGGCTGTGGGCCAAAATCTCTCGGGCCCATTGCACCCCTTCAGCCTCCAGCTGCGCCAG
>CAZWFG010000276.1:0-2037 GCA_964632245.1 uncultured Synechococcus sp. | reverse complement strand
ACGAGATCATCATGGGGATCCAAAGAAGGACCTTTTCCAGACTCAGGCCGAACATGGCGCCGCTGTCCGTGGTGATTTCGAGCGGACCGGCGCCGCTTGAGAACCATGCGGGGAAGACCATCCAGCCGTTGTCCACCTGGTATTGCACGATCTCGCCGAGATTCAGAGTTCCGGTGATCATGAACACGGGGATGACGGAAAGTCCGAGCGCGAGCTCGTAGGAAATCATCTGCGAACTCGAGCGGATCCCGCCGAGGAAAGGGTATTTCGAATTCGAGGCCCAGCCGGCGAGGACGATGCCGTAGACGCCGAGCGAGGAGACGGCAAAGACCCAGAGCACGCCGATGTCGAGGTCGGCGATGACCATGGGAACGCCGAAAAGCGTGCTGCCGAAGGGGAGAACACCGAGGACGAGGATGGCCGGCACCATGGCCAGGCTCGGCGCGATGCTGAAATAGAATTTGTTCACCCCGGCCGGGACGAAGTTTTCCTTGAGGAGGAGTTTCACGCCGTCGGCGATGGGTTGGATGAGTCCAGCCCAGCCGACGCGGTTGGGTCCGATGCGGTCCTGGATGAAAGCGCTGACTTTGCGTTCCGCCCAGACCGAGTAGGCAACCATGGTGAGGACGATGCCCATGATGACGACGGTTTTGAGCGCCGAGGTCCAAGCGAGAAAAATCTCGGGCTGAAAGAAGAGATCGAGGCTCGGCATAAACACGAACAGCGGCCAGCGCCGCTTATGCAACAAGTTAATGTCCCGAGTGCTGCGGCTTCAATCCCAAACGCCGCCGGACCTCAAATCCGAAGCGTGGCCTGCTTCTCGCCGGGGGGCGTGTCTTCGAGAGCCATGTAGCAGGCGCGTTCCTGCACCGTTCCGAGGATTTCGGGGTTGGCCTCGTCGAAGCGTCCGATGTTGAGTTCGGCCTGCAGCAACCCCCCTTTGTCGACCATGATCGAGCGGGCGTGCACTTCGCCGCGGAGAAATCCGCGTTTGAGGATGCGCAGGGTGCCGTTGCAGTAGATGCGCGCGGTGACTTTCCCGTGGATGACCATGTCGTGGACGCGGATGGGATGCGCGACGATGACATCGGCCCCGCGCTCGACGCGCACGCGCCGCGATCCGATCTCGCAATTGAGCCGGCCGGAGGTGCGGATTTTCGTTTCGCCGTCGCAGAAAATTTTTCCCGCCGCCCCGCCGCCGATGTCGGCGTTGCCGCAGATGGTGACCTGGTTGTTGAGGTAACCGAATTTTTTGATGACGAGATTGCCGCGGGTGCGGACGACGCGGCTGACGCGTTTTTCGACCACAACATCATAGAGGTCGATGTGCGCGTTGCAGTTCGGGCACGAGGTCGAAGAGGCTGTGTAGGGGACTTCATGGATGCGGGCACACTCGTGGCAGCGCACGCGCTTGAATTCCGGCGGCCGCCAGCGGTGGTAATACTCGCGGATCTTTTCGATCTGCGGCTCGTAACGCAGGAGCCAAGGCTCGACATGTTTCAGCGCGCGGCGTCCGAGCGGTTCGAGGCGGGCGGTTAGCTGCTCGCGCCAACCGGTTTCCTTCGATTTCGGTGCGGCGATTTTTTTCTCCCCGATCTCGAAGTGATGGCCGCAAGAGCGGCAGAACGTGCTGATGACGCCTGGCGATTCCTGCTGCGAGGCGCCGCACTTCGGGCAGGAAACCGCCTTTGTCGGGGTCCGCGGCGGCATTTCGGCTCCGCCCGCTTAGAGGAGGCCTTTTTTCGGTTCGCCGGAAGGCGCGCCGCCGGCGGGACGCGAGTCGGTGCGTGGCAGGCCGGCTTTGTTCGGACTGACCTCGGATTTTCCGACAAAAGTTGCGCCATCCTCGATGACGATGCGGCCGGCGCGGAGGTCGCCGATGAGTTGCGCGGTGGCTTTGAGTTCGACGCGCTCGGCGGCGTCGATGTTGCCCTGCACGGTGCCGTGGATAATGACGGACTTGGATTTCACTTCGCCCTGAACGTTGGCAGACTTGCCAACGGTAAGGGTGGCGTTTGAGGCGATTTCGCCTTCGAT
>CAZWFG010000275.1:0-2039 GCA_964632245.1 uncultured Synechococcus sp. | reverse complement strand
CAGCGCAGCTTCTTGGGTTCGAAGCGCTTGGGGTCGAGCTGCAGCTCCTGGGTGACGATCTCCTTGACCAGGCTCTGGGCGTCGCCTTCGTCGTAGATGCTGAACTGCCGGGTCCAGCTGTGGCCTTCGGGGTCGGTGTACTTGTCGAGGTCGAAGCGCAGCAGCCGCGCGAAGAGGGCATGAAAGGTGCCGATCCACAGGTCGCGGGTCACCTCGCGATGGATGCGGCTGCGCAGCTGGCGCTGCTCCCCTTCGGGCAGGGTGGCCAGGGGCTGGGCGAACTGCGACTGGGCGAGGCGCTGGGCCAGCAGCAGCTCCAGCCGTTCCTTCATCTCGCGGGCGGCCTTGTTGGTGAAGGTCACCGCCAGCAGTTCGGCCGGATCGACGCCGTGGTGGCCCAGCAGGTGGGCGATGCGGTGGGTGAGGGCGCGGGTCTTGCCGCTGCCGGCCCCCGCCACCACCAGCAGCGGGCCGCAGTGGTGGCCCACCGCCCGCGACTGGGCCTCGTTGAGGCCGGCCAGAAAGCTTGAGCTGGTCATGGGCGCAGACTAGGCAGTGGCCATTCGGCGCCGATGTCCCTGCCCCTGCGCCTGTTCATCGGTGTCGACCACCGCGAGCGGGCCGCCGCCAACGTGCTGATCGATTCGCTGGTGCAGCACAGCAGTGCACCGCTGGCGATCACGCCGCTGCTCACGCCCCAGCTCGAACGGCAGGGGCTGCACCGGCGGCCGCGGGATCCGCTGCAGAGTTCTGACTTCTCGTTCACCCGTTTTCTGGTGCCGCACCTGTGCGGCTACGAGGGCTGGGCGCTGTTTCTCGACTGCGACATGCTCTGCCGCGGCGACATCGCCGAGCTGTGGGCCCTGCGTGATGAGGCCTGTGCGCTGATGTGCGTGCAGCACCACCATGTGCCCCGTGAGACGGTCAAGTTTCTCGGGGAACCGCAGAGCGCCTACGACCGCAAGAACTGGAGCTCGCTGATGCTGTTCAACACCCCCCGCTGCCGCGCCCTCACCCCCGAGCTGGTCAACACCGCCAGCGGCCTGCACCTGCACCGCTTCGCCTGGCTGGGACCCGACGACCGCATCGGCGCCCTGCCCAGCGTCTGGAACCACCTGGTGGAGGTGCAGCCGCCCGATCCGGCGGCGCAGCTGCTGCACTGGACCCTGGGGGGTCCGTGGTTCCGTGAGCAGCGCAGTGCCGGCGGGCCGCTGGCGGCCGAATGGTTCGCCGCCCGCGAGGCGGCCCAGCGGCTGTACGACTGATGGCGGTGATCGTTGCCGTGCCGGCCCGGCTGGCCTCGAGCCGGCTGCCCCGCAAGCTGCTGGCTGATGTGGGCGGCCGGCCGCTGCTGCAGCGGGTGCTGGAGCAGTGCCTGCAGGCCCGGCTGCCCGCCGCCGTGGCCCTCTGCACCGACAGCGACGAACTGGCGGCGGCGGTGGCGGCCTGGGGTCTGGCCGACCGGGTGCCGGTGCTGATGACACCCGCCGACTGCGCCAGCGGCAGTGATCGCCTGGCGGCGGCCCTGCCGGCCCTTGAGGCGCTGGTGCCGGGCTGCAGCTGGATCGTGAATGTGCAGGGCGATCAGCCGTTTCTCGATCCCGACCTGATCGATGCCCTGGCGGCGGCGGCCCTGGCCAGCGGCCCGGCGGATCCGCCGGTGCTCACGCCCATCTATCCGCTGCCGGCCGACCGGCTCCATGACCCGGCGGTGGTGAAGGTGGTGCGCAGCCACGGCGGCCGGGCGCTGCTGTTCTCGCGCAGTGCCCTGCCCCATGGGCGTGATCTGCCGCCGGCCGACTGGCACCGGCAGACGCGGTACTGGGGCCATGTGGGCCTCTACGCCTACCGCCCGGCGGTGCTGCGCCGCTGGCCGCTGCTGCCGCCGTCGACCCTCGAGCAGGCCGAGAAGCTCGAACAGCTGCGGCTGCTGGAGGCCGATGTGGCCATCGGCTGCATCGAGACCACAGCCGATGCCTTCGCCGTCGACACCGCCGCCCAGCTCGAGGAGGCGCGGCGGCGGTGTGCTGTCGGCCGGG
>CAZWFG010000274.1:0-2065 GCA_964632245.1 uncultured Synechococcus sp. | reverse complement strand
CCTGGATGCCTCCCAGATGCCCCTGCAGGTGGAGCTCAACAAACGGCCCGATGCCCTCTCCCGCGAGCTGTTCGAGCAGCAGGAGCGCTCGCTGCTGCATGTGGCCGCCACACGGGCCAAGAAGCGGGTGGTGGTGAGCTACAGCGGCAAGGCGTCACCCTTTCTGGGCGAACACTGACCATCACTCCCAGGGATCGAAAGATGTGTTGAGCGATCCCGATGACTTCTTCATCCCACATTCATGTTCAAGGGGGCTCCTGCCGGCCTCGACCCGAATCCCCACTGGCCGATGGAGTGCCCACAGGACGGCTGGTTGCAGCTGGGTCAAGATCCAGACGATGCGGCGCCAGTGGATCTGGTGGCCTTCAGCAACCGGGGCGTCACGGTTGATTTATCGGCGGGTATTTTACTCCGGCAGGGGGCAACCGCTGAGTTGCTGACCCACGCCCACGGCGCAGGGCTCAGCCATCGCCAGGTGCATTGCTGCTGGCAACGGCCCCATCCGCAGGATCCCGAGCGACAGCTTGCGGGACTGCGCTTTGTTGACTCTGCTGAGCCGTGATCGCCTCTGACGTTGCCGATCTGCTGCTGATTAGCACCTTCAACCAGTAACGGGCCAGCAGATGTCAGCACTGTTGAGGGAAAGGAGAAGAGCCAGGATGGTCGACCCGTTCCATCTCATTCGCAGGCGGGTCAAGCCGGCCTGCTTGTGCTCGCCGGCGTTCCTGTTGCGCAGGGCTGTGCAGGCATGCCGATGGGTATGCGTTCTGCCGATGCCCACTTCATCGTGATGATGATTCCCCATCACGAAGGGGCCATCGCAATGGCAGATCTGGCCTTGCAGCGGTCCAGACGTCCGGAACTCAGGGCCCTGGCCGAACGGATCCGCACCAGCCAGAGCCGCGAGAATGCCCAGATGAGGCGCTGCTATCGGCAGTGGTACGGCACCGATTGACATTCACCGGCGGGCGACTGGATGTTCAAGGGTGGTGGAGGTCAGCTGCGCAAATCGTCGAGGCGAAGTGAATGCTCATCAATGGGCCTCGGTCTTAGAACTGAGGATAGACAACAATGACCATGCAGGTGTTGTGGATCTAATGTCACTGATCCGCCAGCCTCTTGCACTCTTCGAGAGCTGATAAGTCAGGCCAATGCGTTGATTGCTCCCTGGAGTTGAAAATGAGACTGACACCACGCCAGGGTCAGCGTTCTGCTGCACGTCCAGGCGACTGGCGGCCGGATTGTTCGACGCCCAGAGGGGCGAGAAATCAAGCCTGCACATCCCTTGCCTTTGCGCACATTCTCGATCCCGGACAAGCAAACTGATGATTTTGTCATCAAAGTACTTCTCAAGTGTTTTTGGAGGTTGATCGATCAGGTGAGCCGAGGGGGCGTAGCTCATGACAACCTCCCATGCAAAGTCTTTGTAGAGCTGCATGACCACAAGCTCTTGCGGAGTTACCACCCTCGGGCGAGCTGGTGCGCCGACTGGTGCAGAAAGCAGCAGGCATGAGATACAGGCCGCGAATAGACTTCTAGACATGATAAGGGTTCGATGCTATCCACATCGGAGCTTAACGAATTGAGCTACTACTGCCACAGGCAGCTTTTGACGCTGGGACGGGGCCAACGGGGTCGGTGTGCAGCTCCCTTTGGGGGCAGTGATGTGTCGTCTTTGAGAGACTTCCAGCCGTTCTGGCCAGGGAGTTGTCTGTGAATCAAGCGGTTATGTTGCCGGGGGCATCGCTGGGGGCATTGCTAGGGGACTTGGCAGAAGGCTTATTCAAAGTGTGTTACAAGCGTCCTGCGTTGGATCCGCACGCGGCCTGTGAAAACCCACCTCAATCAACGGTATGGCAATGAAACAGGGCACGATTATTTGTGCGACCTTGATCACCGCCAAGAGCCTCATTGAGATTGAAAAGAAGGACGGAGACCAGGATATGCACCAGACTTGAAAAGGCAAGCATTGGTCCTTCGGGATGAAAGTCCACATCGGTGTGAATGGCGAGAGTGGCCTCATCCACTTTGAAAACCATGGCTGCTCAAGTGGATGATCGCACCC
>CAZWFG010000273.1:0-2094 GCA_964632245.1 uncultured Synechococcus sp. | reverse complement strand
GAAATTCGCGCACCACATTGGTGGCGGGGTCGCGCACGGCCTGGTTGAGCACCACCGAACCGTCGGGATCCGAGATCGAGCGATGGAAGGTGCCTGGCGGGATGCGCAGGATGTCGCCGCCGGTCTCGAGGCGGACGATGTGGAAGGGGTAGTTCCAGCCCAGGTTGACCAGATAGAACGTGCGGCCGCCATGCAGGGCGAGCAGGTTGTCCTCCTGGCGGGGGTGCAGATAGAACTGCCAGCTGCCGTCGTCGGCATCGGGGGGACTCACCGCCGGCCCCTGGTGGATCACCAGGTCACGGGCGTTGGAGGTGGGCACGGTGATGTCGAAGAACCGGACCGCTGGGGTGTCGCGAAACCGTTCGTAGGGAATGAGCTCGAACATCGGGGCGGTGGCCATGGCAGACCGTGGCGGCAGACGGGGGTCATCCATTACGCCTTGCAGGGCAACCCTGCATGGCCGCAACCGCTACCGAACCCACGAGTTTGCCCAAATGGTGTCATCGGCCACCGTGACCCGATGGTGTCGTGCGCATCATGGCGGTCCGACCTGAAAAGGTTGGGGCATGGGACAGGCGGGCGGTGCTGACGGCACCGCCTTTTTTCTGTCCAGGGGCGGGCCGGTCCATGACCCGGCGCGCGGTATGGTGCGGCGCAGGTTGGCGGTCGCTCCGGCCCAGACACCACCCTGCGTCCGGCCCCCATGGCTCTTTCTCACATCCTGGCCCTGCTGGATCAGCAGGCAAGCGCGATCCTGGCGGACGCGTTCCAGGTGCGCTGCTTCGACACGGCCTACGTGCCGCTGATCAACGATCCGGACATCACCCACGCCCAACTCGATGAAGGGCGCAAGTACGCCAAGAGGCTGCAGACCTGTGTGCTGCAGCTCACCATCCATGATGCGGACACCCTCGAGGTTCAGCTCGGGCCTGAACGCTTTCCCCAGGTGCATGCGGCGGTGATGCAGGTGCTCACGGCCGGCGCCCGTCAGTTCGGCGGCCACCTGCGTGCCATCGGCGATGACGGCCTGTCGGTGCTCTTCGATCGTGCCGACTGCTTCCAGAAGGCCACCGACACGGCGATCCTGCTGCACAGCCTCTGCCGCTACCTGCTGGTGCGCCATCTGCCCGGACTGCCCCTGCGGGCGGGCATCGGCATCGACCACGGCCCCGTGACGGCGAGCCGTTGCCAGCCCCGGCCCGCCAGCGGCGAAGGGGGTGGTGAAGGCCTGCACAGCCTGATCTGGCTCGGCAGCCCCGTGCGGCGGGCGGCCCGGCTGGCGGCGGCCGCCCAGCGCAGCCACAGCCAGTCCCGGTCGGGCGTGCGCGAGGGCAGCCACCATGTGACCACGGGCAACACCCAATGGAAGTGGCGGGATCGCAGCTACGAAGAATTCCTCGACGATCTTGAAAGCACCAACTCCTGCTATCTCAAGCACCGCAACAGCCATTTCCAGCGGTTCGAGCGGACCCTGATCGACACCTCCACCGAAGAGTCGAGCCCGATCCTGCTCACCCAGGCGGTGCTGGACGGCCTCAGCGAGACCGCCCCCGACAATCCCGGTGTGCGTGACGGCTGGTGGAAGCCCCAGCCGGCCAGCGTGCGGATCGACGGCTACGACGGCACCATCCACGGCGGCGACATGGTCTACGCCGCTGCCCGGCAGCTGCCCGACCTCACCCCAGAGGTTGCGGCATCGTGACCGGCGCTGGCAGCGGTGCGCAGGCCTCGACCCGTTCAGCCACCACCTGACCCACGACGACGATGGCCGGGGCCGTGATGGCCTGGGCATCGGCGGCGTCGGCCAGTTCGGCGAGGGGGGCGATCAGCAGCCGCTGTCCGCTGACGCTGCCCTGCTGGATCACGGCGGCGGGGGTCTCGGCCCCCAGGCCGCCCGCCAGCAGCTCTTCGGCGATCCGGCGCAGGTTGTGCAGCCCCATGTAGATCACCAGCCCGTCGCTGCTGCGGGCCAGGCCACGCCAGTCGACCCCGGCCCGGTCCTTGTCGATCTCCTCGTGGCCGGTGACGAAGGTCACCGACGATCCCGCCCGCCGGTGCGTCACCGGAATGCCGGCATAGGCCGGGGCGGCGATG
>CAZWFG010000272.1:0-2095 GCA_964632245.1 uncultured Synechococcus sp. | reverse complement strand
AGACCGTGCTCGCCACAAGAACCGTGCTCGCCACAAGCACAGAGGAGAACAGCGAGCAGCGACTGTTCCGCTGGGTGGCGATTCTCACCGGCTCCAAGAACGCCCTCAAGGGTGTCGGTTTCTTTCTGGGCGGTGTGCTGCTCACCAGCCTCGGCTTCAACACCGCCGTCGCTGCCATGGCGGCGGGCCTGCTGCTGGCCTTTGTCGCCACCCTGGTGCTGCCCGCCGACCTGGGCCGGATGAAGCAGAAGCCGGCCTTCAAGTCCCTGTTCTCCAAATCCCGGGGCATCAACGTGCTGTCGCTGGCGCGGTTCTTTCTGTTCGGTGCCCGCGATGTGTGGTTCGTGGTGGCCCTGCCGGTGTTTCTGCAGACCGCCCTCGGCTGGCGCTTCTGGGAGGTGGGGGGCTTCATGGGCCTGTGGGTGATCGGCTACGGGATCGTGCAGGCATCGGCGCCGGCCCTGCGGCGGGCCTGGGGCCAGACGGCCCCGCCCGGCGTGGCCGCCGTGCCGTTCTGGAGCGCTGTGCTCACCGCCATTCCAGCCCTGATTGCCATCAGCCTCTGGCGTCAGGTGGGCCACCCCGGCCTGGCGGTGGTGGTGGGGCTGGCGGTGTTCGGCGTCGTCTTCGCCATGAACTCGTCGATTCACAGCTACATGGTGCTGGCCTACACCGATGCCGAATCGGTGAGCCTCAACGTGGGCTTCTATTACATGGCCAACGCCGCCGGGCGCCTGCTGGGCACGGTGCTGTCCGGCGCCCTGTTTCTGGTGGGGGGGCTGCAGGCCTGCCTCTGGGCCTCTTCGCTGCTGGTGGCCGCCGCCTGGCTGGTGGGCACCCGCCTGCCGCAGCCCCAGCGGCACCCGCCCGGGGCATGATCAGGGCATCAGCCCGATCTGCCGCCGGCCGCGATGCTCCAGGTCTTCCAGCAACTCGACGCCCAGCTGCGGCAGGCGATGGCGGCGGCCTTTCCGGAAACGGCCTCCATGGCCAGCGGCTCCCTCGACCCCCAGCTGGCACCCGCCAGCCGGCCTGAGTTCGGCGATCTGCAGGCCAACGGCGCCCTGGCCCTGGCCAGGCCGCTGCAACAGAAGCCGCGCTCCATCGCCGAGGCGATCGTGGCCCAGCTGCAGCAGGATCCAGACTTCACAGCCCTCTGCCTGCCGCCACAGATCGCCGGACCCGGCTTCATCAACCTCACGCTGCGACCGGAACGGCTGGCCGCCGAGGTGCAGGCCCGGCTGGGGGATCCGCGGCTGGGGGTGCCCGAGGTCGCCACACCCCAGACCGTGATCGTCGACTTCTCGAGCCCCAACATCGCCAAGGAGATGCATGTGGGGCATCTGCGTTCGACGATCATCGGCGATTGTCTGGCGCGGGTGCTCGAGTTCCGCGGCAACCGGGTGCTGCGGCTCAACCACGTGGGCGACTGGGGCACCCAGTTCGGCATGCTGATCACCCATCTCAAACAGGTGGCCCCCGCAGCCCTCACCACCCCCGACTCGGTGGATCTGGGCGACCTGGTGGCGTTCTATCGCCAGGCCAAACAGCGCTTCGACGACGACGACGCCTTCCAGGCCACCGCCCGCGAAGAGGTGGTGCGGCTGCAGGGAGGTGACCCCCTGTCCCTGCGGGCGTGGGGGTTGCTGTGCGACCAGAGCCGCCGCGAATTCCAGCAGATCTACGACCGCCTAGACATTCGCCTCAGCGAACGGGGCGAGTCGTTCTACAACCCGCTGCTGCGGGCGGTGGTCGACGATCTGCGGGCCGCCGGCCTGCTGGTGGAGGACGACGGCGCCCAGGTCGTGTTCCTTGAAGGCGTCAGCGGCAAGGACGGCCAGCCGATGCCGCTGATCGTGCAGAAGAGCGACGGGGGCTTCAACTACGCCACCACCGACCTGGCGGCGATCCGCCACCGCTTCGCGGCGGCCCCCGACGGCGACGGGGCCGGCCGGGTGGTCTACGTGACCGATGCCGGCCAGGCCAGCCATTTCGCAGCCGTGTTCCAGGTGGCCCGGCGGGCCGGCTGGATTCCGCAGGGCAGCAGCGTCGAACACGTGCCCTTCGGCCTGGTGCATGGGGGAGACGGCAAGAA
>CAZWFG010000271.1:0-2116 GCA_964632245.1 uncultured Synechococcus sp. | reverse complement strand
AGATCGGCGATCTCATCGCGGTGGCTGACCGGCACGATCGCCTGTTCAATGATCGGCCCGTCATCGAGCTCTTCGGTCACGTAGTGGGCCGTGGCACCGATCAGCTTGACGCCGCGCTCCCAGGCCCGCTGATAGGGCTGCGCCCCCTTGAAGGCCGGCAGGAACGAGTGGTGAATGTTGATCACCGGCCCGAAGCGCTGCAGAAAGCCCCCGCTGAGCACCTGCATGTATTTGGCCAGCACCGCCAGGTCGATGCGTTCCTCGGCCAGCAGCTGCAGCTGCCGCTCCTCGGCCGCCGCCTTGGTGTCGGCGGTCAGGGGCACCAGCTCGAAGCGGGCGCCGAAGTCTTCGGCGATGGGGCGCAGGTCGGGGTGGTTGGCGATCACCAGCGGCACCGTCATCGGCAGCTCCCCTGAGCGGGTGCGCCAGAGCAGATCCAGCAGGCAGTGGTCCTGGCGGCTCACGAACAGCGCCACCCGCGCCGGCCGGTCAGAGAAGTGCAGCTGGCCGTCGCCCCCCAGCCGTTCCGCCAGGGCCCGGGCCGCCGCCGGCAGGGCGTCGCGGGGCAGCCCGAAGCGCTCCAGGTCCCATTCCAGGCGGCTGAGGAACAGGCCGGCACCGGCATCGGTGTGGTGGTCGGCGTGGCGGATGTTGCCGCCGTTGGCCGCCACCCAGCCCGACAGCTCGCTGACGAGGCCCGGCCGGTCGGGACAGATCAGTTGCAGGATCGCCGTGGCGGCGGCCATGGGCTCAGGGGTGGACGCCCCCTCCATGGTGGGGGCCGCGCAGACTGGATGGCACCCCGCCGTCGCTGCAGCATGGCCGCGATCGACCAGCAGCTGGCGCCCTATCTGGTGGGGCGGCCCCGGCGGGGGGTGGTGGGCGGCAGCCGGTATGCGGTGGCCCTGAGGGAGGCCGTGCGCGACGCCGCCCGCGATCCCGACCGCCGGCCGGTGCTGATCCACGGCGAACCGGGGCTGGAGAAGGACAACCTGGCGGCGCTGATCCACCACGGCTCGGCCGACCGGCGGCAGCCGATGATCCGCCTCGACGCCACCCTGATGAAGCCCGACAGCGGAGAACTGCGCGAGCTGCTGGGGCGGCTGGGCCGCGGCACGGTGCTGATTGACAAGCTCGACCTGGCAGATCCGGCCCTGCAGCCGCTGCTGCTGGAGCATCTCAGCCAGGGGGACGCCCGCTGGATGTTCACCAGTGAATCGGCCCTGCAGCCCTTCGAGGGGGTCTGCCGGCAGATCCGCGTGCCACCGCTGCGGGTGCGGCGCCAGGACCTGGGCGACTGGCTGCGGTACGACGTGCGCCAGCAGAGCCGCCGCCAGGGCTGGCCGCAGCCGCCCGCGATGGCGCCGGGCGTGGTGGAGCAGCTGCAGCGCCACGACTTTCCCAACAACCTGCGCGAGCTCGAGGCGGTGGTGGCCCGGGCCCTGCGCCAGGCCCGCAACCAGCAGGGGGGGCAGCGGCCCCGGCTGCTGCCCGAGGATGTGTTCTGGACCGAAGGCCGCAACCAGCCCCTGCGGTTCGAGCTCTGGCGCTGGCGCCCCTGGCTGCGGACGCAGCTGCGGGCACCGGCCCTGTGGAACGGTCTGCTCTTCGGGCTGGTGAGCTGGCTGTTCGTGCTGGTGAACCTCTGGCTCTGGCTCGGCCCCCAGGACCGGGCCCACAACGGCGCCCTCAACCTTTTCTGGGCCTGGTGGTGGCCGCTGATCCTGCTCGCCTACCCCCTGGTGGGGCGGCTGTGGTGCTCCTTCTGCCCATTCATGGTCTGGGGTGAGATCGCCCAGCGCCTGGCCCAGGCCCTGGGCCGCAGCTTGCCGCGCTGGCCGCGGGGCAACAGCGACGACTGGGCCTCACCGCTGCTGGCGGCCGGCTTCGCGGCGATTCTGCTGTGGGAGGAACTGGCGGGGCTCGAAACCCATGCCCGCCGCAGCAGCCTGCTGCTGCTGCTGATCACCGCCGGCGCGGTGGTGGGGTCCCTGCTGGTCGAGAAGCGCTTCTGGTGCCGCTATCTCTGTCCGGTGGGGGGCATGAACGGCCTGTTCGCCAAGTTGTCGGTGCTTGAACTGCGGGCCGAGGCCGGCACCTGCAGCGGCAGCTGCAG
>CAZWFG010000270.1:0-2155 GCA_964632245.1 uncultured Synechococcus sp. | reverse complement strand
TCTTCCCCATAACGTCGGGTGACATAGTCAATGACTTCACCACGGCGTTCAATGCAGAAGTCGGTATCAATATCAGGCATCGAGCGTCGCTCTGGGTTGAGAAATCGCTCGAACAACAGCCCATGTCGCACCGGGTCGATGTTGGTGATGCCAAGGGCATAGGCGACGAGGGAGCCGGCGGCAGAACCGCGACCGGGGCCCACGGGTATGCCCTGCTCCCTGGCAAAACGAATGTAATCCCAGACCACCAGAAAGTAGGTGGGGAAGCCCATCTGCTCCATCACCCCGAGCTCATAATTCAGTCGCTCGGCATAGACAGGGTCAATCGTCCCTTGGGCTGATAGCTCCAGCCGACGTCGCAGACCTTCTTCGCTGACCTGGGTGAGGTGGACAATGGGCGTCTGGCCCTCTGGCAACGGGAAATCAGGCAGTTGCTGATGTCCAAGAATGTCGTAGTCCTCAACGGCTTCTGCAACCCGCAGAGTGTTATCGAGTGCCTCTTCGATCACCTCGGGATCCAGGTGGTCCACAAAGAGGCGAGCCATCTCCTCGCGACTCTTGATGTATTCGGTGCCGGTGTAGCGAAGCCGCTTCTCATCGGTGATCAGCTTGCCAGTAAGCACACAGAGCAAAGCATCGTGGGCTTCAACGTCGTTCTTGCTGAGGTAATGGGCGTCGTTCGTGGCAATCAGCGGAATCCCCAACTCCCGAGAAAGTTGCACCAGTCCGACGTTGACAATCCGATCCTCGCGGGAGCCATGGTCCTGCAGCTCGAGGTAGAAGTGCTCGCCGAACACCTCCTGGTACCAGAGGGCAACCTGGCGGGCGACATCATGACGGTCACGCAACAGGGCCTGGGGGATCTCGCCCCCCAGACAGGCCGTGGCCACGGTCAATCCCTCACTGTGGGCCCGGAGGGTCTCCTTGTCGATGCAGGCCCTCGCGAAGATTCCCTTGCCCCGCATCCCCTGGAGATGGCTGATGCTGGTGAGTTTGACCAGATTTCGATAACCGGTCTGATTACGGGCCAGCACCACCAGGTGATATCGACGTTCCTTCTTCTGCTGGGGATCACTGAGCTTGCCGTTGATGACATACATCTCATTGCCGATAATCGGCTTGATGCCGGCCTTGCCGCACAGTTTCAGCAGCTCAATGGCGCCATACATGACGCCGTGGTCGGTGAGGGCCAGGGCCGGCATGCCCAGTTCCACGGCGCGTTCGACCATCTGAGGGAGCTGGGACGCACCGTCGAGCAGGCTGTAGTCGCTGTGGTTGTGAAGGGGGACGAAACTCACGGGACGATCCGGCGCGGCCGGCCACGGCGACCGGGGCACCAAGCCTAGCGGTGGGTGCCAGCAGCGCCACCAGTGGTGGGGTCAGATGGCCAGCGATGCAGGTGGGCGACGGGTCATCACCCCCGCCGTGGTTTCGTAGCGATGGGCCACCTGCAGCAGGCGCTCCTCCGCCAGCACCGGAGCCATCAGCTGCAGGCCGATGGGCAGGCCCTGGCTGTCGAACCCACAGGGAACACTGATGGCCGGCAAGCCCGCCAGGTTGGCCGGGATGGTGAGCAGGTCGGCCAGGTAAAGCGCCAGGGGGTCATCGGCATGGTCGCCTGCCCTGAAAGCGGTGGTGGGGGCGGTGGGCGTGAGCAGCAGATCAACGTCGGCGAAGGCCCGGTCAAAGTCCTGACGGATCAGGGTGCGCACCTGCAGGGCCTTGCGGTAGAAGGCATCGACGTAGCCCGCGGAGAGGGCATAGGTGCCGATCAGGATCCGGCGCTGCACCTCAGCACCGAACCCTGATGCCCGTGTCAGGGCCGTCATGGTGCCGAGACTGTCACCACCCGCTTGCCGCAGGCCGTACTTGACCCCGTCGTAACGGGCCAGGTTTGCGGAGGCTTCGGAGGGGGCGATCACGTAATAGGTCGCGATGCCGGCCTGGAAGCGGGGACAGCTCACGTCCACCAGTTCACAGCCAAGGCTCTGCAGATGAGCAGCCGCCTGCCGCACGGCTGCCTCAACCTCCGGGTCGAGCCCCTCGGTGAATGCTTCCTGCAGCACGCCGATGCGCATCCCCCGCAGATCGTCTCTGTTCAGGGCCGCCAGATAATCCGGAACCGGCACGTCCAGGCTGGTGGCATCCAGCGGAT
>CAZWFG010000269.1:0-2163 GCA_964632245.1 uncultured Synechococcus sp. | reverse complement strand
GCCGCCTTCGAGCCACGCCATCAAGTCCGCGCCGGCGGCCATGTCGAGCTGCACCCAGCGGTAGGGCATCTGTCGTTCCTCCAGATACCAGCGGGGCATGGAGGCCCGCGAGCGGGCCCCTCCGTACAGGGTGAGGGTCATGGCAGGGTCAGGGACGGCGCCAGGTGGTGCAGAGCACCACCTCCAGCGTGGCTCCCAGAAACCTATTGCAGCTGATGTGGCTGGCGGCAGCCCGCTCCATCAGCACGCGCCGGTGCACCTCCGACTCGAACCAGCGGCCTGCCAGCTGGTCTGGTTGCCAGGTGCCGGGTTGACCGGGACAGGCGATCACCTCTCCGAGCGGTTGCAGCCGTTGGTGGGCCATGGCGGTCTGGAAGGCGCTCCACCGGCCGAGATCGTGGTCGCAGCTGCCGCCGAGGAGGATCTGCCTGGCCAGGCGGGCTTGGTAGGTCACGGTTTCGGCTTCCAGTGCTTCTGGCAGGGGCAACAGGTCCGGCTTGCCCTGCTGCTGCCGCAACGCATTGACCGCCTCGACGTAAAGGTCGCGGTCGGCGAGGGCCCTACGGGGTTGCAGACCCAGAACCAGGAGGAGCGTGAGGATGAGACCGGTGGTGCTTCTCAGGCCTGGGGAGCACTGGGCGGCCATGGCATGCCCTTGCGGGCAGCGGGCAACAGGATCGAAATCACCGTACCGCCTTCGCTGCGGTTGGCGGCACGGATGCTGCCCCCCATGGTCTCGACCATGGCCTTCACCAGAGACAGACCCAGGCCGCTGCCATGGGTGCGGCCACTGTTGCTGGCCCGGTAGTGATGGTCAAACACCTTGTCCAATTCATCTGCCGGAATGCCGATGCCACGGTCGGCAACGCGGATGCGCAGGGGCAGCGGCCCCTCGATGCGGTCCAGGGTCACCTCCACCGCACTGGAACCCGGGGAGAACTTGCAGCTGTTTTCGATCAGGTTGCGCAGGCTTTGGGTCAGATAATGGGGGTGGGCAACCGCTAGCCGCTCAGATTCGGCCAGCTCACACACAAGGCTGAGTCGACCGCCGCAAGGGTCGCTGCAGGCGTCCACCGCCAACTGGCAGCAGCCGAACACATCGAGCACCGTCAGGTTGCGGCGGATGCCATCGCCGTTGCTGCGGCTCAGGTCGAGCAGGCAGCTGAGCAGTTCGCTGCAATGGGTCACCTCCTGTTGCACCAGGGAGAGGATCTGGCGCTGGTGGTCCCGGCTGGGATCGGCGGCGTCAATGCGGATGGCGTGGGAGATGCCGAGGCTGATGGTGGCCAGCGGATTGCGCAATTCATGCGACACCTGGCTGGCGAAGAGATCCAGCCGCTGCTCCACCTGCTGGCGGCGGAGAAAGAACCAGCGCAGCATCAGGAACAGCAACGTGCTGACACCGACGATGTTGACGACGGTGAGGTTGTCCTGCCAGCCGTGGTTCGTCACGCTCCGGTGGGGAGGGATGAGCAGGTCCAGCCCGAGGTTGATGACAATGCCCGCGATGAAGAAAGCGAACCAACGTTCGGCCGTGCGACGTTCGTAGAGCAGCAGCCCGAGAATGGGGGAGAGCAGGGACCAGCCGATCACCATGCTGCTGGCCATGAACCCCCCCAGCAGCGCCGTCAGCAGGACCGGGCAGGCGAGGGTGAACAGCAGGGATGTGAAGCGGTAGATGCCGTAGGACAGGCGGCCGGTGTGCCGCAGCAGCACCAGCAGGGCGACGGAGATGAAGGCCGCCGCCATCAGGGCCGCCGCTGCCGTGGCGCCATTGGCGGCGTAGACCACGAACAGAAAGGCCCGCAGCGGCAGGATGCCGTAGAGGTTGACCAGATCAAGAATGCGCTGCCGTTCGGCGCTCGACACCCCGGTTTCAGGCGTCGTGAGCAGCCCCGGGGTTCTCAGGATCTGCTCCTTGACGGTGGCTTCCGAGATGACCACTGCGTGGCAGGACTCCTGGGTGTTTATCCACCTTAAGGGTGTTGCAGGTTGCTGGCCACCGAACCAAGGATTCTGAGAGATGCCGTGGAAATTGTCAGAATTCGCCCCGGAAGTCCCTGGGGGCCAATGGGGGTCGTGGGGATCGAACCCACCTAAGGCGGATTATGAGTCCGCTGCATTCACCAGATTGCTAGACCCCCGCCGTGGCCATTCTGGGTC
>CAZWFG010000268.1:0-2193 GCA_964632245.1 uncultured Synechococcus sp. | reverse complement strand
GTCTGGGCGAGGGCCTCGACCCGCACGGGGGGGCGGGGGGGGGTCGGCACGGGGGCAGGCAGGGGGGGCCGGGGGGCGGGGGGCCAGGGAGTAGGGCAGACGGGCGGCGTAACCGGCCGGGTCATCCACGTCGAAGCGATCGCCGTCGGTGAAGGTCACCACCCGCTGGGTGGGCTCCTGGTCGCGGATGCCGGCCCGCTCGCAGGCCTCGAGGAACAGGCGGCGTCCATAGACCCGCTCCAGCAGTTCGTCGCGGTGGTCGGGCAACGGGGCCAGACCCCAGCGGGCCAGCTGGGTGAGCACCCACAGGCCTTCTGCAGGATCGGGCCAGCAGGCCTGACCCAGGAAGTAGCGGTTGAAGCGCAGCAGCCCGGTGGACTGGGCCAGGTCGGGGGATGAGGCCGGGTCGCTGAGGCCTTCGTGCAGGGGATCCCGCAGCTGGGGGCCGAAACCCTCGGGGCTGGTGAGCACCTCCAGCAGCAACGGCCGCCGGTTCGGATCGTCGCAGATGGCGGCCGCCCGCAGCAGCGCCGCCGTGAGGGCCACCGCCACCTGGGGTTGCCCATCGACCCAGTCCTCCCGCAGGGCCAGCACCTTCTCGACGTGGTTGGGCCAGACGGCGGCATCGGTGAGGGCCACGCTGCCGCTGCCCCGGTGCTGGGCGATGCAGGCCCGCAGCTTGCCGGCAGCGAAGCCATCGATCAGGCCCCCCTCCATGGCCGCCTGCAAGCCCAGGGGGCTGCGGCGTTGCCATTGCACCAACGAGGGATCGATGCCGTTTCCGGCCAGCCAGTGGCGCAGCAGCAGCTCGGCCATCGAGAGGCGGTCGGGCACCCCCAGCCGCAGGGACCGGCCCTGCTGCAGGGCGGCCAGCAGGTCGGCACTGCCCCCCAGGCCCAGGTCGCGGTTGAGCACCAGGGCATTGCCGTTGCGGCTGAGGGTCTGGGTCACGACCATCGGCAACGGTGTGCTGCCCGCCACCCCCAGGCCCGCGGCCATGGCCAGGGGCTGGGCGGCGCTCAGGGCCGCCCCGTCGAGCCGCTGCAGCCGCAGCAGATCGTCGATCTCCTCCCAGCTCTGGCAGCGCAGCAGCTCGACCTGCACACCATCGCCGGCGAACAGGCCCTGCTGCTGGGCCACCAGCAGGGGCGCGGCATCGAGGCCGGGCAGGTAGCCCAGCCGCACCTTCGGCGCCGGCGCCGCCACCACCGCCGCGGGCTTGCGCCGCACCACCCGCCGCTGGTCGTGCAGGAACTCCAGGAGGGTGTTGCGCAGGTCGTAGTACGCGGGATGCTGCAGCACCCCCTTGCGGCAGCGGGGCCGCTCGAACGGCACCGCCACGATCCGCCCCACATGGGCCCGGGGCCCATTGGTGAGCAGCACCACCCGGTCGCTCAGCAGCAGGGCTTCGTCGACGTCGTGGGTCACCATCACGGTGGTGATGCCGGCCTCCTGGCAGAGGCGCATCAGCTGCTCCTGCAGGTGCCCGCGGGTGAGGGCATCAAGGGCACCGAAGGGTTCGTCAAGCAGCAGCAGCTTGGGCTGCAGCGCCAGAGCCCGGGCGATCGCGACCCGCTGGCGCATCCCCCCCGACAGTTCCCCCGGCAGCCGTTCGGCCACGCCCTCCAGGTTGACCATCTTCAGGGCCGCCGCCGTGCGGTCGGCCCGTTCACTCCGGCTCAGGTCGCGCTTGACCTCCCGCAGCGCCAGGTCAACGTTGCCGCGCACGCTGCGCCAGGGCAGCAGCGAGTAGTTCTGGAACACCACCATCCGGTCGGGGCCGGGTTCGGTGACCTGGCGCCCCTCGAGGATCACGCCGCCGCGGCTGGGCTGGGACAGGCCGGCGAGGATGTTGAGCAGGGTCGACTTGCCGCAGCCCGAATGGCCCACCAGCGAGACGAACTCGCCGCGATCGATGCTGAGGTTGATGGTGCTCAGGGCCTGCAGCACCGTGCCATCCGGGCGGGTGAAGCTCTGCTCCACCGAGTCCAGTTGCAGAAAGGCGGTCATGACTTGATCCTCAGCGCCGGGGACCGCTGACGCGGTCGCCGATCCAGGCCACGAAACGGTCGAGCAGCAGGCCGACGAGGCCCACATAGAGAATCGCCAGGATGATCTGGCTGGTGCTCGAATCGCCGCCGGCGTTGTAGGCATCCCAGATGAAGAAGCCGATGCCGCCGTCGGCCTTGAGCA
>CAZWFG010000267.1:0-2201 GCA_964632245.1 uncultured Synechococcus sp. | reverse complement strand
GCCGCGCCAGCCGCGCCGGCCCCAGCCGCACCCCCGCCGCCACCAGCTCGGCACCGGCCGCCACCTCCTCATCGGCGGCCCGCACCCAGCGGTCGGCCCCCATGGCCTGGTGCAGCTCCAGCTGCTCGTCGGTGGCGGTCACCCGTTCCTGGGCCAGCACCCGCCAGGCCCCCGCCGGCAGCGGCGCCCCGGTGAGGATGCGCACCGCCTCGCCGGCGCCCAGGGCCAGGGGGTAAGGGGCGCCCGGGGCAGCGCGGCCCACCAGGGTCCAGCGCTGGCCGGCCACCGGTGGTTCCCGGTCGGCGACGGCATAGCCGTCGAGAATCGCGGCGGCAAAGCCCGGCACCGCCTCCGGCGCCGTCACCGGGGCGGCGGTGACGCGACCGGCGGCCAGCGCCAGGGGCATCACCTCGGTCTGCTGGGGGGGCACCAGCGCCTGCAGCAGCTGCCGCCGCGCCTCGGCCAGGGGCAGCCCTTCGGCCGGGAACGGTTCCGGTGACGGCGCCGGGGACGTTGGTGGGGACGTCGTTGCGGCAGCGGCCCAGGCGCCGTGGCGGCCGCCGGTCTTGCGCAGCAGCCGCACCGGCCCCAGGGTCAGGCCCGGCTCGACGGCCTTGAGCATGTCGTACAGGGTCAGCAGCGCCACCTGCACCGCCGTGAGCGCCTCCATCTCGACGCCGGTGCTGGCGGTGGTGCGGGCACTCACGGTCACGCGCAGGGCCGTGGCACCGGGTTCGGGTTCCGCCGGTTCGATCGCCACATCGACCCCGGTGAGGGGCAGGGGATGGCAGAGGGGAATGAGCTCGGCGGTGCGCTTGGCACCCTGGATCGCCGCCACCCGCGCCACCGCCAGCACATCACCCTTGGGAACGGTTCCGGCCAGCAGCTGCTGCAGCAGCGCCGGCGGCAAGCGCAGCCAGCCCTCGGCCACCGCCTCGCGGGCCGTCGCCGGCCGGTCGCCCACCTCCACCATCCGCACCCGACCGGCGGCATCCAGGTGGCTCAGCTGCACCTCGGCCATGGCCGTTCCCGCTCTGCTGCGAGCATCCCACGGCCGGCCTGACGGACATCGCCATCGTCTGCACTCTGGAGACATGCCGCCCCAATAACCGTGCTGGACCCCCGCCACGAACTGCCGGAGGACCTCAGGGAGCCCATCGGCCGCCTGGGACTGGCGTGCCTCAAGCAAGTGGCCCTGAACACCCCCTCAGGCCCCAGCCCCAAGGCGCTAGCGGTGCTGCGGGGTGTGCGCGACCACCTGCTCGGGATCGCGCTCGATCTTGAGACCCTCGAACCCCTCACCCCGGAGGAGGCCGGTCGGCAGCTGGATGCCCTCGATGCGGCACCGATCTGGCGGCAACGGATTCTGCGGGGCATGACCCTCACGGCCCTGTTCGACGGCTCACCGAGCCAGGCCCAGCTGGATCTGCTGTCACGGGCAGCGACCTGTTTCCGCGCCGACGACCAGCCGATCACCACCTATCGGCAGGTGCTTGAGAAGCGGTTGCTGCCGCTGCGGCTTGACATCGCTCGCCGGGGGTTTCTCAAGGATGCGTTCACCACGACCTTGCAGCAGCAGGGGCCCCGGGGTGCCCTGGCCATCGCCCGCGTGCTGCTGCGACAGGGCGACGACGCCATGGCAGAACGCCACCGGGCCCTGCGCGATTACCCCGATGACAGCTTCGGCTTCGCCTACGCCCACTTCATCGACCGCAATGGGTTCTCCTTCCCCGGCGAGGTGGGTGGACCTCCACCACCGGTGCTGCTGCACGACTGCTGCCATGTGCTTGGGGGTTATGGGACCACAGCAGAAGAGGAGGGGGCCGTCCTGGGGTTTCAGGGGGGCTTCGAACGCCAGGACCCCTTCATGGTGCTGATGCTGGTGATGGCCGAATACGAGCTGGGCATCGGCATGTCGCCGTTCCTCTGCGCTGAAACCGGCCAGCTGGATCCCGAACGGGTCTTCGCCGGCATGGCCCACGGCCGCCAGGTGAACACCGATCTGATCAGCAACCTCAACCCGTGGCAACACTTCTCCAGTCCCCTGGAGGAGGTGCGGGCACGCTTCAACGTGCTGCCACGGGGGAGGGATCCGGTGTACGCCGACGCTGCGGGCAGCGGCGGATAGGTTCAGGGGCCTCGGTCCCGCCGGCATGCGCCGCCCCTCGACCCTGCTGGCGGTGTTCCTGACGCTGCTCAAC
>CAZWFG010000266.1:0-2201 GCA_964632245.1 uncultured Synechococcus sp. | reverse complement strand
TATCGCTGTATGGCCATGGTGCCGCCCGGCTGCACGATGAGGTGCTGGAGCTGGTGGCCGAATGGGACCCGGCGGATCCGGCCCGGCGGCTGCGGGTGCTGAACGCCACCAAAACCAACCTGGCCCTGGCCGACCTGGAGACCAGCCTGCGCGAACGCCTGACAGCGGTGGAGGAGGCCATCCAGCAGCAGCTGCGGGCGCACCTGCCGGCCGATGTGGCCCAGCTCAAAGACCGCCTGGAGGCACTGGCGGCCGAGCGGGCCGAGCGCGCCCGCGGCCTGCTGAGCCAGCGCGCCGAAGATGAAGCCAACGCCTTCATCAAGGTGCTGCAGGACCAGCGGGAGCGGATCCTCAAGACCCGCACCAAGCACGACAGCGAAGCGGAGCAGCTGGCCTTCGGCTTTGCCGACCAAGAGCTGCGCCAGCTGCGTGACAACCGCAGCTACTGGGACAAACGGCTGGCGCGGATCGAGCGCGATCTGGAACTGGAGCCGGACGCGATCCGGCGCACCTTTGAGGTGGCCACAGCTCCGCGGATCGAACCTGCCGGCGCGATTGTGCTCTGGCCCCTGGAGGCGGCGCGATGATGGAGCCCATGGCGGCCACTCCCCCACCCCTGGTCACCCGTGAGGCCCTCAGGGCCTTCACCCAACGGCTGGTGGATCACTTTGCGCCAGAGAAAGTGATCCTGTTTGGTTCTCAGGCCCGGGGCGAGGCCCGCTGGGATTCTGACGCCGACATCCTGGTGGTGATGCCATTTGAAGGGAGGCCATTTGCCAAGAGCCGGGAAATTCGCAGGGCCTGCAAGCCTGGCTTCCGCGTCGATCTGTTGATCAGGCGTCCTGAAGACATTGAACCGCGCTACCGCTGGGGCGACCCGATCATCCGCGAAGCTCTCGATCACGGGGAGGTCCTGTATGGCTGAACGAAACCCTGTAGTTGAGGAATGGATCTCCAAAGCAGAAGGAGATTGGGACCGGACGGAGATCGACATTTGGTGCAAGAGCTGCCCCTGGGCACCCCGTTCGACGCGCTGCCCAAACGGCTCGAGCGGCTGCTCAGAGACAGCGAGCACCCGACCCGCCGGCGCAATCGTGCTGTGGCCTCAGGAGGTGGCCTGATGCAGCGAGTGCGCCAGATCGGGGAACGCCGCCAGGATGGCCCGATCCTCCGTGATCAGCGGCACGCCGAGCTGTTGGGCGGCAGCCACGAATTCACAGTCATAGGAACTGCAGCGGCTGCTGCTCACCAGCTGGAGCACATGTTCGGTGCCAACTGTTTCCTCATGGGGAGCCATGATCAGCTCGGCCTCCTCCATCACCGCGACGGCTCGGGCAAGAGGCAGGCGTTCGCGACGCAGATAGCCGGTGAGCACATTGCGGAACTCGCTCCGCCAGAGTTGCGGCGCCGCCCATTGGCGCTCCTGTCGCCGCAGAATCTCTGCCTGCTCAGTTTTAGGGCCAAGCAACAACAGATACGCGAGAATGTTGGTGTCGACGACGATCAAGGCCGACCTTCCCGCTTGAACGCATCGATCTCATCTGGATCAAAGACGTGGGGGCCGAGACTGTCGCGCAGCGCTCTGATTCTCGCCAGCTCCTCCTCAACAGAGGGAGTCTCCGCTCCCAGGCCGGCCTCCAGACAGACAATCGCCTCGTTGTTCAGGCTGCGGCGGTGCCGCTTGGCGGCGGCGCTGAGCCGGGCATGGAGCGCATCGGGCAGGTTCTTGAGGGTGAGGGTCTTGGCCATGACAGCCAGGCAGCGGCTTGAGATGCCACCAGTATGGAACCGTTCTGGTTGCCAGCGAAGCGAGGTGACCTGCTGATGCCCCCCCGCGCTCCTGGTGTTCACACCCACGAGGAGTGGAAGGGCATGGCCCAGCCGGTGGGCCTGGTGGTGGAGCCGGTGGTGCTCAATCGCCTGGGGATTTTCCCGGAGAGTGCCACCACCGTGCTGGCCGACTGGCAGCAACGACTGGAGCAACTGCTGGAAGACCAGCCCGTGGGCGAGCACTGGCTGAGCGTGGCCCCCAGCTTTGAGCTGTTCTGCCAGGAGGTACTGGCCTGGGAGCCCGGCGACCTCCGCAAACCCGAAGAGCTGGCGGTGCCGGTTGCCGTGGCCCTCGACGACTACGACGAGGTGCTCCGCCCCGATTGGGTCGTCCCCGAACCCAGCCAAGGGGATGGGCCGCTCAAGGCCCA
>CAZWFG010000265.1:0-2212 GCA_964632245.1 uncultured Synechococcus sp. | reverse complement strand
TGGAACTCAAGGGGGCCCTCAAGGAAGGGGCAGCCTTCGGCCCGATCCCCCTGCTGCTGGGGGTGGTGGCGGCGGCGGTGGTCTCGTGGATCGCCATCGCCTGGCTGCTGCGCTTTCTGCAGACCCGCACCACCTGGCCCTTCGTGATCTACCGGCTGCTTTTCGGCGCCCTGCTGCTGGGGTTGGTGGCCGGAAGCCCCACACTGGAGGCAGTGCCCCGCTGAGCCGGCGTGTGGAACGAACCCAGTGACGGCATTCCCCTGCCGGTCGAACCCAGCGCCGCCACGCCGGCACCGGCTGTGGTGGCGGCGGTGCTGCCGGGGTCCATCGGCGACGAGCTGGGCTTCCAGCCCGGTGATCGCCTGGTGGCCATCAACGGCACCCGACCCCGGGACCTGATCGACCTGCAGTGGCTCTGCACCGAAGAGGAGCTGGTGCTCGACGTGGAGGATCCCGATGGCACCCCGCACCGGGTCAGCCTCGAAAAGGATCCGGATGACGGTCTGGGCCTCAGCTTCACCGAAGCCCTCTTCGATGGCCTGCGGCAGTGCAACAACCGCTGCCCGTTCTGCTTCATCGACCAGCAGCCCCCGGGCCGGCGCAAGAGCCTGTATCTCAAGGACGACGATTTTCGCCTGAGCTTCCTCTACGGCTCCTACCTCACCCTCACCAACCTCACCGCCGGCGACTGGGATCGGATCGAACGCCAGCGCCTGTCTCCCCTGTTCGTGTCGGTGCACGCCACCGAGCCGGACCTGCGCCGCCGGCTGCTCCAGAACGAGCGCGCCGGCGCCATCCTCGACCAGCTGGCCTGGTTCCGGGAGCGGCGGCTGCAGATCCACGCCCAGGTGGTGGTGTGCCCTGGGATCAACGATGGCAACGCCCTGGTGCGCACCCTCGCTGATCTGGCGACCTTTGCCGGCGGCGACTGGCCCACGGTGCTGTCGGCGGCGGTGGTGCCCGTGGGGCTGACCCGCTTTCGCCCGCCGGACGACGGGCTGCGGCAGGTCGATCCGGCCCTGGCGGCCGCCACGATCGCCACGGTGGAACCGCTGCAGCGGCAGCTGGAGGAGCGACTGGGCAGCCGCTGGGTCTGGTTGTCGGACGAGTGGTACCTGCTGGCGGGGGCGCCCCTGCCCCCCCGCGGCAACTACGAGGATCTGCCCCAGCAGGAGAACGGCGTCGGCAGCATCCGCGCCTTTCTCGAGAGCATGGACGGGGCGACCCGGGGCCTGCCGCCACGGCTGGCCCGGCCCCAGGCCCTGAGCTGGGTGGTGGGCAGCCTGGTGGGGCCGTCCCTGGAGCCGGCCGTGCAGCGGTTGCGGCAGGTGCAGGGGCTGGATCTGCGGCTCATCGCCCTGCCCAGCCCCTACTGGGGTCAGCCCCAGGTGGTGACGGGCCTGCTGACGGGCGCCGACCTGCTGGCGGGCCTCGAAGGCCGCGACCTGGGGGAACGGCTGCTGCTGCCGGCGGTGACCCTGCGGCGGGGGGAGCCGGTGTTTCTCGACGACATGACCCTCGACGAGCTGCGGCTGAGGCTGCCGGTGCCGGTCGACGTGGTTGGAGGGGCAGATGAGATCGTGGCCGCCTGTCTCGGCCAGGCGCGTCCCAAGTCGTAATCTCCCGTGACGAAAGAAATCCCTCCGCCATGGCGCCCGGACGCATGCGCTCCCTGGTCCTCGCCCTGGTGATCTGCACGGGTGCCGCCGCCCGCAGTCAGGAGGTCCCTGCTGCCAGCACCCCGGAACCAGCTCCCGCGGGGACCCTGCCCGCATCCACGGCCCCCACGCCCGAAGCGCCCTTCCCGGCGGCCATCCCGCCCGCGCCACCGCTGCCCCTGGCGCCGGCCATCAAGGGTGAGCGACCCAAGTCGAACCCCACGGTGCTGCCTCCGGCCTCCACCACGGTTCCCGCCGGCCTGGAAAACCTGCTGGGGCCCGCCCCCCTGGCCCTGCCGAACCGCACGGAACAGGTGCGCATCAATGACCTGGTGCCCCTGAGCCTCGAGCAGGCCGAGCAGCTGGCTGAGGTCAACAATCCACGCCTCAAGGCTGTCGCCATGCAGGTGGAGGAAGCGAAGTCGGTGCTGCGGGAGCGCATTTCCGCCTGGTATCCCACCCTCAGTCTGCAGACCCAGAACGCCTTTCCCTCCTTCAACTTCGGCACCACCTACCGCAACTACGCCGACTTCAACAACGCGCCACCCAGCAAC
>CAZWFG010000264.1:0-2233 GCA_964632245.1 uncultured Synechococcus sp. | reverse complement strand
GCGCGGCAGCCTGGGGCAACCCCACGGCCACCTGGCTGCAGTACCGCCCCAGCAGGCGGGTGACCCGCCCCGGCACGGCATTCGATTCGTGCAGCACCACCGGCCGGCCCGTCCAGCGGGCCGCCAGGATCGCGGGGGCGGCGATGTAACCACCGGTGGTGAACACCACCGACACCTGCCGGCGTCGGATCAGGCGGCGCACGGCACCGCTGCTGCCGATCAGCTGCAGCAGTTGCAGCAGTTTGCGCAGGCCACGGCCCTGCAGCCCGCCGGCCCTGACGGTGGTGAGGGGATAACGGTCAGGCACCAGCTGCCGCTCCAGCCGGTCGGGGACCCCCAGCCAATCGATCTGCCATCGGTCGGCGAGGCAGTCCGCCACCGCCAGGGCCGGGAACAGATGACCACCGGTGCCGCTGGCGGCGATCAGAAGCCGGGACATGGACGCAGGGCAGGCGCCGCCTAAGTTAATGCGACTGTCAGAGCTGAAACACGATGCAGCGGCCGCCGTCCTGGACCATGCAGCGGAGCCCCTGCCTGGCTCTGCTGGCGGCCATGGCGCTGGCCATGGGCCCCTGGGCGACACCGGCCGGGGCCCGGGTCAGCGATCCGCTGCTGCGCAACCTCGAGCAGGCCCTGAACCGCTCCGGCAACGACGGCCTGCGCAGTCTCGTCGAGACCGGCCCCGGCCTGGATCCCGGCCGGCTGGAGACCCGCCATCAGCAGCTGCGCCAGGCCTTCGCCGATGCCCGCTGGACCCTCAGCAGCGGCCCGGACCTGCCCGATGGCCGCAGCACCCTGCTGGTGAAAGTGACCGGCAGCCGCCTGGAGGCGGGGCGCAGCTTCCGGCTGGAGGCCAGCCAGCGGCTGGCGGTGCGCCAGCAGGGCAACCGCCTCGCCAGCCAGGAGGTGCTGGCGGAGGAAGCCATCCTCCGCAGCGGTGAACGGGACCTGCCCGTGGCGGTGCTGATGCCCGAAGAGGTGCTCACCGGCCAGCGCTACGACATCGATGTGGTGCTCGATGAACCCCTCAAGGACACGATGCTGGCGGGAGGCGTCGGCGAGGTGCCTGCCGAGGCCCAGCGGAGCCTGCGCAGCCCTGATCTGCAGCTGGGCGCCCTGACCGCCGGCGGGATCTTCAAGCGCATCCAGGCCCCCTACAAGCCGGGGCAGCAGTTCTGGGCTGTGCTGCTGCTGCACCCTGAGGGCACCGTCAGCGTCAGCCGCCTGGTGCGGGTGGTCTCCCGCCGCTGAATCTCTTCCACCGGTGCCCCCTTGTGACCACCAGCGGTGGCCGGGACACTGCCTGGGAGAAGCCGACCATCGATGGCTCCTGTCTGGATCAATTCGGCGGTGGTGCTGGAAGCCCTGCAGCGCCACGAGGAAGGTCGCCTGTCCGGACGCCTCAGCCTCTGGCTCAGGCAGCTGCTGGAATTACCGGCCGACGCCGGTCATGTCTCGTCAGAGCTGGCGCGTCCAGGGTCACAACAGGGCAACAGCGACCGCAGACACTGATCGGCGTCTGCATGGATTGCTGATGCCTTTCGTGATGCCACTCTTGATGCCACCGATCAACCCTCGCCTGGCCGGTGCCCTGCTGGCCCTGGCCTGCGGCACCGGCCTGCTGGCCGGCGCCACCCCCGGCCGCGCCGAGGGATGGGGGCCAGGACGGCCTGATCGCCCTCAGCTCACCCGCGAACAACAGCTGCAGATGATCAGCATTCAGCGGACCCTGCTGCAACGTCACCACGAGGGGCGCCTGAGCATCCTCGACAACGACGAGCGCTGCCTCAAGGCCGCGGCCAACGACAAGGCTGCTCAAGCCTGTCAGCAACAGGAGCGCGAGGCCCTGAAGCGGCTGCGGGATGACATGCGTGCCCAGGCCAGGGCCCTGCGTCAGCAGTTCAACCTTCCGGAACCTCCCGAACGGCGGATGAGGCTTCAGGACCGAGGGGGTGCCAGCGAAGGGCCCGGCACCCTCTGACGGCCGAGGACGGGGATCAGGCCGCCTCGTCGAGGGCGGCCACGCCGGGCAGCACCTTGCCCTCCAGCAGTTCGAGGCTGGCACCACCACCGGTGGAGATGTGGCTCATGCGATCGGCCAGACCGGCCTTCTCGACCGCCGCCACCGAGTCGCCCCCGCCGATGATCGTGCAGCAGCCCTTGCCGCTCAGATCGGCGAGGGTGGTGGCGATGGCGTTGGTGCCGGCGGCGAAGGCGTCGAACTCGAACACGC
>CAZWFG010000263.1:0-2234 GCA_964632245.1 uncultured Synechococcus sp. | reverse complement strand
GAACGCCTTCACCTGCAGTTCCCCCAGATCGTCGCCACCACCGGTGTGGTCAAAGTGCATCGGATCGAAGGCGCCGATCCAGCGCCAGCCGTGGCGTTCAAGCACCGGTCGCCAACCCTCGGCGTCGTCGATGTCGATCGCCAGGCCGCTGTTGTGGTTGCTGTGGGGTGGTGGTGCCGCCGCCATCACCCCGCACAGGTGGCGCAGGTATTGCTGATGCAGCACGTATTGCTGCATCGGCGTGCGCAGGGCGCTGTTGATCCACAGCGGCTGGCCCCGTTCCTCCACCGCCTGCACCAGATCGGCGGCGGCCCGGCGCTGCAGGTAAGGGTTGTTGTGGCGGCCGCTGACGCGGATCAGCGGATGCTCGAGCCGCACCAGCACATCGGGCCGCTGCCGCTGCAGCCGATCGAGCACCTGCAGCGACAGGCCCTGGATCAGGCCGGTGTCGCAGGCTGTGATCGTTCCCCCCACCTGCTGGCCGCGGGATGGGGCCGGCGTGGGTGGGGTGCGCAGCAGCACCTCACCGGACCGCCAGGTGTCGGTGAAGGCCGCCAGCCCATGGCGGCCGCCGTTGACCGCCCGCCGGGCGGCGGCCAGGTCGTCGATCGCCAGGGCGGCGCGGATGCGGGCCTCGTGGGCCTGCAGAAAGGCCGCCAGCAACCGGGCGGCAAGGGCCGGATCGTTGGCCCGGTCGGGGTCGGCCAGCAGGTCGACGCCCAGCCGGTTGCCGTAGCGGCGGTAGTTGTCGCGGCCGGTGAGTTGCACAAAGCCGCGACCGCGGAAGGCAGCACCATCGCCGGGCCCGCGGTTGCCCAGGTCCTCGCGGTCGTCGTAAAGCGCATAGGGCGGCCCGTCGGGCGGGGTGTTCCAGGCCGAGACGGCTTCGTCGAGCGGCACGAAGCCGGCGCTTTCGGCGCGGACTGTCGCCAGGGCCATCAGCACCATCAGCGGATCGTCGATCCCTTCGGCGGCCAGTGCTTCGAGCAGCAGCGGCAGGTGGGCCTCGATCGCCGCCGGCGTCGCGCCCGGCAGCAGGGCCGCCACCCGCTCGGGGGTGAACAGTGCCGCGGCGTTGCTGACGGTGGTGCTGCCCATGGCGGCGGCGCGGGGGTGTCCCATGGGTAGCAACCGTTGGCATGCTGTGGCCGGGCAGGCTGATGGTGCCGGCCGCCGCTGACCCGCCATGCCCTCCCCCCCCGAAGACCGCAGCGGCGGCGGCTGGCCCCTGATCGACGGCTGGGCCCGCGCGAGCCTGTCGCCCGATGGTCTGCGCCTGTGGCAGACGCTCACCCATCGCAGCGCCTGCCTCTCGTGCGCCTGGGGCACCGGCGGCCAGAACGGCGGCTTTCGCGATGAGCTGGGGGAACCGCTGCAGCGCTGCCTCAAGAGCGTCGAAGCGATCCAGGCCGAACTGCAACCGGCGGTGGCACCGGGGCGGTTGGCCGGCCGGCCGCTGGCCGAACTGCAGCAGCTTGATTCTGCCGCCTGCGACCGCCTCGGCCGCCTCGACCGGCCCCTGCTCTGCCGTGGCGGCAGCGACCGCTACGAACCCATCGGCTGGGATGAGGCGATGGACCGGCTGGCCGAGGCGTTCCGCCGGCCCGATCCCACCCGGGTGGCGTCGTACAGCTCAGGCCGGTCGTCGAACGAGGCCGCCTGGCTGCTGCAGCTGCTGCTGCGGGCCCTGGGCTCCAACAACCTGGCCGACTGTTCCGATCTCTGCCATGCCCCCTCGACGGTGGGGCTGAGCCGGGTCTTCGGCAGCGGCACCTCGATGGTCAACCTCGAGGGGCTGCAGCAGGCCGATGGGGTGGTGCTGGTGGGTTCCAATGCCCCCGCCAACCATCCGCGGCTGATGAACGAACTGATCCGCCTGCGGGACCGCGGCGGCACGGTGATCGTCATCAACCCGGTGCTGGAGGCCGGCCTGCTGCGGTTCGGGTCGCCCGCCTTTCCGATCCGTGGCCTGCTGGGGGGTGGCAATCCCATCGCCTCGGTGTTTCTGCAGCCGATCCCCGGCTCTGACACGGCGGTGTTTCTGGGGCTGCAGAAGGCGTTGCAGGCCGCCGGGGCCATCCCCTGGGATCTGGTGCGGGCCCACAGCGACGGCTGGGAGGCGGTGCGGCAGCAGATCATCAGCACGCCATGGGAGGCGATCACCGCCTGCTGCGGCCTCAGCCGCGAGGAGCTGGAGCACACCGCCGCCCGGCTGGCGGCCTGCCGCGCGGTGG
>CAZWFG010000262.1:0-2243 GCA_964632245.1 uncultured Synechococcus sp. | reverse complement strand
TACGTCGTCGTCAACGTCCGCGACCCCTCCCCCCTCAACTCATTCCCCCACCCCTCCGACCCATCCCCCCACCCCTCCCCGGGCTCCGTCACGCTCTTCGCTCCCTCCCCGTCCCGTTGCGCAACAGACCAGTCCGCCGCCGGCTCCGGTGGATCCGCTGGCCCCGGCCCTGGCCCTGATTCGCGAGTTCGAGGGGTTCGTCGACCAGGCCTACCCCGACCCGGCCAGTGGCGCCGAGCCCTGGACCATCGGCTATGGCTTCACCACCGTCGGCGGTGTTGCCGTGACGCCCGGACAGACCATCACCCAGGCCGCCGCCGACCGTGAGCTCGCGACCCAGGCCCAGGCCTGCGCGGCCCATCTCGCCGGCACGATCCCCTACTGGGCCGAGATGAACGGCAACCAGCGCTGCGCCCTGATCGACTTCGCCTGGAACCTGGGTCAGGACTTCTACGGCGACGAGGCCGATTTCGCCAGCATCAGCCGCGACCTGCGAACCCGTGCCTGGAGCCAGGTGCCCCAGACCCTCTGCCTTTACTGCGACCCCGGCACCAACGTCAGCGACGGCCTGCTGCGCCGTCGCCAGGCCGAAGGCCAGCTCTGGCAGCAGCCCGAGACGGCGGCCGCCCCTGACCCTGCCGCCGCCCCTGCCGTGGCCTCCCCCCCGGCGGCCCATCGCCTGCAGGTGCCCTATTTCGACCAGCTGAAGATGGACGACGGCCAGGGCTATCGCGAATGCTTCTCGGCCAGCTCGGCGATGCTGGCGGCCTTTTGGGGCAAGGAACCCAACGAGGACACCTACGACAGCCTGCGTCAGTGCTACGGCGACAGCACCAGTTCAGAGGCGCAGCTGCAGGCCCTGCGCTCCCTCGGTCTCCAGGCTGATTTCCGCACCGACGGCACTGTGGCGATGCTCAAGGCTGAAATTGATGCCGGCCGGCCCGTGGCCGTGGGCTGGCTCTGCGACGGGCCCGTGAGCGCCCCAAGTGGCGGTGGCCACTGGAGCGTGATCGTCGGTTACGACGCCACGGGCTTCTTCATCAACGATCCCAACGGCAACTGCGACCTGGTCGAGGGCGGGTACGACTCCCACGACGACGGCGCCGGCCTGCATTACTCGTACCGCAACTGGGTGCCGCGCTGGCGCCCCCAGGACACCGGCGGCTGGCTGCTCACCTGCCGCCGCTGAGGGCCGCCAGGGCCCAGCGCCGCCACGCTCGGCGGTCCCATTTGCCGCGGTCGTTGGCGGTCAGATCGGGGCAGATCAGCCATTGCTTCGGGCGCTGGGCCGGCGGCAGGGCCGCCGCCGCCGCCGCCAGGGCAGTCAGCAGCGGGCCGCTGGCCATGCCGTCGGCGGGGCGCACCAGGGCCACCAGCCGCTCCCCCCAGTCGGCATCGGGCACCCCCAGCACCAGCAGCGCCCCCTGCCCCATGACCCCGGCCAAGGCCGCCTCCACCTCTTCGGGGTGCACCGTCACGCCACCGCTCAGCACGGCTCCGTCGCGGCGGCCCAGCAGCTCCAGGCCTGCCGCAGTGAGCCGACCGCAGTCGCCGCTGACCCACCAGCCGTCGGCGTCGGCGAAGGGCTGCAGACCCGTCGGGGCCAGCCAGCCCGGGCTGAGGCGGCCGGAGCGCACCGCCACCGTCCCGTCGCCAGCGAGGCGCAGCTGCACGTCATCCAAGGGCAGGCCGCAGCTGTCGTCGCCGGCCAGAAAACGGTCGGGGGGCAGGGCCGTGACCATGGCGGCGGTCTCGGTGGCGCCGTAGCAGGGGGCCAACCGCAACCCCAGCTGACGGGCCCTCCTGGCCAGGGCTGGCGCCAGGCCTGCCCCACCGACCCAGATCAGGGCAAAACAGCGCAGCCAGGCGGCCCCGTCGGGGTCGGCCAGCAGCCGTCCCAGCTGGGTGGGCACCAGCGACAGCAGCGGCAGGCGACCGTCGCCGTCGAGGTCGCGGCGCTGCCGCAGCAGCTGCGCCGGGTCCCGCAGGGCCGCCGCCGGCAGCGGCAACAGCGGCACCTGCCACTGCCGTGCCCGCACCTGGGGCATCAGGCCCCCGATGTGATGGCGTGCCAGGGGGTTCACCAGCCGCACCGCGGCGGGATCGAGGCCTGCCTGCCGCAGCCAGCGGCCCGTGGCGGCGGCCGACTGCTGCAGATGGCTGTCGGGCTGCAGACACCAGCGGCGCCGGCCGCTGCTGCCGCCGCTGGCCAGCACCACGCCGGGGGCTTCGGGCAGGGCTGC
>CAZWFG010000261.1:0-2273 GCA_964632245.1 uncultured Synechococcus sp. | reverse complement strand
CGTCGCAGGAATAGGGATCCAGGGCCACGTCGGTCATGATCGCCATGCCGGGATGCACCTCCTTGAGGCGGCGGATGGCGCGGGGAATCAGACCGTGCTCGTTGAAGCATTCCGCCCCGTCCTCGGTCTTCAGCCCATCGGCCACCTTCGGAAACAGCACGACGCTGCGGATGCCCAGGTCCCAGGCACGACCCACCTCGGTCACGAGGCCGTCGAGGCTCCAGCGCTGGCAGCCCGGCATGGCGCCGATCGGTTCGTTCGTGGCGCCTTCATGCACGAACAGGGGATAGATGAAATCGGCCGGGGCAAGGTGGTGTTCGCGCACCATCGCCCGCAGGGCGGGGGTCCGGCGCAGACGGCGGGGGCGGTAGGTGATGTCCATCCGGGGCAGGCCTCGACGCTGGATCCTACGGAGCGGATCCAGGCGGTCAGATGCGGGCGCGCTGGAACAGGTCGGCCCGGGCATCACCGCTGCCGCACTGCCGCAGCTGTTCGTAGAGGGCTTGCTCCTGGGGGGTCAGGGGATCGGGCAGCAGCAGCTGCACGGTCAGCAGCAGATCACCGCGGCCGGTGCGCAGGGGCCAGCCCTTGCCCTTGAGGCGCAGGCTGCGGCCGGGGCTGATGCCGGCGGGGACGGTCACCACCGCCTCGCCATCGGGCACCGGCACACGGATGTCGCCCCCCAGCACGGCCTCCGCCGGCGTCAGGGGCAGGTCGGCCCGCAGCAGATCGCCATCCAGGCTCCACACCGGGTGGACGTCCAGCTGCACGTTGAGGTACAGGTCCCCGCGGCGGCCGGTGCTGGGCTGCAGGTTGCCCTTGCCCTTGAGTCGCAGCCGGCTGCCCTGGCGCACCCCGGCGGGGATGCGCACCTGCACCCGTTCCTGGTTCACCTGCAGGCTGCGTTCGCTGCCGCGGAACGCTTCGCCGAAAGACACCTTCAGGGTGGCCTCGGCATCGAGGTTCACGGCCGCGGCGGCCGAGGCGGCGGCCCCACCGGCGAAGCCCCCGGGGAAGCCGCCCCCGGCGAATCCCCCTGGAAAGCCCCCGGGGAAGCCGCTGGCGCCGCCGAACCGCCCCAGCAGGTCATTGATGAAGTCATCGAAGCTGCCGTAACGGCCGAAGTCGACGTCGAAGCCGGCACCGGCTCCGGGGGACTGGCTCCAGTACTGGCCGAACTGTTCGTAGCGGCGGCGCTTCTCAGGATCCGAGAGCACCTCATAGGCCTCGCTGATCTCTTTGAAGCGGGCCTCGGCGGAGGCATCGCCGGGGTTCACGTCGGGGTGGTACTGGCGGGCGAGACGCCTGAAGGCCTTCTTGATCGCGTCGGCGTCGGCACCGCGTTCCAGCCCCAGCACCTTGAAGTAATCCCTGTAGCCGCCGCCGTTCATGGCTCCGCCATGCGTGTCCAGAGCCCAGTGTCTCAGCCCCGGGGGCCGGCCGGGTGGCCGCAGCAGGGCGGAACCCCGTCCACATTTCTCCTAGGGTCGCCCAACGCTGGTCTGTCGCCGTGTCCCGTCCCTTCGCCATCCTCACCCTGTGCCTGGGCGCCATGGGGATGCCGCTGCTGCCGACACCTGGCCGCACGGCACCGGTCGAAGAGGTCGTGTCACCCTCACGGCCTGACCAGATCCGCCTGGCCGAAGACCTGCAGCGCAAGGGGGCGATCTTCTACGGCGCCTGGTGGTGCAGCCACTGCTTCCATCAGAAGAACCTGTTCGGCACCGAGGGGGCCCAGCGGTTGCCCTACGTGGAATGCGACAAGACCGACGAGGGCCGCGAACGCTGCCGCAAGGCCGGCATCCGTGCCTTTCCCACCTGGGTGCTGGGCGACAAGCGCAGCGAAGGCGTCATGACCCTCGATGAACTGCGCACCTGGGCGGGGTTGCGCTGATTCAGGGCCTGGCACAGGTGTTCCTGTGGAGAGAATGGCGTTTGGAGAAGAGCGCAGGCTTCGTTGGAAGCCATCAGGGTGGTGACCAGCAGGATGGAGGACTGCTCCTAGGGCCACAGCTCCGCTTGGCTTTGCGTCAGTGAGGCCAGGGCGATCCACAGTGGTGAGAGTTATCCCAGGCTGGGTTCGCCGGTGCTGTGGGCGAAGTCGTTCGGCTGCTCTCTCAAGCGCATCGTGCGTGAAAGTCTGGCCTTCAGGTGGCTGCCACCTCGGCTGCTGCCTGCTCCGAAGCTGAGGCTCAGCGGGGTAGGCATTGGCAAATGGGGAGGGGCCCTTCCAGGCCCCATGGGTCATTTGGCTGATAAGGCTGACCTCACCC
>CAZWFG010000260.1:0-2308 GCA_964632245.1 uncultured Synechococcus sp. | reverse complement strand
GGGCTGCAGCAGCAGCAGCATCCCCAGAAGAGCCCCGGCCCCGGGGCGGCTCCGCCTAGCTCTGAACGCCATCGTCAACCAGGGGCAGCAGCCGCTGCACGGTTTCGTTCGGGGGCAGCTCCAGCGCCGTTCCTGGACCCCGGCCGTCCTCGATGGCCAGGGTGCTGCCGTCGAGGCGCAGGCAGCCGCCACCGGTCTCGACCGTCAGCAGACCGCCGTTGTCGCCGCGCAGATCCACCAGGCGATCCTGGCGATCGCTGAAGCGCAGGCCGATCTCGCCCAGGTCGCCCCGCTGGCAGGGGCGCAGGCCGGCCACCGCCAGCCGCTTGAGCCGTCCCATGACACTCACCAGCAGCACGGTCCCCTGGGGTGGGGCCGCCGCCGCCCCCACGATCGTCTCCCCCGGCAGGCGTCGCATGAGGGTGGGCCCCTGGGCGCTGCGGCCCATCAGCGGCACCGTGGCGTCGTCGATGGGCAACCGCAGCAACCGTCCGGTGCTGCTGGCCACCAGCAGGTCATCGCCCGGGCGGCAGCACACCACCCGTTCCAGCGCGATCCCGTCCTTGAGCTTGAGCACAGACACCGCCCGCCCCGACAGCTCGCGGCTCTCGCTGACGGCCAGGCGCTTGATGCGGCCGTCGCTGCTCAGCAACGCCAGGGTCACCCCACTGCCCTCGTCAGCCGGCAGCGGCAGCACGTCGATGATCCGTTCGCCCGAACCGTCCACGCTGTCCGGCAGGAAGCGTTCGATCACCGCTGGCTGCTGGGCGGCGAACTCCCAGCGCAGCAGGGCCATCCGGCCGGTGTTGGTGAAGGCCAGCAGCAGCGGTGGCGGCTGCACGGGCAAGATCAGCCGTGCCGCGGTTCCGGGGCTGCTCCAGGCCTGGGGCTCCTGCAGCCGCAGCCGACCCAGCACCTGCGGGGTGACGATCCGCAGGATGCCGTCGCCCTGCAGCACCAGACGGCTGTCGCTGCCCAGGCTGGCCAGGGCCTGCTGCCGCTGCGCCCCGGCCGTCGGCCGCTGGCTGGCGCCGCGCTGGGCGGCCAGTTCATCACCGCCTTCCACCAGGCGGGTGCGCCGCGGGCTGGCGAACCGTTTCCGCAGACCCTTCAGCTCGCGCACCATGGTGTCGAGCAGGGTGTCGCGATCGTCCAGCAGGTGGCTCAGGCGGGCCTGCTCCTGGCGCAGGTCGTCCAGCTCCTGACGGAGGCTCTCCTGTTCCAGGCCCGTCAGCCGCCGCAGGGGCATCGCCAGCACGGCATCGGCCTGGCGTTCGCTGAGGTCGAGCCGCACCTGCAGGCTCGCCCGGGCCGTGGCGGCATCACGGGCTTCGCGGATCATCGTGATCACGGCGTTGAGATCATCCAGGGCCCGGATCAGACCCTCCACCACCTCGAGCCGGTCTTCGGTGCGCCTGAGCAGAAAGCGGGTGCGGCGCACCAGGGTCAGTTCGCGGTAATCGAGGAAGTGCTGCAGCAGCTGCCGCAGGCTCAGCTGCTGCGGCCGACCATCCACCAGGGCCAGCAGGATGGCGCCAAAATTGCTCTGCAGGGCGGTGCGCCGCTCAAGTTCCCGCCGCAGGCTCTCGGCATCGGCATCGCGCCGCAGTTCCACCACGATCCGCATGCCCTCGCGATCGCTTTCATCGCGGATGTCGGCGATGCCGGTGATGCGTCCGTCGTTGACCTGTTCGGCCAGTTTCTCGATCCACGACGATTTGCTGAGCTGGTACGGCAGTTCGGTGATCACCACGGCACTGCGGCGGTGGCGCCCCTTGCCCGGCTGCACTTCTTCCAGATGGCTCACGCCCCGCATCGGAATGCTGCCCCGGCCCTGCAGGTAGGTGTCGCGCAGACCGCTGCCGGTGAGCACCACACCGCCGGTGGGAAAGTCGGGCCCGGGCACCAGCTCCAGCAGCTTCTCGTCCGGCAGGTCGGGCCGGCGGATCAGGGCGATCAGGGCATCGACCACCTCCCCGAGGTTGTGGGGCGGGATGCTGGTGGCCATGCCCACGGCGATGCCGCTGCAGCCGTTGATCAGCAGAAACGGCAGCTGGGCCGGCAGCACCGTCGGTTCCTGTTGCGAGCCGTCGAAGTTGGCGGCGAAATCGACGGTGTCACTGCCGATCTCCTCCAGCAGGCCCGAGTGGGCGATGGGGGCCAGTCGGGTTTCGGTGTACCGCATCGCCGCCGGTGGATCGTCGTCCACCGAGCCGAAGTTGCCATGGCCGTCGAGCAAGGGCTCGCGGCTCACGAAGGTCTGCACCAGCCGCACCAGGGCGTCATAGACCGCCTGGTCGCCGTGGGG
>CAZWFG010000259.1:0-2318 GCA_964632245.1 uncultured Synechococcus sp. | reverse complement strand
CTCAGCGAGGCCACCACCGCCCGCATTCAGGCCCTCCCACTGGAGCAGCTGGAGCACCTGGCCGAGGCGCTGCTCGATTTCAGTGGACCAACCGACCTGGCGGCCTGGCTGGAAGAGCACAAGGGCTGAGTGCCCGGTGTCAACTACGTAGGCGCTCACCGACGCCTCAACCTCGGCCCGGCCCAACTACCACTGCAGCTGCAGGCGTTTGTTGATGGGGTGGTTTGGCTGAGCCTGGAGGAGCTGGGCCAGCAGGCCGAACTCGATCCACTCCCAGCAGATCCTGGGGCACCACCCGGAATTGCTCTCCGCCGTTCTTACGATGCTGATCGAACGGCTTCCCACACTCTCCACCGAGGAACTCATGGTGTTCGCCGGCATTCCCACCGACCAACTGCTCCACACCCGCGCCGCCCAGGACCTCCTCGATCGGGGCCGGCAGGAAGGCGAGGCCCGTGGACGGGCACTCGGAGAAGCCAGCGTCACCCTGCGCCAGCTCAACCGCCGCTGTGGCACCCTCAGCGAGGGCACCACCGCCCGCATTCAGGCCCTCCCACTGGAGCAGCTGGAGCACCTGGCTGAAGCGCTGCTTGATTTCAGTGGACCAACCGACCTGGCGGCCTGGCTGGAAGAACACAAGAGCTGAGGGAGGCCCGAGCCCACTCACCAGGCCACAGCAACTTCGGCTGCGAGCGTTTCCCCCAATCCCGATTTCTCCAGCCTGCCTGTCGGCGAACAGGTGACGGTGATGAGCATGCCCCTCGCCTGGAAAAGCATCGTCTTAGGCATCATCTGATGTCCTGAGATGTCCTGGCCATCCCGCCAGGTGCCCGATGTCATCCAAGTAAGCCGGCAGGGGTGGCATGCCATGGCGTGCGGAATGTCCACCCATTGCCCGAGAGCCGACTTTCAGCCCAGTGGGGTACAGGCATACCATGGACAGGTCGGGGTCGTTGCAGGCTCGCTACTGTGATGTCAGACGATGAAATGCCTTCGAGGTTGCCTGATTCCCTCCCCCCACCATGGCTGCTGGACAGGCAGGGCTGGTCAACCCTTCTCGCTGGCGCCCTCCTCCTCCTGATTTCGTTCACCACGAACTACGGCGATGACGACCTCCTCCACTTCCGCATCCTCCCGCCCTCTGACCAGGTCGGAGTGGGTCTCCACTTTGCCGCTCTGGCGGCGCTTGCTGGCGACACTCAACTGGCGTCCCGTCTACGACATAGAGCAGCAAACGAAGCAGCTGAGGATCGAATCGCTCGAAAGCGAGAAGCGGATGCTCGACAGCAAGAAGCGCTTGAAGCTGTTGCAAGAGAGCAACGCCAGAATCGAGCGCTTCGAGCAGGAGCTCTTTTCCTCCTCGAACCAAGCCCCCTCCACCGGCGATTCCTCGCCTACATAGCCAGCGAACTGGCGGGACCACCGCAAAATCCATAAGCACTGCCCGAACCAGGCGTTCACTCCATCACAACAAGGATGAATCGCTCTGCTGATTAGCTTCATCAAGCTCAGGCCGATCTTGCACTGGCGGAACTTAGCGCCGAAGCCAATCACCACGACTAGGCCTGTTTCGCCTGTCATCAGCCGGAGCACAAGGCGTGTTGATACCTTGAATCAGCCCTGGGGCGCAAGCGAGCACCCGATGCTGGAGCCCGACAAGAAAGCCTGTGAAAACACAGATGATCCACGCTGCAGTACAGGCGTACTGTGGTGCAATCGGGATGCGGGGCGTGAAAACCGATCACTGGTTCTACGGGCTCTTCCAGAGCGCCCCCGATCTGATCGTCCTGCTGTTGCCAGAAGCGGCCTCTGCGTCTCCCTCGCTCAGCCAGGCAGCGCCGGGTGATGTGCTGTATCGCTTTGACGCCACTGAGCTCAAAGCGGTCAACCATCGCCTCGATGGGGTGTTCTGGCCCAGAAGCACAGAGTCCGGCAGGCCGGGGTTCAACCACCGGCTCTTTGCCCAAACCGCTCGCTTTCTTCAGCTCCACCCCCAGGAGCTGCACCTGGCCGTTGTCGTGGTGGCAGCGGCAGGCGTTTGTTGATGGGGTGATCTGGCTGAGCCTGGAGGAGCTAGGCCAGCGGGCCGATCTCGATCCACTCCCAGCAGATTCTGGTGCACCACCCGGAATTGCTCTCCGCCGTTCTTACGATGCTGATCGAACGGCTTCCCACACTCTCCACCGAGGAACTCATGGTGTTCGCCGGCATTCCCACCGACCAACTGCTCCACACCCGCGCCGCCCAGGACCTCCTCGATCGCGGCCGGCAGGAAGGGGAGGCACAAGGCGAGGCCACCACCGCCCGCATTCAGGCCC
>CAZWFG010000258.1:0-2339 GCA_964632245.1 uncultured Synechococcus sp. | reverse complement strand
CGGGCGGTGGCGGTGCGCACCAGCACGAAGGCTTCGGCAGGGGCGAGGGGCATGGCCACCGGCGTGGCTTCCTCCAGGCCCCGGGCCAGGGGTTCGAACACCACCAGGGCCCGGCCCAGCCCCTCCAGCAGCAGTTCCCCGGGCTGCGGAATCGCGCTCTCCCCCAGCAACAGGGAGCCGTCGCCGGTCTCCCAGACCGTGGTCGCCGGCAGCCGCAGTTCGGGATCGGCCTCGGCCTGCAGGCCGAAGCGCAGGGTCCAGAGGTCTTCGCCGGCGGCGGGTGTGTCGAGTTCGAGCACCGCCCGGGCCGGTGCCACCCGACCGGCCACCGTTTCCCGCCAGTGGGCGGTGGCGGTGCCCAGCCGTTCGCCGTCTTCCTCCTGCAGCTCCAGCCGGCCGCTGCCCGGGCCCAGGGCCTGGCGCCAGGCCGTCAGCAGCGGGTCCAGACCGTCCAGGTCTTCGGTGGTCGGCGGCTGACGCAGCTGGCCGTCGAGCAGGGCCGTGACGATGGCCGCCACCCGCAGCCGGGCGCTGCCGGGCCGGCGGCAGGCGAGGCCGTCGCCGGGGTCGGCGGCGGTCACCACCTGGGGCAACCGGCCCGCCAGATCCTCCAGCCGGCGGCGGTCATCCTCGTGGTTGAGCAGGGGCTGCCACAGGGCCCGGCGGCCACCGTCGGCCTCGGGGGCCGTCACCAGCGGCAACCAGCGGCCGCGGGCCACCAGGCTCAGCACCCAACGCTGCAGATGGGCCCACCAGCGCAGGTCATCCCCCAGCTCCGGGTGGTCCCCCGACAGCGGCAGCCCCTCCAGCCAGGGGCCCGCCGCCGCCGGATCAAGGGCCAGGCCCTCCAGCCGCCAGGGCCACCACTGCAGCTGCCGGGGCAGCGGTTCGCCGGCCATCAACGGCAGGCCACTGCTGCGGCTGGGCAGGGTCAACTGCACCGGTTTCGGTGCGGCACCGTCCGGCAGCCGCCCCCGTTCCTGCAGCCAGGCGGTCAGATCAGCGGCCGACAGGGCGAGCGGATGGTCGGGGGTGGCCGTGAGGTCGTCGAGGCGGCGGCCCTTGGCCACCCGCCAGGTGTCGGCCCACAGCAGCAGCTGGGGGCCGGTCGCCTCCGCCAGCCAGGCCGCATGCAGAAGGGTCATTGCGGCCGCACGGCGAAGGGGACCACCACCCCGCCATCCTGCACCCGCCCGGCCCCGTCAGCCGTTGCGGGATCATGGGCCTGTGTTCTGCTCCGCCATGGCCGCAGCCCCCGCCCGTCCCCGCAGCGGCGCCGAGATCCGCGAGGCGTTCCTGGGCTTCTACGAAAGCCGCGGCCACCGGCGCCTGCCCAGTGCCTCGCTGGTGCCCGACGACCCGACGGTGCTGCTCACCATCGCCGGCATGCTGCCGTTCAAGCCAGTGTTCCTGGGCCAGGCCGAACGGCCGGCACCACGGGCCACCACCAGCCAGAAGTGCATCCGCACCAACGACATCGAGAACGTGGGCCGCACGGCGCGGCACCACACCTTCTTCGAGATGCTCGGCAACTTCTCGTTCGGCGATTACTTCAAGGAGCAGGCGATCCGCTGGGCCTGGGAGCTGAGCACCGAGGTGTTCGGCCTGGCGCCCCGCAACCTGGTGGTGAGCGTGTTCCGCGAGGACGACGAAGCCGAGGCGATCTGGCGTGACGTCGTGGGGGTGACGCCGCAGCGGATCATCCGCATGGATGAAGCCGATAACTTCTGGGCGTCGGGCCCCACCGGCCCCTGCGGGCCCTGTTCCGAGATCTATTACGACTTCAGGCCCGAGGACGGCGATGACGGCATCGATCTCGAGGACGACAGCCGCTTCATCGAGTTCTACAACCTGGTGTTCATGCAGTACAACCGCGATGCGGCGGGGGTGCTGACGCCCCTGGCGAGCCGCTGCATCGACACCGGCATGGGGCTGGAGCGCATGGCCCAGATCCTGCAGGGGGTGCCCAACAACTACGAGACGGATCTGATCCTGCCGCTGATCGCCACCGCCGCCGACCTGGCCGGGGTGGAGTACCGCAACCTCGACGGCAAGGGGCAGACCAGCCTCAAGGTGATCGGCGACCACAGCCGTGCCATCACCCAGCTGATCGGCGATGGCGTCACCGCCAGCAACCTCGGCCGCGGCTACATCCTGCGGCGGCTGCTGCGGCGGGTGGTGCGCCATGGTCGGCTGCTGGGCATCGATCGGCCGTTTCTGGAACGGATGGGCGAGGCGGCCATTGCCCTGATGGCCCCGGCCTATCCGGCCCTGGAGGAACGGCGCGAGGTGATCCTGGCCGAGCTGGCCCGCGAGGAGGCCCGCGTTCTCGAAACCCT
>CAZWFG010000257.1:0-2345 GCA_964632245.1 uncultured Synechococcus sp. | reverse complement strand
CAGTCCCTGCTCGTAGAGCGAATGGCCCCATTCGTGGGCTGTGGCCAGGAAGGCGGAGAAGGGCTGACCGGGCACGACCCGCGTGGTGATGCGGAAATCCTGGGGACCGACGGTGCAGGAAAAAGGATGCGCTGAGCGGGAGCGCTGGCAGCGCGTCGGGTCGTAGCCCCAGCTGTCGAGCAGATCGCTGCAGAGCTGCTCCTGCAGGGCTTCAGGCAGATCGATGGCGGCGGGCGGAGGGTTGCTGCTGGAGCGCACCTGGTCCAGCAACACCGGCAGCTCTTGTTTCAGGGGCGCAAACAGCTCGGCCAACCGGCTCTTGCTGATGTCGGGCTCAAAGGGTTGGGCCAGGATTTCCCAGGGGCTGCGCGGCACCGGTTCGGCCGCAGCAAGCTGGCTGGCCTGCTGGCGGCGCAGGGCGATGAGCTCCTGGAGGGCGGGGGCAAAGGTCGAGAAATCGTTGCGCATGCGGGCGTCCTGCCACACCGCATTGCCCCGCGACTGGGCCTTGGCGAGGGCGCTGACCAGGGCCGGATCGAGGCAGCGCTGACGTTCGAGCTCCAGACGCAACAGCTGCAGGTTGCGGCGGCGCTCCGGTGGGGCTTCGGCGTCGAGCTCGCTCTCGGCTGCCGCCACCAGCTCGGCGTAGGCCGCACTGCTCTGGCGTTCGTGGAGCTGGCCGGCCAGCAAGGCCAGCTGCTCACCGCGCCAGGCCGCACCGGCAGCCGGCATCACGGTGGTCTGGTCGTAATAGAGGGCGCTGGTGATGGAACCGAGCAGCCGCGTCTGATGCAGGTGCTGGTGCAGCTGGTCGAAGGCAGAACCTGCGGATGGCATGGACAGACGGAATCGATGGGGGAGACAGGAGAAATGATCAGGTGTATTCGCCAGGGATGACCTGGTTGGTGACGGTGACGCGGCCCACCCGCTAGGGCTGCCGCCGATCTGGGCGACATGGGAGGGCGCGAACGGATGAGAGGAGATCGATCTCCCTGATTCTCACCCCAGGGCGGCGAGGGGAGGCGCTGCCGCTGATCCCCGCGGCAGCGCACGATGAAACAATGGCCAAGGGGCAATAGCACGTTGTGCTGACGGCTTGAATAGACACCAAACGACGACATCTGTCCTGAACGTCACGAAATATTGGCCACGCAAGTGACCTCCGACGCTTGGCAGGACCCTCTGTCACCAGCTTGGTCTCTGGCAAGGACCTGCATTTGTCTATAGTCGCCCTGCTCTGCCGTGCTCACCGTTACTTCAACAATTCCAAGCAAAGCTGAGTTGCTCGGCTGTTTGCCGCCCGAGCTGCTTGAGCTCAACCCACGCAAGGCATGGTGCAGTCTGGGCGGCTCCCTCGTCCTCTCGCTGGTGGCTTACGGACTGGGAACCCAGATCGACCTTGTTCCCGGTGCTGCTCCCCTCTGGGTGCTTTACGGCGTGGTCACCGGCACCGTGGCCGGCGGGTGCTGGGTGATCGCCCATGAGTGCGGCCATCACGCCTTTCATCCCAACCGTCGTGTGGAAGCGGTGGTGGGGTTTGTCCTCCATAGCATTCTCCTGGTGCCCTACTTCACGTGGCAACACAGCCATGCGGTGCACCACGCCCATTGCAACCACCTGGAGCAAGGGGAAACCCACGTGCCACCACTTGCGGAGTCACCCGCCGGTCGGCTGGTGCAGGTGCTGAATCAGCGGCTGGGCCCGGCTCTGTTCGGATTCCTCTCACTGGTGGGTCATCTGTTGCTGGGTTGGCCGCTCTACCTGCTTTTCGGTGTGGCAGGCGGATCCGACTACGGAGCCCCCACCTCCCACTTCTGGGCATGGAAGCAAGTTCGTCATGCTCGTCGGCACCTGTTTCCCGCATCCTTCCGCCCGCTGATGCAGCTCTCCAATCTTGGAGTGCTAATCATGCTTGTGGCTCTGGGGGTGGCCGCCATGGCGTCATCGCCAGCACGGGTGCTGTGCGTGTATGGACTTCCCTATCTGGTGATCAACGCCTGGCTCGTCAGTTACACCTGGTTGCAACACACCGATCTCGACATTCCCCACTTCAGCAGGGACGAGTGGACCTGGGCGAAAGGTGCCCTGCAAACCGTCGATCGTCCCTATGGACCCTTGCTTAATGTTCTGCATCATGGGATTGGAGCCACCCATGTGTGTCACCACATCAATCCACGCATTCCCCACTACAACGCTTGGCGCGGAACGGCCTTGCTGAGGCAACGCTTTCCTCAGCTGGTGCGTTACGACCCCACCCCAATTCCGCAGGCGTTATGGCGCATCGCCAGTCGTTGCGCAGTGGTCCATCAGCCAAGCGCTACTGGGGGATATTTCTATGCTGATGG
>CAZWFG010000256.1:0-2377 GCA_964632245.1 uncultured Synechococcus sp. | reverse complement strand
CCACCGCCGGCCAGGACCAGAACCAGGACCACACTCAAGGCCAGACCGGCCCCCGCCTTGGCCAGGTCAGTGGCCAGGGTCCGCCACAGCTGCGGCCAGGGGGTGGGCCGCCGGCACCAGCCCAGGGCGAGCTCGCGGCCGGCCAGCAGCCCCAGAAAGACCCAGGTGGTGCTCAGGGGTCTCGGACTCCAGCGGCCGAGGCCGAACAGGATCAGCCCGTAGACCAGGTCGATCAACGTGGCCGAACGCCGGTCACGGCTGTTGCTTTTGCTGTCGACCACCGCCTGCACCGATCCGCCGCGGCGCCACAGCAGCAGGGCAAGGGCCAGCAGCAGGGCGCCCAGGCTCAGTCCCAGGGGCAAGGGATCCAGGCGCCGGGGCAGCATCACGTAGATGTTGGCCAGGTCCTGGATCAGCCACTGGGTCCAGAGCCAGCCGGTGGCCAACCACTGCAACGGCATCCACCAGGCGGGTTCTGGCCCCGAGACCGGCGGCGGTTCCCACCGGTCAGCCAGCAGCAGATAAACGGGCAGGGCCACCGCCAGAGCCAGGCCGTACCCCAGCAGCGAGCGCAGCACCAGGTCAGTCGCCTGGGCCGGAACCACGGCCGCCAGCAACAGCACCGTGGTGCTGACCGGAGCCCCCCAGGCCGTGAGGGCCAGCACCGCCAGCGACGGCAGCAGATCGATCCAGGCCAGGGAGACCACCGCCGGGAAGGTGGCCAGTCGGCCCCAGCTGGGGTCGCCGCCGCCCCTCCACCAGCCCAGCAGCAGCACCAGCACCAGCAGGCCGCCAAAGAACAGGGCCTGCAGCCAGCGGGGGGTGCGGTCGCGGTTGCTGCTCAGGAACGGCCCCAGGGTCTGGACGGCATCGTTGCCGATGACGGCCACCGCCGCGAGCCCGAAGGCCAGAGCCGCCAGCCACGGGGAAGGGAGATCAGGACGGAGCGCCGTCATCCACCCACCCTTCGGCGGCGCAGGCCGCGACGGTGGCCGCCAGAAGCGGGTAGGTGCGCAGCATGCGCCGGTACTGGGGTGAGCGGCGGTACAGGCGGGCCAGCCGCGGATAGTCGAGGCCCTGGTGCAGGGCAACCGGGTCAGTGGTCATGGAAATGGAGACGGCCAGGACGCCTCACAACTGTCCCCAAGGTGCGTCGCCGGGGCGGGGGCGGCCAGGGTCGTGGGCAATCCCGCACGCAGCCTCTTGGACGGCACCTGTGATCTTCACCTGGAGGCGCTAGGGATGCAGCATCAACCCCACGGATCCCATGAGCCAGGCCAACCTGGATCGCTTCCTCGACGAAGCCCGCCGCAACCTTGCCCTCTCCGAAAAGGTGCGGGCGGCCCGCAGCCACGACGAACTGGTGCGACTGGCGGCCGAGCACGGTCACCAGGTCTCAAAACCCAGCCTTGTGCGACACCATCTGCATCGTCTGGCGGGGCGCTCAGACGACGAGCTTGAGGCCATGTCGGCCAACCTCTTTGATCACGACTTCGGTGATGTGTTCCTCGGCAAGTTCATCTGAACCTGCCTTCAGGACACCATTTCGCTGTTGTACTCGTTGAAGCTCTCGGTGCGGCGGCGGGCCCCATCGGCCGCGGCCGGCAGACCGGTCACGGCGGCCAGGGCCTGTTCGACGGCCTGTTCGTCGATGCGCCCCTGACCGTTGAACCGCACACGACCGTCACCATCGATCACCAGCAACTGCGGCACCACCCCCGACCAGTAGTGGGACGGGTCGTCGCTGGCCGCCGCCGGATCGGGGCTGTAGGGGTCACTGGCCAGGGCGATCAACTCCACCACCCGGCCCCAGCGGCCCTGCAGGTCAGAGAGGAGGGGAGCGAAGGCCTTGCTGGCGGCACTGTCATCGAGATAGAAGGCCAGCAGCACCGGACGTTCACCCCTGAGGGCCTCGGCCAGGGTCATCCGGGGCGGGACCAGGGCACCGTTGCCGGCGTAGAGGGCAAAGATGTTGCCGTCGTAGCTGTCGGTGTCCCGGGAGGCCCAGGCGGGGCAAGCTCCCCCCACGGCGATCAGCAGGGACAGCAGCAGGGCAAGGACAGCGGCCATGGGTCAGGGACGCTCCGGTGGCGTGGTGGCATTCTGCAGGCCGCGGCCGAGACCCTGGAGCACACCGCGGCCGATGAGACCGATGGCGCGGCCCAGCACCTGGGTCAGCAGCAGCACCGCCAGCTCACCGAGGCGGTTGAGCAGCAGGGCCACCTGGGGGGCCAGGGCATCGCGGATTTCGAGCAGCAGCGTCACCAGCTGGGGCCAGAGGCCGAGGCGGCGCAGCTCGGCATCCCGGATCTCGCGCTGCATCTGCGGTGCGATGCGACGGTTCTCGATCGCATACAGCAGGCGCCGGCTCTCGAAG
>CAZWFG010000255.1:0-2422 GCA_964632245.1 uncultured Synechococcus sp. | reverse complement strand
CACCTCTCTACGTTGAACATGCCAGCTTGCCTTGCCCCTTTCTCGCTAGACTGAAAGAAAGAGAGGTGCCTGATGAGCCGTCAATTTGATGTGATTGTCGAGCAGGATTCCGAGGGGTACTACGTTGCCACTGTTCCTGCTCTCCCCGGTTGTCACACACAGGCTCGTTCACTCGACGAGCTGCGCGAGCGCATTATTGAAGCGATTGAGCTGTGCCTTGAAGTTCAGGATAACGATGCGCCCTTGCTTGATTTTGTGGGCGTGCAGCGTGTGACGGTTGGGGTGTGAGCAACGTTTCGGCGCTAACGGGCAAGCAACTGATCGCTGTGCTCGGCGCACTTGGTTTTGTCGTCATCCGAATCAAGGGTAGTCATCAGTTTCTGCGCCATGCCGATGGCAGAACAACGGTTGTGCCTGTTCATTCTGGAGAAACGCTGGGCCCTGGTCTTCTGGCAAGCATTCTTCGCGACGTTCAGATCAGCCGCGGCGAGCTACAGGATCTACTCTGATTGCCGATGGCAGGTTTGAGACTCGCTCAGTCTTGGGCAGCCGGAATGCTGGGGGTACCGTGTTCGGCCAGTTTTCGCTCAGAGGCTGCCGTTGCCTGAGCAGGCCGGTCAACGCCTCCGCTCGTCGTCACAATGAAACGACGCTCTGTGGCGGCAGCATGCGGGCCAGGTTGGTCAAGATCGGCAATGCCAGGGGGCTTCGTCTGGCCAAGCCGCTGCTGGAGCAGGCTGGCCTCAGCGAGGAGGTCGACATCCAGGTCGCTCCCGGCCTGCTCACGATCCGGCCGGTGACCAGGCCTCAGGAAGGTTGGGCGGATGCGGCTGCTGCAGCGCCGCCACAGGGTCTGCTGGACGCTCCCAGCGCCACCCGCTTCGACGACGAGGAGTGGTCCTGGTGAGCGAAGCGCCTGTTTCGCGCGGGGATGTGTTTCTGGTGGCCCTCAGTCCCACCCGCGGTCAGGAGATCCAGAACACCAGGCCCTGTGTGGTCGTCTCACCGGATGAACTCAATGCCCACATGGGCACCTTCATCGTGGCTCCACTCACCACTGGGGGCCATCGCTATCCGTTCCGAATCCCCTGCAGTTTCGACGGCAAGGATGGGCATGTGGTGCCCGATCAACTGTGCACGGTGGACCGTGAACGGCTGGTGAAGCGCCTCGGAGTTCTGCAAGAGGGCACCCTGCTGCAGGTGCTTGGCGTGCTGCAGGAGATGTTTGCGCCGTAGGCCTTCACCAATGGACCTGGCATCGGCCGTATTATGCGCGTAATACGCCTGGGATGGCGCCATGCGGACCATTTCGGTGCGCCTCGATGACGGCAGCGAGGCCAGGCTCGACAACCTCTGCCAGACCCTCGGCCTCAGCCAGAGTGAGGTCATCAAGGCTGGCCTTGCCCTGCTGCAGCAGCAATCCACCAGCCCGGCAGCCCTGGCGGAACGCCTCGGGCTCGTCGGCAGTTTCTCCAGCGCCACAGCGGACGACGGCACCACCAGCCGGGGCAGCGACCATGCCGCCCTGCTGCGTCAGAAGCTGAGGCAACAGCACAAGCAAGAACGCCATGCCGGGACCAAGCCGTGAGCCGGTCCCTGTTTCGCGGTGCCACCTTGTTGGACACGGGTCCGCTGGTCGCCTGGTTCGATCGCAGTGATCAAGACCATGACGCCTGTGCTGGGTTCTTTCAGCGCCATCAGGGGGCTTTTGTGTCCACCTGGCCGGTCTTGACCGAGGTCTGCCATCTGATCCCTGCAGATCTTGCACCGCGCTTCCTCTCCTGGGTGTCGCTTGGCGGTCTGAACCTTGCCGAGCTCGATGGATCCGCCCTGGAGTCGATGGCGACCTGGATGCGCCAGTACGGCGATCTGCCAATGGATCTGGCGGATGCGTCCCTGCTCTGGGTGGCTCAGAAGCATGGGATTTGCCGCATTGCGACCCTCGATCGACGCGACTTTGGGGTCTATCGATTACCGGGTGGCGAGAGCCTCGAAAACCTCCTGAATCCCTGAGATGGGTGCATTGATCTGATGGGGGACCAGCTGGAGCCGACGCGATCGAGGCCTGCCTGCCTACGCTCAGCCCGCTGGCCTGTGCTCCCCAGCCCTCGGCTGACCTGCTCCCTAGCCTGACCCCATGGCCGATCCCGATGTCCGCTGGCGCCAGCGGTTCGACAACTTCGAGCGGGCCCTGCAGGTGCTGGAGCAGCAGGGCCTGATCCAGGGTTTCGAGTTCACCCATGAACTCGCCTGGAATTTGCTCAAGGACTATTTGCAGTACAAAGGGATCACAGAAGTCATCGGCTCCCGCGATGCCACGCGCCTGGCCTTTCAGAATGGACTGATCCTGGATGGGGAGGGCTGGATGGCGATGATCAAGGCCCGCAATCAGTCGTCCCACACCTACAACATGGAGCAGGCC
>CAZWFG010000254.1:0-2449 GCA_964632245.1 uncultured Synechococcus sp. | reverse complement strand
AGGTGCTGAGTCGTGGTCCGTCAGCCCCCTGGCAGGCCACGCTTTTTTTTGGAGCTGACCGGCTCCCGTGCATTCCCTCCTGACCTCGATCTTCAGGTGGAGGTCAGGCTTGGCCCGCGGGAGCTGTGGTCCCTCGCCGCCCTGCCCCACCACCGCACCCAGGCGATGGCCATCGGGCTGCTGCTGGCCTGGGGACTGCTGACGGTGTCGCTGCCCCTGGCCCCCCAGGGGCGTCTCCTCTTCTGGAACACCGCCATTCCGTCGCTCATTCTTGTGCTGGCCCTCACCGGCCATGAGTTCTGGCGACGGGTCTGTCCGCTGGCGCTGCTGTCGCGCTGGCCCCAGCGCCTCTGGCCCTGGGGCCTGGGTCGGTCGCCGGGCAAACCCCGTCGTCTTGCCCCCCAGTCGTGGCTGGCGCGCCATCACCTCAGCCTGCAGGGCCTGCTGCTGCTGCTGGGGCTGGCCCTGCGCCTGCAGCTGGTCAACCACCACGCCCCATCCCTGGCCCTGCTGTTCGTGGTCACGATGGTGGCGGCCCTGGTCTGCGGCGCCCTGCTGCCGGGCAAGGCCTGGTGCCAGTACCTGTGTCCGATGGGCCCGGTGGAGGCAATCATCACCGGGCCACGGGGGCTGCTGGGCTCCCGCAGCCATCGCCAGCCCACCGACCGGCTGAGCCAGTCCACCTGCCGCAGCCTGCTGCCCGACGGCCGGGAGATCAACGCCTGCGTCCATTGCCAGGCCCCGTGCATCGACATCGATTCGGAGCAGACCTACTGGCAGTCGCTGGCCCCCCACGACCCCTTCACCCGGCTGACGTGGATGTATCCGGGGCTGGTGGTGGCCTTTGTTGTGCTCATGGCCAGCGGTCCCACCCTCCGCGCCTTCGCTCTCCCCATGTTGCTGGTCGGCAGCATGGCCAGTGGGCTCGGCTTTGCCCTGCTGCACCGGCTGGGCCTGTCCCGCCATCGCTCCCGCCTGCTGGCGGCGGCCCTGGCGGTGACGGTCTTTGTCAGCTGCACCGACGCCACCGTTGGCATCGCCGGCCCTGGCGGCACGCTTCTGCTGCGGATCGTCGGCCTGGTGGGCGTGGCCCTGTGGCTGCGACGCGAATGGAGTCGGCGGCTGCAGCACCACTCCCGTGAACGGGTGCTGCAGGGGCTGAGGTCAATGCTGCAGAAGCACCTGCCGAAGCTCGTGCAGGGGGATCCGGCGGGCCCTGCCCCCCACGCGGCCCTGCCGGCGGTGCTGGCCTGGATGGCCCAGCAGCCCCCAGACCTGCAGCGTGAGATCAGCCCCCCGCTCCTGCGCGGGCTGATCAATGACCTGCGCCGGATGCCCCACCTGGACTTTGCTGTGGTGGTGACCCGGCTGCTGACCCTGCACCGCGCCCTGGGTCAGACGCCCCCCGCCCAGGAAGACCTGCTGCAGCGCCTCAGGGGCTCGTCGGGGCCGTGACCGCCGCCGGCACCGGCACCGCCGGTGCATCACTGGTGTTGCTGCAGAGGTCGAGCACGATGCGGGTCGCCACCCCGCCTGATGGCGGCAACCACGGCTGCCAGTCGCCATCGATGCGCCAGGTCTGACGCAGGGTTTCGCACTGAACCGCCACGGCCGTGGCCAGGGAGCGTTCGCGGCCCAGTTCAGCGGCATTGGGTTTGATCACCGTCACCCGCACCCCACCGGGGTGCAGCTTCCAGCCATTCCAGTTCACCGCCGTGCTGCCATACCACCGCCAGCCGGCGGGATCGACCAGCTGCTGCTGGGCCCGGTCGCGGCGTTCGGCGGCACTCAGCAGCAGGGCGGCACTGGCCGCCTGGTTGCTGCCATCGGGGGTTGGTGCCGCCGTGGTTCGCGGCGTCGACGGTGATGGCGTGGCGGCATCACCAGGCAGGCGCAGCACCGCGCCCACCGCCAGCCGGTCGGCCTGCAGGCCCGGGTTGCGCTGCAACAACGCCGCGACCGACACCCCACGGGCCCGGGCGATCTGCTCGAGGGTGTCGCCCGGCTGCACCACCACGCTCGGCCCCCGGGGCGGCAGCTGCAGCACCGTGCCCACCGCCAGCCGTTCCGGCACCACACCAGGGTTGAGCCGCTGCAGGCTGGCCAGGTCGACCCCTTCCCGACGGGCAATGATCTCGAGGGTGTCGCCGGGGCGGACGGTCACCGTCGCCGCATGCACCGGTGCAGCCACCACCCAGGCCAGGGCCAGGGGGCTGAGCAGGGTCTGCAGCAGCGGTCGGCAGAACGGACTGGCGGAGGCCATCGGGCCAGCAGGGGCAAGTGCAAGGCAACGTATGCCGTCTGCCGCCGCCGTGGGGGGGGAACCCTGACGCTTTGCAGGCAAGCCCATGGTGAGGCGGCGGCCCTGGCGGTGCTGGATTGCTGTGGTGGTGGCCGTGGCAGTGCCGACCACGGTGGTGCTGCGCTGGCCCCGGCCCCCGGCCGGTGA
>CAZWFG010000253.1:0-2469 GCA_964632245.1 uncultured Synechococcus sp. | reverse complement strand
TCGATCCCCGCCACTTCAACAAGCCCGCCCGGGCCTACATGAAGCAGGTGTGCCTCGATCGCTACCAGCAGTTCTGGGCCGCCGGCAATGCCAGCAAGATCAAGCAGCGCGATATCAACTACTACGCCGGTCTCTACGCCAAGGGTGCCCTTGACGCCAAGGTGGCCGTGGCCGCCTGATCTCGGTCACCGGTCAACGTGAGACAAGGGGGGCGGATGCCCCCCTTTTTCATGCTCAGGGCTGGGTCAGACGTTGCAGGGCAACCTTGAGGTCCCGCTCCATGATGAAGCGACGACCATCGGTGACCACCACCCGCACGAGGGTCGGCAGGCCACCGTTGCGGGCCTGCAGGTAGATGGGTTCCACGTACAGCAATCCCCGGCCCACCGGCACCACCAGCAGGTTGCCCTGAACCACCCGGGACCCTTCGCGGTTCCAGAGGCCGAACTGACGGCTGATGAGGGGATCCTGTTCGATCAGGGCCGAGATCTGCTGCGGTCCGAGCAGCAGCCTCTGCTGGGGGAAGCGCACCAGGCGCAGCTCGCCGTAGGCGCTGCCATCGTTGCGGGCCGCCAGCCAGCCCACCATGTTCGGCCGCCGCAGGGGCGAAAAGGGGAGCAGCAACACGAATTCGGGCCGCCGTTCGCCGGGAAGCTGCAGGGTGACGTGATACGGCCGCACCAGCACCGACTGGGAGCCATAGATCTCGCGCGGGATGTCCCAGACGTCGTCACCGCTGTAGAACGTGCGCACGTCGGTGACGTGGAAACGCAGCAACCGTTCGGCCTGGATGGCGAACTGCCGGCTGGGGACCCGCACGTGGTTGCGCAGCGGCGCTGGCATCGCCGTCAGGGGCCGGAACAGTTCGGGAAAGGCCCGTTGCCAGGTGCGCAGCAGGGGATCGGACGGATCGTTGACGTACAGCCAGACACGACCGTTGTAGGCATCCACCACGGCCTTGACGGGGTTGCGGAAGTACCGCAGGCCATCGGCATTGGCCGACGAGTAGGGATAGCTGCGGCTGGTGGTGAACCCATCGAGCATCCAGTACTGATGCTGGGACTCTTCAAACCCCGGTTCGTTGTTGAGGCGCACCGTCACCAGGTACGGTTCGCTCTCAAAGGTGAGAAAAGGGGCCAGGGCCCGCAGGCGGGCCTGCACCTGCCGTCGCAGCAGCAGCCGTGACTTGGCGTTGAGGGCCGAGGTGAAGGGCAGGCGCGGTTCCCGCAGATAGGCGGCCGCCAGCAACCGTTGCCAGGGCTGACCCACGGGCACGCCGGAACCTCCGCTGAACTGGGAGTAGACGTTGAGTTCACCGGAGGGGTAGTCGAACTCGCGCACATGGGTGGGGGCCAGCACGTAGTCGGCCGCCCCTGATCCGTAGTAGAGCCGCGGTCGCCCCACGGGCAGCTGGCGCATCACATCGGCGGTGCTCACCCCCAGTGAGGGCAGCCCCTGCACCTGGCCGCCACGGCCCAGATCCTTGACGAAGAAGAGCGGCAGGCCATCGGCCCCGAAGGCATTGACCGGTGAGACGGTGAAGCCGTAGCCGTGGGTGAACACCAGGTGCCGGTTCAGCCAGGTGCGTGACCCCTGGGGCAGGGCGGTCACGTCGAGCTCCCTCGCCGCGATCAGCACCTGCTGGGCTCCCCGCAGGGGGTCGGCGCTGAGGCTGTAGCGGTCGACGGCCGCCGATGGGAAGCGGTAGTAAAGCCGCAGCTGCTGCAGCTGTCGGTTGGTGGCCAGCAACGGTTGCGTGTCCCACAGCCGCAGGTTGTCGAGGGTGCCCGGTGCCGCCTTCAGATCAGCGGCCGACAGCTGCTGGCGGGGTTCGAGCGTTTCGAGACGCACCCGGTCAAGCCCGAAGGCCCGGCGGGTGGCGCGGATCGTGCGGGTCAGGTACCGGTGCTCAAGCCTCAGTTCCTGGGGCTGCACCACCAGCCGTTGCACCACCGGCGCAATCAGCCATTCCGCCAGCGGCACCAGCAGGGCCGTGCCGGCCAGGGGGATCAGCAGTCCGCGCCGCAGCCAGCCCCGGGGCAGCGGCGCCAGCAGCCCCAGGGCCGTGAACAGCAGCAGAACGCTCAGCAGCAGCCGCAGGGGCAGGCGCACGTGCAGATCGACAAAGCCGGCCCCGGCGGCGACCCCACTGCCCTGCACCATCAGCTCGAAGGGGGCGAGGCCCGCCAGCAGGGCAGCCACCAGGGCCAGCACCGCCAGCTGGGGTTGCAGCACCCGCTGCTGATCCTTGGCCAGCCCGGCGAAACGCCAGTCCGAGAGGCTTGTTCCCTGGCTGATGCTCAGCCACAGACAGCCGGCCAGGCCCACCAGCCCCTGGGCCAGCAGCACGCTCAGCAGCAGCCGCAGGGCGGGGAGCTGCAGCACGGTGACCCGCAGGTCGAGGCCCGTGACCGGGTCAGGTTCGCCGAAGGGCACCGCCAGCAGGGCCGGCAGCCAGAGGCTCCAGCC
>CAZWFG010000252.1:0-2514 GCA_964632245.1 uncultured Synechococcus sp. | reverse complement strand
CTGCAGCAGGAGCTGTCCCGCCAGGGCCGTCGCGTCGTGCTCGAACCCGTGCCGGCCGGAACCCAGGAGCCGAGCGGCAGCGTGCTGCTGCGCAGCGAGCCCTCCGAATCGATGCATCACCTGCTGAGCCTCGCCAACGGCGAAAGCCATAACTTCACCGCCGAGGTGCTGCTGCGGGAGGGCACGGGCAGCTGGGTCCCCGGGGTGTATCAGCAGCGGGCCCTGGAGTGGCTGCGGGCCCAGGGATTGCCGACCGATGGCGTGGTGATCGCCGATGGATCGGGCCTCGACCGGGGCGACCGGGTGACCAGCCGTCTGTTCACGGCGCTGCTGCTGCGCATGGCCCAGCACCCTTACGCCAACAATTATTTCGCCAGCATGGCGGTGGCAGGTCAGCGTGGCACTCTCACCAACTACTTCCGCGGCACCAGCCTCGATGGTCGCTTCAGCGGCAAGACCGGCACGATCAGTGGGGTGAAGAGCCTGTCAGGGCGGCTGCTCACCGCCGATGGACCGCTCTACGTGAGCATGATCTCCAATGGGTCGAGCAGCCCCGTGACGGTGTTCCGTCAGGTGCTGCTCGCCTCCCAGCGCTTCAGCTCCTGCCAACCGCCGACCTGAGCCGCCCGGCCGCCCGCCGGGCCCGGCTGATGGGCACGGCGCCATTGGCGTCGGCGACCCCGGCCGTCGGGGTGGTCTCGACATCACCGCTCTGCAGCCGCACCAGTTCGCGGCGACCCACGATCACCTGCTTGGTCATCTCCTGCAGCCGCTGGTCGAGTTCGCCGAACACCTGCTCGGCGTAGCGGTTGGCGCCCTGCTGAACGGCTGCGGCCTCCTGGCGGCTGCGCAGCATCAGCGTTTCGGCCTGCTGCTGGGTTGACTGGCGGAACGCCAGGGCCTCCTGCCGCAGCCGTTCGGCTTCCGCCTGGCTGTCCTGTTGCAGCCGCGCGGCCTCGTTGCGGACCTGGGCCAGCTCCTGCAGCGCCTGCTGACGATCGCGCTCATGGGCCTCGGCATGGGATCGCTTGAGCTGCTGCGCCTCCTGCTCGAGCTGCTGGCGGCGGCTGGCGGCTTCCTGCTCCAGCTGTTGCCGACGACCCGCAAACTGCTGTTCCATCTGGGCCACGCGGGTCTGGTGCTCCTGCTCGGCCTGGGCGGCCTGCTTGCGGGCCTGCAGCAGCAGCTGGTCCCCCTGCTGACGGGCCTGTTCGCGCAGCTCGGCTGCCTGACGTTCGGCCTCCTGCCGCACCCCTGCGCCATGGATCAGCTGTTCCCGTTCGCGGCGGGCCTGGCCGACGATCTCCTCGGCCTGCTGCCGGGCCTGGATCAGAAAAGCCTCCTTCTGCCGCAGCAGCTCGACCGCACGCTCCACCTCGCCGGGCAGGGTCTGGCGCACAGCATCAAGGATCTCGATGGCATCGGCTTCATTCACCAGCCGCCCGCCCGAGAAGGGAACCCGAGTGCCCTCGAGAACGATCTCCTCGAGCTGATCGAGCTGGTCAAGCACCTCCAGTCGGGCCTGGTCCATGGTTTGGGGACTTCACGCCTGCCGATTAAAGAACCTGTCGAGGTCCCGTGCCACCACCGGCGGCACCATGTGATCCACATTTCCGCCGAAGCGGGCCACTTCCTTGACCACGCTGCTGCTGAGGAAGCTGTGCCGCACCGCCGTGGCCATGAAGAGGGTGTCGACCTGCTCCGACAGGGTCGAATTCGTATGGGCCAGCTGCAGCTCGAATTCGAAATCGCTCAGGGCCCGTAGCCCCCGCAGGATCACCCGCGCCTGGCGCTGCAGGGCGAAGTGGACCGTGAGGCCTTCAAAGCTGGTCACCTCCACCGTCGCCAGATGGCCGGTGGCCAGCCGCAGCTGCTGCAGACGCTCCTCAAGACTGAACAGGGGCTGCTTGTTGGGGTTGCGCAGCACCGCCACCAGCACCTCATCGAACAGACCGCTGGCCCGCTCGATCAGATCGAGGTGCCCGAAGGTGACGGGGTCGAAGCTGCCCGGATAGAGGGCGCGCAGGGGCCGCATCGGCAGAGAGCAGCCTTCCTACACTCGCACTGCCCGTCCTTACCGGCCATCGGCCCCGTCCGCCAGCGTCAGCCCCTGGTCCAGGATCCCCACCGCCTGGAAACCCTGTTGCGCAGCCTGCCGGCCGAGCCGGGCTGCTATCTGATGCGTGACGGTGAGGACCGGCTGCTGTACGTCGGCAAATCCAAGGCCCTGCGCAGCCGGGTGCGCAGTTATTTCCGTGATGGGCAGGCCCTCAGCCCCCGCATCGCCCTGATGGTGCGGCAGGTGGTCGAGATTGAGTTCATCGTCACCGACAGCGAGTCCGAGGCCCTGGCCCTGGAATCGAACCTGATCAAGACCCATCAGCCGCACTTCAATGTGCTGCTCAAGGACGACAAGAAATATCCGTACCTGTGCATCACCTGGAGTGAGGACTATCCACGGATCTTCATCACGCGGCGGCGGCGGCTGCGCAGCAGTCGCGACCGTTTTTATGG
>CAZWFG010000251.1:0-2532 GCA_964632245.1 uncultured Synechococcus sp. | reverse complement strand
CACTCTTGCTCACATCCCCGAGGTCCTTGACCTTGGCCAGCAGTTCGGCTCCGACAAGCATAATCCGTGAGGCAGAAGTTCACTCGACAGCATACGCAACGATGGGCGAGTGTCCAATGATCGAACGGATCAGATCCTGCAGATTGTGTCTGGTTTGGGGTGGCCGGGGGGGTCTGGGCAGTGTCGCCACGGCGGCAAGGGCTGACGCAAGTCGGCGTTGCCGATCCTCGCGTAGCATCTACCTTGACCAACCAATGGACAAACAAGGGATCATCCCTCGCTCACCCCATGCGTACCTTACCTCTTCTGGCGGCCTCATTGCTGATTGCCAGTCCAGCTTCAGCCTCAACCTATGAGGCTTTGTGTGCTGATACCCCTTGCACGATCAGCCTGGATGCCAATGGGATCTCATCCCCGAGTGGCTTCATCCCCACCGCACGGATTGCCCAGTGGTTCACGGGCGGGCAGGAGGGTTACAACATTGGATCCGGTACTGCCGGAGCACTGGGTGCGGCCACGGCTGGGGCTATTGGTGGTGGGCTACTGCTCGGTCCGATCGGGCTGCTGGGCGGACTGGTCGGTGGTGGTCTGGCAGGGTCTAAGGCCGGCAAGACGGCGGATTTGTTCTTCAACGTGGTTGGCTATGACCAAAGCGGAAAGAAGACCACCGTCAGCTTTCGTTTCGTGAACCCCAAGCCTGCCAACAAGCTCAAGATGGAGCTCCCTATGTTCACCGGTCTTGCCATGGGTCAGACCCGCTCCCTCGAAGAGCTGCGCAACGCCGCTGCCGGTGGGTCGCCAGCGGGAACGACAGGTGCTCTACCCGACACCCTGATTCCTGAATCGAAACCAAAGCAGGCGACAGAGGCCAAGCCACCGGCTGCCAAGCCAGGTACGCAGCTGCCTGAATCGCTCTAGCCAGATCTGGAGGTCGTTGAAAAAACGACGAGACGAAGCGGAAGCCTTACATCAGGGAAAGTGATCACGCTGCTGGAGGAAGAGCGGTCGGAGGAGCTCGCACTACATCGCTACGAGTGCAGCCTCTGAGGCGTTCTGCCTGGGGGCATCAGGCCCTGCGGCGGCCGGGCTTTTGCCTCACAGCTCGGGCTTTGGATCCTGGTTCAGGCGCAGCAGCGTCAGAGGTGGCGCGTCAAGCTGGAACGCTGCAGCCAAGTGCAGTGCATCGGCAGTGGAGAGGCGCTGTTCGGCTCTCCATCTCGCCGCCAGGTCAAACACCTCAGCGGTCAGAGGCAGCACTTCACAGTCGGAGAAGAAGCTGCGGAAGGCCAGCAGACGCAGCTGGTCGTCGGATCGCAAGGGCCCCACCAGGCATTCCATCCGCACCAGATCGCATATCACCCACTGGTCAGAGGCGTACTGCTCCAACTGCTGGAGGGTATGGGAGCGGAAGCGCCTATATCCTTCGAGGGCATAGATCAGCACGCTGGAATCGAGGTAGAGCCTCAACCCCTTACCTCCAACTCTCGCGCTCAGCGGCAAGCTGCTGGTCAAGCAGCTCCTGACGACGACCCAGGTTGGTCGGCATTGCCTTCTGCAGGTCCCGGAGCCGTTGCAGCAATCGTTGACCGTTGGCCGGCGGCTCCACTTGCGGGGTGACGGTCACGGTCACCGGACCCAGCGGAACTCCAGCAGGGAGATGCAAGACCCGGTCGGCGCTGATTTCGGTGTCAAAACGGATCATCCTCCTCCCTCCCGCCGTGGGACCCAATGACCGAACGATAGGAGCAGGTAGCCGTGATCTGGCAACAGCCGTCTTTCACCCACAGCTCGGGCTGCGCTGGAAAACGCTCCGCTGCGGCCCCCTTCAGTTTGGCTCCGGGTGTCAAGGCTGACACAGGCGACCCGGCTGGTGGACGTTGGCTCCGCTGCGCTCACCGTGGCCCCTTCCTTCTCCAGCTGGTCCACCTGCGATCTTGATAATTGGTGCTGCACTCTTGAAAACCACTTCCCCGGCAATCGTTACCTCATCCCCCTGCTCAATGCCGAGCTGAATCGGCGGTGGGCAACCATGCCGCCGGTGGTGGTTGATCCAGAGCTTGAGGCTATCAGTCCCTTCTGAGCCAGCGGCTTCTGTGGCCCCCGGGTGTTCCCCGGGGGCTGTTGTGCTGTCTCCCCAGCGGCACCATGGCTCCACCCCAAGGTCCCGTCTGCGAGCTGCGCCTGCTCACCATCCACCGCTACACCCCCGGCAGCACCAAAGGTGGCGCCATGCCCTGCCAGGTTGAGCACCTCGGCCGTCACGGCAAGCTGGTCAAGCGTCAGCGCTTCATTCCGGCCGAGCGGGCCTATGCCTTTGCCCGCAAGCTGCAGGGCACTGCCGGCTGCACGGTCTCGGTCTGCTGAGCCTGCGGGCTCAGGCCCGGCCGTTGGCCGGGCTTAATCCAGCAGCTCGACGCCGTCGGAGCCCGAGAAACCACGGTCAAAGGTCATGACGGGGAGGGCGGCGGCGCTGGTGGCCCGGGCAAGGATCAACTGATCGGCCAGATCGCCGGCCTGGCGGAAGCGGTCCAG
>CAZWFG010000250.1:0-2538 GCA_964632245.1 uncultured Synechococcus sp. | reverse complement strand
TGATGCCGCCCAGGCAATAGAAGATGTTGACGTGGGGCGGCACGTACTTGGAGGACACGTCATCAACGATGTCCTGGATCTCCAGGCGCTCGTTGAACCAGTCGTAGACGGGGGAGGAGTTCGCCATGCAGCGGAGAGGGTTGCCTGGAGGGGTGGGGTGGCGGGATTCTACCGATAGCTCCCTGGCCGCCGTGATCCGGTCGCACCCCTGGCGCCGCCTCATCGGCCTGCTGCTGGCTCTGCTGCTCGTGCTCAGCCCCCTGCCGGCAAAGGGGTCGGGCAGCGCCCTGGCCCTCTCCGACGACCAGAGCCTGGTGGTGGAGGTGTGGCGGCTGGTGAACGAGGGCTACGTCGATCCCACCCTCGCGGGGGTGCCCTGGCGCCGGTTGCGGCAGAAGGCGCTGGAGCGTCCGATCCGCAACCGCAGCGAGGCCTACGACGCCATCGACGCCATGCTCGAGCCCCTGCATGACCCCTACACGCGCCTGCTGCGGCCGGACAGCTATGCGCCGATGCAGGCGGCCACCCAGGGCAGCGTCAGCGGCGTCGGCCTCGAGCTGGGCCTGCGACCCGACAGCGGTGCCCTGGTGGTGATCGCCCCCCTCGAGGGGTCTCCGGCCGCCGAGGCCGGCCTCGGGGACGGAACGCTGCTGCTGAGCATTGACGGGGTGCCCACCGCCGGGCTGGGGCTCGAGGGCAGCGCCGCGCGGCTGCGGGGGGAGGCGGGCAGCCCGGTGCGCCTCGAGGTGGAGGACCCCGACGGTCGACGCCGCAGCATCGACCTGGAGCGGCGGGCGGTGGACCTGCGGCCGGTGCGCAGCCGGCGGCTGCGCCAGGACGGCCACACCCTCGGCTACCTGCGCCTCACCCAGTTCAGCGAACCCGTGCCGGCCGCCGTGGCCGAAGCTCTGGCGGTGCTGCAGGAGGGGGGCATCGAGGGGCTGGTGCTTGACCTGCGCAACAACTCCGGAGGGCTGGTGAGCGCCGGACTGGCGGTGGCCGACGATCTGCTGGCCGGCGATGTGATCGTCGAGACCCAGCTGCGCACGGGCATCGACGAACGGCTGACGGCGTCGCCGCAGCAGCTCTATGACGGGCCGATGCTGACCCTGATCAACGGCGGCACCGCCAGTGCCAGCGAGATCCTGGCGGGGGCCCTGCAGGATGCGGGGCGGTCCCTGCTGGCCGGCCAGCGCAGCTTCGGCAAGGCCGAGATCCAGAGCCTCATTCCCCTCGGCGATGGCAGTGGCCTGGCGGTCACCACCGCCCGCTACCTCACGCCTTCGGGCCGCAGCATCCATGCCCTGGGCCTCGAACCCGACCTGGCCCTGCCGGGGGATCCCCCCCAGGGGAGCGCCGTGGGCAGCGACAGCGATCCCTGGCTGCGGGCCGCCGCCGAGGCCCTCATCGCCCAGCTCCCCCCGGGCGGAAGCTGACCCGATGGCACGGCGCACCTATCACGATCCCCTGCACGGCCCGATCGAACTCGACAGTGCCCGCCCCGAAGAGGCGATGGCCATGGCGCTGATCGACGCGCCCCCCTTCCAGCGCCTGCGCCGCATCCGCCAGCTGGGGCCGGCCTTTCTCACCTTCCACGGAGCCGAGTCGAGCCGTTTCACCCATTCCCTGGGGGTGCTGCAGCTGGCCCGCCGGGCCCTCACCCACCTGGAACGGCAACAGCCCGACCTGGCCGCCCACCGCGGACTGCTGCTGGGGGCCGCTCTGCTCCACGACGTGGGCCATGGCCCCCTCAGCCACAGCGGCGAGGCGATGTTCGGCCTGCACCATGAAGGCTGGTCGGCCCGCCTGATCCGCGAGGAGGCCAGCCTGCGGGAACCGCTCAACGGCTTTGCCGCCGGCACCGCCGAGGCCGTGGCTGCCCTGCTCGAGACCGGTGCGGCCCCCCACCCCGCCGTGGCAGCCCTGGTGAGCAGCCAGCTCGACTGTGACCGGCTCGACTACCTGCGCCGGGATGGCTATGCCACGGGCATGGCCTACGGCCAGCTGGACCTCGACCGGTTGATCGCGGCCCTGATCGTGGCGCCCGACGGCCAGTTGGCGATCCACCCGCGGGGACGCACGGCCGCCGAGCACTACCTGGTGCTGCGATCCCTGATGTACGGCAGCGTCTACAACCACCGGCTGAACGTGGTGGGCAACTGGCTGCTGGAGTGGATCGTGCGGCTGGCACGCCGACTGGGGCCGGGGCTGGTGCCGGCGGATGCGGTCATGGGCCGCTGGCTGTGGCAGCCCGAGCAGCTTGACCCGACCAGCTTTCTGGCCAACGACGATGTGCGCACGGGCTATCACCTGCTGCGCTGGCGCGAAGAGGGACCCGCCGCCCTGGCGGACCTGTGCCGGCGGCTGATCGATCGGGATCTGCTGCAGGCCACCGATGTGGCGGCCCTCTCCGCCGGCCAGCGGCTGGAGGCCCTGGCCCTGGCCCAGCGCCTCTGCCAGGGCGCCGGGCTGGACCCGGAACTGACCTGTGGCCTGCGGGAGCGGCGGGTGACGGGCTATAGCCCCTACGTGGGCGGC
>CAZWFG010000249.1:0-2559 GCA_964632245.1 uncultured Synechococcus sp. | reverse complement strand
AACTCCTGACCCCCTGCATGCCATGCAGGTGCTCTACCAGCTGAGCTATGGCCCCATTGCCGCGTCGGCCGTTGGCGACTGCCGCGACGTCGTTCACCATACACGGCCGGCGTCCCTCCAGACCCCCACCAGCCGCCCCTGGATGGTCACCTGGTCTGCCGGCAGCTCCAGTGGGGCATAGCGGGGGTTGGCGGCCTCCAGCCGCACCCGGTCGCCCTCACGGTGGAAGTGCTTGAGGGTGGTGCCACTGCCCGGCACCAGGGCACTCACGATGGTGCCGGCGCGCAGGCGCTGGGGGTCGCTCACGGGCTCCATCAGCACCACGTCGCCGTCGGCGATGTGGGCCTCGATCATGCTGTCGCCATTCACAGTGAGGGCGAACAGGCCGCGGGTCTGCAGCAGGGGCGTCAGGTCGAGGCTGTCCTGGACGTCGTCAAAGGTCTCGACCAGGCCTCCGGCGGCCACAGCGCCCAGCACCGGGATCACCGGCCCTGTCACCTGCTCGGCGACCTCCCCCAGCAGCTGCAGCGTGCGGGCCTGCCCCTCCTGCCAGGTGAGCCAGCCCTTCTGCTGGAGATGGCGCAGGCGACTCTGGATCGGCGCCGGCGAGCGCAGCCCCATCGCTTCCATCATCTGGCGGATCGAAGGGCTGTGCCGATGGTCGCGGATAAAGGCCACGAGCCAGTCGTAGAGCTCCTGCTGGGCGGTGGTGAGGGCCTCGGTGGGCATGGATGGGCACGGCAACAGAGGACTGATACATTTGTGCCATCCCAGCGGTGATTTGTCCAGCCCCCAGCTCCGAAAGGCGCCGACCCGTAATCTGAAAGTAGCCATCCACGGGCCATGACCTTCCACGGCACCTTGGCGGAACTCCAGGACCTGCTCCGCACCTTGGACGTGACCTGTCACTGGGAGCACATGGGCCCCTTCGAGATGGCCGTCATCGACGATGGCGTCAGCAACCTGCGGCTCAACTGGTGGCCTGCCACCGGCGAGCTGCAGCTGACCGGTGAACCGACCCAGCGCGAACCGCTGCTGGTCCGACTGCAGGCGGCCCTCTAGTCGACCACCCCCAGCACGACCGCCAGCAGGGCCTGCTGCACGTGCAGGCGGTTCTCGGCCTGGTCAAAGACCCGGCTGGCGGCGCCTTCGATGGCACCGGCACTGATCTCCTCCCCGCGATGGGCGGGCAGGCAGTGCAGCACGATCGCCCGCGGATCGGCCTCCGCCAGCAGCTCCTCGTTCAGGCACCAGCCCTCGAAAGCCCCGAGCCGCTCTTGCTGCTCGTCCTCCTGCCCCATCGACGCCCACACGTCGGTATAGAGCGCCTGGGCCCCGCGCACGGCCGCCACAGGCTCATGCACCACCTCCAGTCGGCAACGGCCATCAGCCAGGCTCCGGGCCCGCTCCAGCACCCCGCCATCGGGCGCAAAGCCCTCGGGGCAGCCGATGCGCACATGCACCCCCAGCAGGGCACCAGCCAGCAGCAGCGAATGGGCCACGTTGTTGCCGTCGCCCACGTAGGCCATCGTCAGGCCGGCCAGATCATCGGGGTCGGCCCCGAACGCCTCCTGCAGGGTCAGGTAGTCGGCCAGGGCCTGGCAGGGATGTTCCAGATCGGTGAGGGCATTGATCACCGGCACCGTTGCCCAGTGGGCGTACTCCGCCAGTTCGTCCTGGCCGAAGGTGCGGATCGCCAGGGCATCCACGTAGCGGCTCAGCACCCGGGCCGTGTCGGCCACGGGCTCACCGCGACCCACCTGGGTCACCTGTGGATTGAGGTCGATGGTCTGGCCCCCCAGGCGGGCCATCGCCACCGTGAAGCTCACCCGCGTGCGGGTCGACGCCTTGCGGAAGATCAGCCCCAGCACCCGTCCCGCCGCCTGGGGTCGCAGGGTGCCGCGCTTGATGCCGGCGGCCAACCGCAGCAGCGACCTGGTGCCTGCAGCATCCAGGTCAGCGGACGAGAGGTAGTCGCTGCCCGCGAGGGCCTGGAGGTCCTGAGCCATCGGCGGCGGCCAAAGGTCACTTATCCGGCCTGGGGCCGCCGTTCGTCAAGGGGTCAGGCGGCCACGGGTTCGGGGCTGAAGCTGCGGCTCAGCAGATCCCGCAGTTCATCGCCCTCGATCACCTCCTTTTCGAGGATCTTTTCGGCGATCTCCTCGAGCAGCGGACGGTTGGCCTCCAGGATCGCCAGGGCCGTGTCATGGCCACGATCCACCAGGGCCCGCACCTCGCGATCGATGGCCTGGGCCGTGGCATCACTGACCACCCGCCGCGGATTGTTGCCGCCCCCCAGGAAGCGACCACCGCCCTGTTTGTCATAAGCCAGGGGCCCGAGGGTGTCGCTCATGCCGTAGGTGCCGACCATCTGCTCGGCAATGTCGGTGGCCCGCTGGAGATCATTGGCGGCGCCGGTGGTGACGCGACCGAAGATCACCTCCTCCGCCGAGCGGCCACCCAGCAGGGTGGCGATCTGCCCCTGCAGGTCCTCGCGGGAATTGAGGAAACGATCTTCGGTGGGCAGCTGCAGCGTGTAACCAAGGGCGCTCATGCCCC
>CAZWFG010000248.1:0-2564 GCA_964632245.1 uncultured Synechococcus sp. | reverse complement strand
CTCCGGCTCGTGGAGCAGGGCCGCCAGCAGCTCGGCCTTCATCCGCTGCCCCAACGACAGCTTGCGCACCGGTCGGGTGAGGGCCTCACCCAGCTCGAGCATCTCGGCCAGTTCACCGATGCGCCGACGGCTTTCCCCCTCATCAAGGCCATAAACGGCGGCATTCACCCGCAGCGAATCCAGCGGGGGCAGATCCCAGATCAGCTGCTGCTTCTGACCCATCACCAGGGTGATGGCCTGCAGAAAAGCCCGCTGACGGCGCTGGGGCACATGGCCAGCCACCCGCACCGTGCCGGTGGTCGGATGGATCAGACCGCTCAGCATCTTGAGCGTCGTGGTCTTGCCGGCACCGTTGGGTCCCAGGAACCCGACCATCTCGCCGGGTTCGATGCTGAACGTCACGTCCTGGACGGCCGGCACATCCCGCAGGCGGCGCCGCAGCAGATGGCGCAGCGTTCCCCCCAGCCCCGGCAGCTTGTCGGCCACCCGATAGGTCTTGCCCAGCCCCCGCACCTGGATGCTTCCGGTCGCCATCGGCGCATCCCTCGTTGCTGGTCATTGTGGTGGGTCCATCAGCACCGCCAGCAGCGCCGCCCCATACCGCTCCAGCTTGGCGCGACCCACGCCGCCCACCCGCGCCAGGGCCTCCAGGTCAACCGGCGGATCGGCCGCCAGCTCCATCAATGTGCGGTCATGGAACACCACATAGGGCGGCACCCCCTGCTGCTGTGCCTCCTGGCGCCGCCAGGCCCGCAGCACCTCAAAGCGGTCGCGGGCGTCCCCCTCCAGGGCCGGTGCCACCCGGTCGGCCGACGAGCCCGACGCCGCTGAGCGCCGCCGCTCGGCAGATGGGGCCGGCAGGCGCAGGCTCAGGGTCGCCTCCCCCCGCAGCAGCGGCCGCACCCGCTCCGGGTCCCCCAGGGCCAGCCCACCGCCGCCGCCGGGATCGCTGCGCAGCAGTCCCTCACTCTGCAGCTGGCGGAAGAGGCTGCGCCACTGACCCCGGTCGAGCTCCTGGCCGATGCCATAGACGCTCAGGCTGTCGTGACCCCGTTCCCGCACCCTGGCGGTGGCGGCCCCCAGCAGCACATCGATCACATGCACCGCCCCGAAGCGGCCACCGGTGCGATGCACCGCCGACAGCGCCTTGCGGGCCGCCTGGGTGACATCCGTCCCCTCCCCCGGCGGCTCCAGGCAGAGATCGCAGTTGCCGCACGGTTGGGGCAGCACTTCATCAAACGCGGCCAGCAGTCGCTGACGGCGGCAGTCGCGCGCGTCGGTGAAGGCCAGCAGGGCCTCGAGCTTGCCGCGCTCGATGCGCTTCTGGGCCTCGGGAGCCTCGGAACGGTCGATGAAGCGCTGCAGCTGCGGCACATCACCGGGTCCGTGCACCATCCACACCACCGCCGGCAGACCATCGCGGCCGGCGCGGCCCGTCTCCTGGTAGTAGGCCTCGAGGCTGCGGGGCAGATCCACGTGGGCGACGAAGCGCACATCGGGCTTGTCGATGCCCATGCCGAAGGCGATGGTGGCGACCACGATCAGGTCCGCCTCCCGCCGGAAACGGTGCAACACCCGGCGGCGGCGGGTGGGATCGAGGCCGGCGTGGTAGGCCTCCGCCGGGTAGCCGGCAGCGCTCAGCTCGGCGGCGAGCCCTTCGACCCGGTCGCGGGAGCGGGCGTACACGATGCCCGCCTCCCCCCGGTGCTCCTCCAGAAAGGCCAGCAGCTGCCGGCGCGGGTCCTGCTTCTCCCGCACCAGGTAGCGCAGGTTCGGGCGATCGAAACTGACGCTGAAGACCGCCTCGGCAGGCAGCCGCAGGCGCTCGATGATGTCGTCGCGGGTGCGTCGGTCGGCGGTGGCGGTGAGGGCCAGGCGCGGCACCGCCGGCCAGCGATCGGCCAGCACGGTGAGCTGGCGGTATTCGGGACGGAAATCGTGGCCCCATTGGGAGACGCAATGGGCTTCGTCGATGGCGAACAGGGCCAGCGGCAGGCGGCTCAACCGGTCGAGCAGATCCCCCGCCAGCAGGCGTTCGGGCGAGATGTAGAGCAGGTCGAGGCTCCCCTCCTGCAACCGCCGCCAGGCCTCACCGCCGTCCGCACGGCCCGAATGCAGCGCCGCAGCCCTCACACCCAGCTGGGCCAGGGCCTCCACCTGATCGTCCATCAGGGCGATCAACGGCGAGATCACCACGGCGGTGCCGCTGCAGCAGAGGGCGGGCACCTGGTAGCAGAGGGATTTGCCACCGCCGGTGGGCATCAGCACCAGCCCCGAACCACCGTTGAGCACATGGGCGACCACCGCCTCCTGGGGGCCGCGGAAGCCGGCATAACCGAACACCTCCGCCAGCACCCGGCGGGCGTCGTCGAGGGTGGGTCGCGAAGACACGGGCAGCCGTCGGCGCTGACCCAGAATGCCCCGATCCGCCGCCGAGCCGATGAGCACCCCCCAGCCGACGGAACACCCCCACGACTTCGAGGTCCAGAAGGAGGTGCATCGTCAGATCCGCAACGATCCCGACTACGACGACTGGGAGTACGGCACCGAGCCCCTGCCCCATG
>CAZWFG010000247.1:0-2566 GCA_964632245.1 uncultured Synechococcus sp. | reverse complement strand
CGGCCGCCTGGTTGATGGCGTTGAGGCAGAGGCTGGCGTCCTCCTCGCTGAGGCCGCCGCTGAGGAACAGGATCGCGGGCACCGCCGCCGGCACCGTGCGGCTGAGGGTGCGGACGGTGTATTCGCCGACTTCGTCAGCCGTGGGCTGCTGGGGGCAGTCGGCGCCGGCGGTGGTCATCGACGGCTTGAGCAGGCTGCCTTCGAGGTGGACGCCGTTGAGCCCCAGGGCTTCATAGACCGTGCGCAGCACCCATTCCTGCACCGAGGCCGTGGTGGCGATGTCGTGGTCACCGTCCATGAGGATCTCGGGTTCGACGATCGGCACCAGACCCTGCTCCTGCACGGTGCGGGCGTAGCGGGCCAGGCCCCAGGCGTTCTCGCGCACCGCCAGTTCGCTGGGGCAGCCGCCGCCGGTGATGCGCAGCACCGCCCGCCATTTGGCGAACCGTGCCCCCCGGGCGTAGTAGCGCTCCGCCCGTTCGGCCAGCCCCCGCAGGCCCGTGCACCAGCTCTCGCCGGCCAGGCCCCCCGCCAGGGGTTCGACGCCGAGGTCGACCTTGATGCCCGGCACGATGCCCCGCTCCCGGAACAGGTCGACGATCGCTGCCGCCTCGCTGCCGTCGGCGTTGACACCGGTCTGGAACAGGGTTTCCTCGTAAAGGATCACGCCGCTGATGTGCTGCTCGAGACCGTCGCAGCTGGCCAGCAGGCTGCGGTAGGCGCGCCGGTGCTCTTCGGTGTTCTCGAGGTCGATGGCGGCGAAGCGCTTGCCGATGGTGCCCGTGGATTCGTCGGCGGCCAGCAGACCGCTGCCCGGGGCCGCCAGGGCCGCGGCCGTGGCTTCGAGTTCGTCGCGGAAGTCGTCGAGGGCCATGGGGCGGACACGCTGACTGCCAAGGGCTAATCAGGCGGGCGTGGATCGTCAACGGCGCCCCGGATCGTCTAGAAGGCCGGCGTCGGATCAGCTGCGATGCCCCTGCCCAGCGACGGCCTGCTGACCCTCACTCCCCAGGGCCTCTACTGCCGCGCGGCCGATGCCTGGATCGACCCGTGGCGTCCGGTGCCAAGGGCGCTGCTGACCCATGCCCATGCCGACCACGCCCGCCCCGGCAGCGGCTGTTACTGGGCTGTTGCCGCCAGTGAGGGGATCCTGCGGCGGCGGCTGGGCGGAACCATCAACCTGCTGCCTGTGGATTACGGCCAGCGGCTGCGCATCGGTGATGCGCGGGTGTCGTTCCACAGCGCCGGCCATGTGCTGGGCAGCGCCCAGATCCTGCTGGAGGCCGGCGGTGAACGCTGGCTGGTGAGCGGCGACTACAAGCGCTGCGCCGACCCCAGCTGCGAACCCTTTGCCCCGGTGCGGGCGGATGTGTTCATCACCGAGGCCACCTTCGCCCTCCCCATCTACCGCTGGCGGCCCGGCCATGAAGTAGCGGCCGAGATCGTGACCTGGTGGCGTTCGGCGCCGGACCGCCCGTCGCTGCTGTTCGCCTATGCCTTCGGCAAGGCGCAGCGCCTGCTGGCCGAACTGGCGGCCCTGGGCATCAGCGACGAGATCCTGCTGCATGGGGCCGTCGAGGCCTTGATGGAGCCCTACCGCGAGGCCGGAGTGGTCCTGCCGCCCACCCGGCCGGTGGCGGCGCTGGAGCGGGGGGAATCCCTGGCCGGTCGGCTGGTGTTGGCGCCGCCGGCGGCCCATCGGTCGGTGTGGATGCAGCGCTTTCGCCGGCCCCAGACCGCCTTTGTGAGTGGCTGGATGGCGGTGCGTGGCGCCCGGCGGCGACGGGGCTACGAGCGCGGGTTTGTGCTCAGCGACCATGCCGACTGGCCGGGGCTGCTGCAGACGGTGCAGGACACGGGGGCACGCCAGATCTATGTGACCCACGGCCAGGGCCATGGGCTTGCCCGCTTCCTGCGCGACCATGAGGGCCTCGCGGCCGACGCGCTGGAGGGGGACTTCGTCGCGGAACGGGGAGACGAGAGCGATGCAGGACTTCTGCCAGCTGTATGAGCGGCTTGACCGCACCAGTGCCACCACTGGTCGGGTGCAGCTGCTGGTGGACCACTTCGCGCAGGCGCCACCCGCGGATGCCAGCTGGGCGCTGCATTGCCTGCTGGGTCGCCAGCGGCGGCGCCTGATCACGGGCCGGCGGCTGCGGGAGATCTGCCTGGAGGCGTGCGGTCTGCCGGACTGGTTGTTCGAGGCCTGTCACGCCCAGGTGGGTGATTCCGCCGAGACCGTCGCCCTGCTCTGGAACCGGCCGGCGGCAGCGGCCGGCGACCCGGGTCTCCGGCCGTTGCCCCTGCACCACTGGATGGAGCGGATCCTGCCGGATCTGGCCGCCCTCGAGGGGGCGGATCAGGCCGCCGCCGTGGGTGCCCTCTGGAGCACCCTGGAGCCAGGGGAAATCCTGGTGATCAACAAGCTGCTCACCGGCGGCTTCCGGGTGGGTGTGGGGCCCGGTCTGGTGGTCAGGGCCCTGGCCCGCCACAGCGGCCTGGAGGAGGCAGACCTGCAGCACCGGCTGATGGGGGGCTTCACTCCCTCGGCTGCTGCCTGGGGGGC
>CAZWFG010000246.1:0-2588 GCA_964632245.1 uncultured Synechococcus sp. | reverse complement strand
AGCTCCGGATGCACCTCATGCAGGCGATCGCGCTGGTCGGGCTGCTGCTGCAACAGATGATCGAGGTCGCGGATGCGGGGCATCAGGTTCCATGACTGGATGCTGAGGCCGCGACCCTGCAGCTGCCGTGACCGCCGGCAGGCCTCGGGATGGTCGGGGGCATCAAGCAACGACCGCAACGGTGCACTGAACACGCTGGCGCGGCGTGGGCCCAGCAGACGACGGGCTTCGCTGTCGCACTGACGCGGCGCGTTATCGGGCAGGCCGATGGGCATGTCGACGGCACAGAGGGTGTGGGCATCACAGGCCAGGGCCGAGGCATGGGGGCTGACCAGACCCCGCACGGCGCCGCCGTGGCGAGGCTGCTCGAGCAGCAGCCAACCGAGCCGACACCCATCCACCCCCCGCAAGCGGGTGATCCCCTCGGGAGCCGGGTGGGGCCAGATCCCCGAAGGCAGCCGTGGATGGCCCTGGGCCAGGGCCGGGGGGACCAGGTAGACCCAGGCCCCACGACCATCGCGCAGCTGCCGCCATTCACGCCGGTACAGCGCCGGCACCTCTTCATAGGCATCAAGGGCAGGCCAGCAGGCCGGATCGATGGCGCGGCATTCTCCGCGTACTGCTCCGGCGCCCTCACAGGCCAGCGGATAGGCACCGGCATCGTGCAAATCTGCCCCGTCCAGCCAGGTGAAGCCCTGCCACGGGGCATCGCCCATCAACGGGCCGGCGGCGTGGCCGCGCATGAGCGTGCCGTAGACGAAGAGGAGATCGCTCACGCCGCTGGGCTCATTGCGACTGGAGGGATGACCGAACCACGAGGCGCTTCAGTCACGTCCTGGGCGCATCCTGTCGCAGACCGGGCCGCACGGGTCCTTGCACAGTCGGACAGCGGCCATACGGTCATGGGGTCCTTTGCCTCACACCCGTGAAGGTCACCCACCTCGACGACGAGCACCTGCTCAACCTCTCGTCCAGCGAGCTGGCCCTGCTGGTGGACATGCTGTACGCCGGTCTTTTCTCTGACCTGCTGCCGTCCGATGGCGACACCCGCCAACAGGTCAATGCCCTGATGGCCCAGGTGCAGGACGGACTCTTCGCCGCAGCCCAGGACACCTGGCAGCGGCAGCTCAGCGGCTGAAGTGGGCCTTGGCGTCGAACATGACCTCGGCGGTGATGGCCCCGATGCCACGCTCCTGGGCGTAGGCCTCGGCATTGCGCCGCACCTTGCCCCGCACGAAGAAGGGAACCTTCTTCAGTTCAGCCTCCCCATCCGCCGTCCACACCCCGGAGACCGGAGCTTCCGGGGCCGACGCCGCCGTTTCGCCCCGATGACTCATGTGGCCATCCACGAACTCGAAATCGTGGCGGAACATGCCGATCAGGTGTTCCTCCAGACCCATCATCAACGGATGCACCCACGAATCGAAGATCACGTTCGCCCCTTCCCAGCCCATCTGCGGTGCATAACGGGCCGGCACATCCTGCACGTGCAGCGGTGATGAGATCACGGCGCAGGGAATCCCCAGCCGCTTCGCACTGTGGCGTTCCATCTGGGTGCCCAGCACCAGTTCAGGCGCAGCGGCGGCCATGGCGGCCTCCACCGCCAGGTAGTCGTCGCTGATCAAGGCCTCAAGCCCCAGCTCCGTCGCAGCCGCCCGCACGGCGCGGGCCTGCTCGCGGCTGTAGCTGCCCAGGCCCACCACCTGAAAGCCCAACTCCTGGCTGGCAATGCGAGCCGCAGCGATGGCATGGGTGGCATCGGCGAAGATGAACACCCGCTTGCCGGTCAGGTAGGTGGAATCGACCGAACGCGAATACCAGGGCAACCGCGACCGTTCCGGTGCGGACAGCAGCGCCGGATCCAGCCCCAGCAATCCCACCACCTCCTGCAGAAAGGCCACGGTGGCACCGATGCCGATCGGCACCGTGCGCACGCAGGCCATGCCGAACTGCCGCTCCAGCCAGCTGCAGGTGCTGTCGGCCACCTCGGGATACAGGCAGACGTTTGCATCGGCCTCGGGCAACCGCAGCACGTCTGCCGGAGTGGCCCCCAATGGGGCCACCACCGCCACTTCGACCCCTAGCTCGCCCAGCAGCCGCGTCACTTCGGTGACGTCGTCACGGCAGCGAAACCCCAGCAGGCTGGGGCCAAGCAGGTTGACCCGCGGGCGACGATCCTCGTGGCGCCAGCGGCCAGGGTCGGGGCGGGGACTGCCGGGGGCGGGAACCTGACTCTTCAGCAGACCGCGGACCAGCTGGTAGAAGGTTTCGCCCGCCCCCCAGTTCTCCTTCTTTGAGTAGGCCGGCAGCTCCAGATTCACGATCGGCAGATCACCGAACCCCATGCCCTGGGCCAGGGCACCGGGCTGGTCCTGAATGAGCTCGGCCGTGCAGCTTTCGCCCACCAGCAACGCCTGGGGCTTGAAACGTTCGACAGCCTCGGCGATCGAACGCTTCACCAGATCGGCCGTGTCGCCCCCCAGATCTCGGGCCTGGAAGGTGGTGTAGGTGACGGGCGGCCGCCGGTCACGCCGTTCGATCATCGTGAACAACAGATCGGCGTAGGTGTCGCCCTGGGGGGCGTGGAG
>CAZWFG010000245.1:0-2616 GCA_964632245.1 uncultured Synechococcus sp. | reverse complement strand
CAGCCTCGCCGCCATCGTCGAGCTGGCCCGCATCGAGAACTTCTCGGATGTGCACCTCGGCGTCGGTGAGGAACCACGCTTCCGCAGCCGCGGTGACATGGTCGGCACCGGCTGGCCGGTGACCGATGGCGCGCGGTTCAGCGCCTGGGTGGGCGAGATGCTCGATGCCGAGGCGCAGCAGCGCTTTCAGCGGGACAAGGAATTCGACGGGTCCTTCGCCTTCGAGCGGGTGCGGGTGCGCATCAACCTGCTCGAGAGCCTGCGGGGGCCGGCGATGGTGCTGCGGCTGATTCCCGACACCATCGCCAGCCTCGAGCAGCTGGGGTTGCCCGCCGTGCTGCAGGAGCTTGCCGCCCGTCCCAAGGGACTGGTGCTGGTCACCGGGCCCACCGGCTCAGGCAAGAGCACCACCCTGGCGGCGATGATCGACTGGATCAATCGCACCATGGCCCGCCACATCCTCACGATCGAGGACCCGGTGGAATTCGTGCACGACAGTCACCGCTCCCTGGTGCGCCAGCGGGAGGTGGGACGCCACACCCTTGAATTTCACAACGCCTTGCGGGCGGCCCTCAGGGAAGACCCCGATGTGATCCTGATCGGCGAGATCCGCGACGGCGTCACCCTCACCACGGCGCTGGAGGCCTCCCAGACCGGCCATCTGGTCTTCGGCACGCTGCACACCAACTCAGCGGTGCGCACGGTCGAGCGGGTGCTGGGCATGGTGCCCCCCAGCGACCAGGAGAGCCTGCGGCGGTCCCTGGCGGAATCGCTGCTGGGGGTCGTGGCCCAGGGTCTGATCAAGACGGGCGATGGCCGCCGCGCCGCCTTCCACGACATCCTGGTCAACACCGAGGCCTGCCGCGACTACATCCAGCGCGGCGACCTTGATGCCGTTGAGGAAATCATGGAACGCAGCGGCTTTGATGGCATGGTCACCGCCAACCAATCGCTGCTGGCCCTGGTCGAAGCCGGCCGGGTCGAGGCCAGCCAGGCCCTGGCCCAGAGCCTGAAACCGAACGAACTGGCCCAGTCCCTACGCGGTCGCCAGTAGGCGCACCAGCACAAGGGACAGCAACGCCAGCGACAGCCCCAGCATCGCCAGCCGACCGTTCCAGATCTCGGCCTGGGGGGTGAAGCCCCGGCGCCAGCGGTTCAGCTCCTCACGATCAAGGGGGGCTGCCGTCTCCGGGGCCTCGGTGGTGGCGGTGCCGGCTCGCTCGGGGGGCATCGGAGGTCCCAGTCAGTGGCGTCAGGTTAAGTGGATCAGACGGTCAGAACGGTGCGGATCCGTACAGCCGGTCGGCCTGCTCGAGGGGCAACCGGGGGGCCACCCCCAGGTCAAGCGACGACCGCTGGCCGGCCTGCAGGCGACGGCAGGCCGCCAGGCCGATCATGGCCGCGTTGTCGGTGCAGAGGGCCGGTGGTGCCAGCCGCAGCTCCAGGCCGGCGGCGGTGCAGGCCTGCTGCAGCCCGGCCCGCAGACAGGCATTGGCCGACACCCCCCCCACCACCACCAGGCCGGCCAGGCCGCGGTCCACGGCGCAGCGCACGCTGCGGCCCACCAGGACCTTGCAGACCGCCTGCTGGAACGAGGCCGCCAGGTCGGCCACTGGCAGCGGCGCACCTGTGGCTTCCAGGCGCTGCACCTCGCGCAGCACCGCGGTCTTGAGGCCGCTGAAGCTGAAGGCCCAGGGGTCGAACCCTCCCCCCGCCAGGCGGATGCGGCCCTCGGGAAAGCGGAAGCGATCGCCATCGCCCCCCCGGGCGGCCACCTCGACCGCCGGCCCGCCGGGGTAGCCCAGGCCCAGCAGGCGGGCCACCTTGTCGAACGCTTCGCCGGCGGCATCGTCGTGGGTGCCCGCCAGCCGTTCGTACCGATCGGGCGGCGTCAGGGCGATCAGCTCGGTGTGGCCGCCAGACACCAGCAGCACCAGCAGCGGACCGACGGCGGCGGCGTCGCCCCCCAGGGCCGCGGCCAGATGACCTTCCAGGTGATGCACCCCCACGAACGGCACCCCCGCCAGCTGGGCCAGGGTGCGCCCGCTGATCGAGCCCACCAGCAGCGCCCCCAGCAGGCCGGGGGTGACCGTGGCCGCCACGGCATCGAGATCGGCAAGACCGACCCCCGCCCCCAGCAGGGCCCGTTCGACCATCACCGGCAGCAGTTCCACGTGGCGGCGGGAGGCCAGTTCAGGCACCACCCCGCCCCAGCGGGCGTGGTCCTGCACCTGCGAGGCGACCTCACTGCTGATGACCCGCCCGTCGCGGACGACGGCAGCGGCGGTCTCGTCACAACTTGTTTCGAGGGCGAGAACCGTGGTCATGACACCTCTGGGCTGCCTCTACTGTCCGCACAGTGACCGCGGACCGGCCCCGCCCATCATGCGACGACTCTTCGCCGTTCTTCTTTCCGGCTTTCTCCTGTTCGGCTTCGCGCCGATGGCCCACGCCGATGTGGCCGGCCTGACCCCGTGCAGTGAGAGCGCACGCTTCCAGCAGCGGGCCGCCACCGCCAAGACCGAGCAGGCCAAGGCCCGCTTCGAGCGTTACGGCCAGGCTCTGTGTGGCGCCGACGGCCTGCCCCACCTGATCGTGGATGGCCGCTGGAGCCAC
>CAZWFG010000244.1:0-2630 GCA_964632245.1 uncultured Synechococcus sp. | reverse complement strand
GCGACGGTCATCAATCAACCCCAGTTCGCGGCCGAGGGGGGTGAGCCGCCGGTCAGCGTTGTCACCCCGCAGCACCAGGCGGTATTCGCTGCGGCTGGTGAGCACTCGGTAGGGCTCCTGCAGGTCCTTGGTCACCAGATCGTCGATCATCGTGCCGATGTAGCTCCCCTCCCGCGGCAGGTGCACGGGGGGGGCGCCGCTGACGTGGCGGGCGGCGTTGAGGCCGGCCACCAGCCCCTGGGCCGCGGCCTCCTCGTAACCGGTGGTGCCATTGAGCTGGCCCGCCGTGAACAGCCCCTGCACCCGCCGGGTCATCAGCGACGGCAGCAGCTGCGTGGCCGGCAGCATGTCGTAGTCGACGGCATAGGCCGGCCGCAGCATCACGCACTGCTCGAGGCCCGGCAGGGTGCGCAGCAGCTCCAGCTGCAGCGATTCGGGCAGGCCCGTCGAGAAGCCCTGGATGTACAGCTCCGGCGTGTCGCGGCCCTCGGGCTCCAGGAAGATCTGGTGCGAGGGCTTGTCGGCGAAACGGACGATCTTGTCTTCGATCGAGGGGCAGTAGCGGGGGCCGCGGCTGTCGATGAAGCCGCCGTAGATGGGGGTGCGGTGCAGGTTGTCGCGGATCAGCCGGTGGGTGGCTTCGGTGGTGCGGGTGATGTGGCAGTCCATCTGTTCGCCGCTGTGCCAGGCCAGCGGGTCGAACGAGAAGAAGCGGTCGGCGGCGTCGCTGGGCTGGGCCTCGAGGCGATCGAGGGCCACCGTGCGCCGGTCCACCCGTGCCGGGGTGCCGGTCTTGAGCCGTTCGGTGCGGAACCCCAGCCGCTGCAGGGCTTCGGTGAGGCCTTCGGCCGGCTGCTCGCCGGCCCGGCCGGCGGGCATCGAGCGGTCACCCACCCAGATGCGGCCCCCCAGGAAGGTGCCGGTGGTGAGCACCACCGCCCCGGCCCCGTAGCTGCTACCGAAGAACGTGCGCACCCCCACCACCCGGGCCTCCCCCGTGGCGGGGTCCCCCTCCACCACCAGGTCGGTGACCATCGCCTCGCGCAGGGCCAGCCCGTCGCTGGCGTGCAGCAGGGCGAGCATGGCGCGGCTGTACGCCCGTTTGTCGGTCTGGGCCCGCAGGGCCCAGACGGCCGGGCCGCGGCTGGCATTGAGCACCCGTTTCTGCAGGGCGGTGGCGTCCGCCAGCCGGCCGATGACGCCGCCGAGGGCATCCACCTCATGCACCAGCTGGCTTTTGGCCGGGCCCCCCACGGCGGGATTGCAGGGCTGCCAGGCGATGCGGTCGAGGTTGAGGCTGAAGAGCGCCGTGCGTCGCCCCAGCCGCAGGGCCGTGAGGGCCGCCTCGCAGCCCGCATGGCCGCCGCCCACGACGATCACGTCGAAGTGCTCGCAGAACGGCGCCGGGTCGGCGCTGCCCGAGGGGTGCTGGTGCTGGTCGCTGCGGTCGTTCACGCCCTCGATGCCCCGCGACGGTGGGTGACGGGTGCTGCCTGTTCTTCAATCTATGGGCTGTCTCTCAGCTGGGTGGCCGTGCGCGGCCCGGGGGCCCGGCCTTGGATGACCGTGTGCCCGTCATCCATCGCCCCACCCCGAGCCCATGGTCACCGCCCCGAGCGTGCGTCCGCTGATCCTTGCCCTGCTGGTCGATGACGGCGTGCCGGCCCCCTGGTCGGCGCCCGCCGGTGCCGTCATTCCCGATGCCACGCCCCTGGTGCAGGGGCAGCTGGAGGGCGCGGCGGCCACCGACGAGCGGGTGCAGATTCTTAGCGGTGGACGGGTGCTTGGCGAGGCCGTCGTCGATCCCCTCACCTCCGCCTGGTCGTTCCGCCTCGCCCTGCCCCCCACCCCCGGCACCACGTACACGCTCACGGCCCGGCTGGTGGGCCCCACCGGCCTGGTGGGGCCGCTGTCCGCCGGCTGGAGCTTCCGGCTCGACACCGTCGCCCCCCTGGCGCCCCAGGTGGCCCTGGTGCTCGACAGCGGCGTGAGTGCCAGCGACCGGATCACGGCCGATCCCCGGCTGCGAATCACGGGGCTGGAGACAGGCGCCACCTGGGAATGGACCGTCAACGGCGGCGTCAGCTGGACCGCTGGCGCCGGCAGCGGCTTCAGCCTCACCGCCGAGGGTCTCCAGACCGTGCAGGTGCGCCAGCGGGATGCCGCCGGCTGGATGTCGGCGCCGTCGCCAGGGCTGACGGTGCAGCTCGACCGCACGGCCCCCACCACCACCGCGAGCCTCGACCAGGTGCCCGTGGGCACCACCGGCGATCCGCGGCCCCTGCTGCGCGGCCGCCTCTCGGCCCCCCTGGCGATCGACGAGCAGGTGGTGGTGCTGCAGGGCAGCAGCCTGCTGGGGCTGGGGGTGCCCGACCCCGACCGGATGGGCTGGAGCCTGATGCTCAACCTCGCACCCACGGCCGGCAGCACCGTCACTGTGGCCGTGGCGGTGCGTGATCAGGCCGGCAACCGCGGGCCCCTGTCGCCCGCACGCAGCTTCGTGCTCGACACGGTGGCCCCGACCACGACCGTGGCCATCACCGATGTGGTTGATGACGCCGGCCCGGTGACCGGCAGTGTCCCCTCCGGTGGCACCAGTGACGACGCCACACCAACGGTGCGCGGCTCCG
>CAZWFG010000243.1:0-2639 GCA_964632245.1 uncultured Synechococcus sp. | reverse complement strand
GCCGTGGATGCCGTCAACAAGTCCAAGAGCGGCCACCCCGGTCTGCCGATGGGCTGTGCCCCCATGGCCTATGCCCTCTGGGACAAGGTGCTCAGGCACAACCCCAGCAACCCGAAGTGGTTCAACCGCGACCGCTTTGTGCTGTCCGCGGGTCACGGCTGCATGCTGCTCTACGCCCTGCTGCACCTGACCGGCTACGACTCGGTGAGCCTCGAGGACATCAAGCAGTTCCGTCAGTGGGGATCGCGCACCCCCGGCCACCCCGAGACCTTCGAGACCGCCGGTGTTGAGGTCACCACCGGACCCCTGGGGGCCGGCATTGCCAACGCCGTCGGTCTGGCGATTGCCGAGGCCCATCTGGCGGCCAAGTTCAACCGTCCCGGCTGCACCCTGGTCGATCACTACACCTACGTGATCATGGGTGATGGCTGCAACCAGGAAGGCATCGCCTCCGAGGCCTGTTCCCTGGCGGGTCACCTGGGTCTGGGCAAGCTGATCGCCCTGTACGACGACAACCACATCACCATCGACGGTGACACGTCCGTGTCGTTCACCGAGGACGTGCTCAAGCGATACGAGGCCTACGGCTGGCATGTGCAGCATGTGGCCGATGGCAACAGCGACGTGGCCGCCATCGTCCAGGCCATCGAAGCGGCCAAGGCGGTCACCGATCGTCCCTCGCTGATCAAGGTGACCACCACCATCGGCTACGGCTCCCCCAACAAGAGCAACACCGCCGGCGTGCATGGGGCCCCCCTCGGCGAGGAGGAGGCTCAGCTCACCCGTCAGGCCCTGGGTTGGGACTACGGCCCCTTTGAGGTGCCCCAGGAGGCCTACGACCACTGGCGTCAGGCCCTCGAGCGCGGTGCCGCCCAGGAGACCGCCTGGAACGCCATCCTGGCCGAGTACCGCAGCCAGTTCCCCGCTGAGGCGGCCTTGTTCGAGCGGATGCTGCGTGGTGAGCTGCCGGAGGGATGGGACCGTGACCTACCCAGCTACACCGCCGATGACAAGGGTCTGGCCACCCGCCAGCACTCCCAGAACTGCCTTAATGCCATTGCTCCCCATCTGCCCGAGCTGATCGGCGGTTCGGCTGACCTCACCCACTCCAACCTCACCGACATCAAGGGGGAGAAGGGATTCCAGAAGGGGGCCGAAGCCAACCGCTACCTCCACTTCGGCGTGCGGGAACACGCCATGGCCGCCATCCTCAACGGTCTCGCCTATCACGGCAGCGGTCTGGTGCCCTACGGCGGCACCTTCCTGGTCTTCGCCGACTACATGCGCGGCTCCATGCGCCTCAGCGCCCTCAGTGAACTGGGCGTCATCTACGTGCTCACCCACGACTCCATCGGTGTCGGCGAAGACGGTCCCACCCACCAGCCGATTGAAACGATCCCCTCGCTGCGGGCGATGCCCAACATGCTGGTCTTCCGTCCCGGTGACGGCAATGAAACCAGCGGTGCCTACAAGGTGGCCGTGGGCAACCGCCACCGTCCTTCGGTGCTGGCCCTGAGCCGCCAGGCGATGGCCAACCAGGCCAATTCCTCCATCGACAAGGTCGCTCTCGGTGGCTACGTCCTTGAGGACAGTGACGGCACCCCCGAGCTGATTCTCATCGGCACTGGCACCGAGCTTGATCTCTGTGTGCAGGCGGCCCGCCAGCTGACCGCTGCCGGTCGCCGGGTGCGGGTGGTGAGCATGCCGTGCGTCGAACTGTTCCTCGAACAGCCGGCCAGCTACCAGGAGGAGGTGCTGCCGTCGGCGATTCGCCGTCGTCTGGTGGTGGAGGCCGCCGAATCCTTCGGCTGGCATCGTTTTGTTGGCCTCGACGGCGCCACCGTGACGATGGATCGCTTCGGCGCCTCGGCTCCTGGCGGCACCTGCATGGAGAAGTTCGGCTTCACCGTTGACAACGTGGTGGCCAAGGCCAACGCCCTGCTCGCCGGCTGAGTCAACAGGATTTGATCACCGGTCGATGTCCCGACCGGCCTGCAGGCCCCACCGCAAGGTGGGGCCTTTCTGCTGGGTTGAAGGTCAGGATCGAAGATCAGACCGCTGCGGTCTCCCCGGCTTTCTGGCGTTCCAGCACCTGCTCCAGACCTTCGAGATCCTTGTCGGTGATCTTGGTCTGCATCGGGCAGTGCTTCGGACCGCACATCGAGCAGAACTCGGCCTGCTTGTAGATGTCGGCAGGCAGGGTTTCGTCGTGGTATTCCCGGGCCCGCTCCGGGTCGAGGGACAGTTCGAACTGGCGGTTCCAGTCGAAGGCGTAGCGCGCACGGCTCAGTTCATCGTCACGATCCCTGGCCCCGGGGCGATGGCGGGCGATGTCGGCGGCATGGGCCGCGATCTTGTAGGCGATCAGACCTTCGCGCACATCGTTGGCATTGGGCAGACCGAGGTGCTCCTTGGGGGTCACGTAGCAGAGCATCGCCGTGCCATGCCAGCCGGCCAGGGCTGCACCGATGGCACTGGTGATGTGGTCGTAGCCGGGCGCAATGTCGGTGACCAGCGGTCCCAGCACATAGAAGGGGGCCTCCGAGCATTCCTCCATCTGCTTGCGCACGTTGAACTCGATCTGATCCATCGGCACGTGGCCCGGGCCCTCAACCATCACCTGCACGTCATGCTCCCAG
>CAZWFG010000242.1:0-2645 GCA_964632245.1 uncultured Synechococcus sp. | reverse complement strand
GGCCCGATGCCAGGCCTGCCGCCGCGGATCGGCCTCGGCCACCATCGGCAGCACCAGGGGCAACCGCCGCTGGTCCGGCCGGATCCAGGGGGCGGCGATGCGGGCGGCGATGCCATCCCCACCGGCCACCGCCACCGGATAGGCCACCACAGAGGCCGCGGCGATGGCGTCCACCGCCGCCACGGTCAGCAGCCGCGGATCCCCCGGCCCCACCCCCACCAGCGTCAGTGCCGACACAGGCCCTCCATCACCACGGGGCTTTCTAGGCTGGGGTCTGCCTGCGGGTGTGCCCGTGAGTCAGCTGCAGATCTTCAGCGCTGCTGCCGGGGCCCCTCCCCAGCCCGGCCTGACCAGCCACGATGCCAGCCAGATCGCCGCCGAGCTGGCCGAGCGGGGCATCGGCTTCGAGCGTTGGCCCGCCCGGGTGGCCCTGGCGGCCGCAGCCGACCCAGCGACGGTGCTGGCGGCCTACGCCGAAGAGATCGCCACCGTGCAGAGCCGGGGCTGCTACCCGACGGTCGATGCCATCCGCATGACCCCCGACCATCCCGACCGGCGGGAGCTGCGGCAGAAGTTCCTAGCGGAACACACCCACGGGGAGGACGAAGTGCGGTTCTTCGTCGAAGGGCGGGGCCTGTTCTGCCTCCACATCGATGGCGAGGTGCTGCAGGTGCTGTGCGAAGCGGGGGACTGGATCAGCGTGCCGGCCGGCACCCGCCACTGGTTCGACATGGGCGCGGCACCGCAGTTCACCGCAATCCGCTTCTTCGACCATCCCGAGGGCTGGGTGGCCCGGTTCACCGGCGATCCGATCGCCGGACGGTTTCCGTTGCTGCCGGACTGACCCTCACCGGACTGATCCTCAGTCGAGGGCGGGCAGCTCGCGGGCCGGCAGCTGCTGCAGCCGCACGCCCTCGTTGCGGACACGCTCACGAAAGGCCCGCCACTGCGGTGAGGCGATCACATCGGCGGCCATGGCCGCGGCCAGCCGCTGGCTGGCCAGCACATCGCTGGGGTAATGCACCCCGCAGGTGACCCGGGCGAAGCCCCCCTGGCGTCCCACCTCCAGCAGGCGCTCGCGGCGTTCGGGCAGCAGGTCGGCCAGCAGCTGTCCGGCGGCGGCGTACCAGAGAGCATGGCCGCTGGGGTAGGCCGGCGAATCCTCCAGCGGCAGGCAGGGCCTGAGGTCGGCTTGGGCCAGGAACGGGCGGGGGCGGGCGTGGGTGGTCTTGAGCTCATCCTTGACCGTGGTGATGACCCGCAGAAACGACGGCAGACCGGCCGTCAATGTGGGGGCGGTGCGGTTGAGGTCGGCACCGACGGCGGCATCGAAGCGGCTGAGGCTGCGGCTCAGGAAACTCCAGGTGCGGCTGGCCGCCTCGCCGGTGCGGCTGAGCTGCAGCCAGCGCAGGATGGCCAGGTCATCGGCCTCCCCGCGGCTGCCGGGGGCAGGGGGCTCGCCGACCAGAGCGGCATAGCGGCCGGCCGGCAGCACCAGCCCGGCAGCGGCCTCGGTCGCGGGTGGCGGCAGCTGGGCGAAGAGGGGCGGCAGCATCGATCAGCTATGCATGCGGGGCTGGGGCCAGAGCTCGGCCAGCACCGCAGCCTCCACGGCGGCGAGCTGTTCGAGCCGTTCGCTGAGCTGCGCCCGCGGCCAGCGGGCCTCGGCCAGCAGCCAGTACACGCCGAAATGGCGAGCTTCGCTGGCCAGCAGTTCACCCCACAGCTGGCGCAGCTCGGGGTCGGGGCAGTGGCGGGCCAGCAGCCCCAGCCGCTCATGGCTGCGGGCCTCGATCAGGCCGGCCACCAGGAAACTGTCGAGCTGCCGCTGGGGCTCCTGGCGGCGCACCTCCGCCGCCAGGCGGGCGCCATAGGGGGGGGCCGGCAGGGGCCGCAGGGGAACACCCCGCCGTTGCAGCAGCGCCACCACCCGCTCGAAGTGCTCCATCTCCTCGCGGATCAGCGGCGCCAGCACCAGGGCCAGGTCTTCGGCGGAGGGATAGCGGAACAGCAGCTGCAGGGCCGCCCCCGCCGCTTTGCGCTCGCAGTGGGCATGGTCGACCAGCAGCTCGTGCGGATGGTCAAGGGCCTGCTGCAGCCAGGCCTCGCTGGTGGTCGACGCCAGCCAGCGGATGGCGACGGCCGCCGTCATGGCCGCCGCTGGCGCAGGTGGGCCACCAGGCCTTCGAGGGCCAGGCCATAGCTGAGGGGCCCGAAGCCACCGATCACCCCCACGGCCCGGTCGGCCAGCAGGGAGGTGTGGCGGAAGGCCTCCCGGGCATGCACGTTGCTGAGGTGAACCTCGACGTAGGGCAGGGCCACCGCCAGCAGGGCATCCCGCAGGGCCACCGAGGTGTGGGTGTAGGCGGCGGCATTGATCAGGACCCCGTCGGCCTCGTCGCGGGCGGCCTGGATGCGATCGACCAGGGCCCCCTCGTGGTTGCTCTGGAAGCTGGTGAGGCTGGCCATCAGCAGGCCCGCCCGCTCCTGGAGCGAGCGGTCGATCTCGGCCAGGGTGGCGCTGCCGTACAGGCCCGGTTCGCGGCTGCCGAGCAGGTTGAGGTTGGGACCGTGGATCACCAAGATCCGCATCGACCAGTGGGGGGCAGAAGCCTCTCGATCGTAGGCGGACCCCCCGGCCTGAT
>CAZWFG010000241.1:0-2667 GCA_964632245.1 uncultured Synechococcus sp. | reverse complement strand
GGCTCCCCTCTGCCGTGCCGAGGCTGCCGTTGAGCTGGTGAGCGACGGGCTCGGAATCGAAGCCGTGGTCGATCGCATCGTTGACCTGTTCCGGGAACGGGTCCCCGTGGAGGCCATGGTCAGCGCCGGGGATCCGTCGGCAGCCGGATGAGCAACTCGTGGCAGGCGTCCTCGAGCAGGTCGAGCACGTGTTCGAAACGGTCGCGGCCGCCCTCGTAGGGATCCGGAATCTCCCTCACCCGATGCCGACGGCAGTAGGAGGCCAAGGGTTTGATCCGGTCATGGAAGAGCCCCGTGGGATCCAGTCGCCGCGTCTGCTCGAGGTTGTCGTCATCCATCGTCAGGATCAGGTCGAACCACTCCAGATCCCTTGCCGTGAGTTGCCTGGCTGTGCTCCGCAGCTCGATGCCCCGCGCCGCGGCGGCGGAGCGCATGCGGGGATCAGCCCGTTCACCCGCGTGCCAGGCCCCCGTGCCGGCCGAGTCGACACTGAACTGGTCGCAGAGGCCATCCATCTCAATCAGCCGCAGGAATACCCCTTCGGCGGCGGGGGAGCGGCAGATGTTGCCCAGGCACACGAACAGAATCCTGTGGGTCATGGTGTGGAGCCCTCCGTCGGGCGAACGCCCCGGGGCTCGAGGGCCTGGCGGGCCCGCAGCCGCACCACCGCCACCTCCTCCCCGTCGGATGACTGCAGCCGATCGAGGCTGGTGATCCCCCGTTCCGCCAGGTCGGCCGGGGCATGGGCGAGAAACATCTCCATCCCGACCACAGCGGCGTAACGCACCACCCATTCACCGTCGCAGCAGCTGGCCTCCAGGGCCCGCAGACAGCGCTCCTGCACCCGCAGGCGCTGGCCGGCCTCGAGGGCCCCCAGATCCAGATTGCCCAACCCTCTGGCGGCCGCTCGCCGCACACTCGGTCCGATGTCCTCACCGGCTGCTTTCTCCAGCACCGGCAGGCCGCGCGGATCACCGATGCTGGCCAGGGCACGCACCGCCCAGGCCCTGGCGCCGTAGTTGTGCGCATCGAGATTGTGCAGGAGCGGTTCGACCGCCGCCGCACCGCAGGCGATCAGTCCATCAACGGCCGCAACGGCGGCGCCGGGATTGTTGGTGGCCAGCAGGTCCATCAGACCGCGGATCACCGCCTGCTGATCGTCGGAGTGGGCCGGCAGGGACGGGCAGAGGGCCACCAGGGCCCGGGTGGCGGCCAGCAGGCTTTCGCTCGAGGCGGCTTCGGCCACCGCCCGCAGGTGTTCGTTGACGGTGGGCGACAGGGAGAGGTCTGGAGTCACAGCAACGCATCCATGAGCGTGAGCAGCCGGCGTTCCTCCGGCCCGAGATCAATCGACTGGGCTGGATCATGGCCCAGGGGCCGTTCCACCAGCCCGCGCAGGGCGATCAGCTTGAGGCTGTTCTCGGCCAGACAGCCCGCGAGGGCCTCGGCGGCCGGTCGCCAGCCACAGGCCCCCAGGTCCATCAGTGCCGCACGGCGCACCTGCAGCTGGCCGGAGCGCAGCAGTTCGAGCATCGGCGCTGCCCAGCGGTCGTCACCGGTGATCTGCAGCAGGGCCCGGGCGCTGGCGCTGCGGATCACGGGGCGGGGGTGCTGCTGGAAAGTCTGCAGCAGGGCCACCAGGGCCGCATCCGCCCGGTGGGCCCCCAGTTCCCCCAGGGCCTCGATCAGCGCTTCGCAGGGTTCCTGCAGCCGCAGGCCGCCCCCATCCGGGTCGGCGGCCCCCGGCCGTTCCAGGCGGGCCATCAGCTGCGGCAGTGCGGCCGGATCCCCCAGTTCCCCCAGGGAACGGGCGGCCGATTCCCGCAGGCCGTGGTCCCCATGGTCCAGGGCCCGCAGCAGGGCCGGGAGGGCCTCGCCGGCCCGCAGCTTGCCCAGGGCCCGGGTGGCGTTGCGAGCCACGAACAGCCGATCGAGGTCGCCGTCGCCGGCGGTGAGGGCATCCGTGAGGGCCTCCAGCAGCAGTGGCACGGTGTCTGGATGGCTGCTGCGCATGCGGCCGAGCCACCAGGCTGCGTAGTAGCGCTGGCTGGCGTCGTCCTGCTGGCGCAGCCGGCGCAGGGCTTCGGCTTCGCTGATCGGGGTGCCGGGGGCGGAGGGGGAATCCATGGACGGAGACGCTGCCGTGAGCACTAAGAGATGGTTAACATCGAACCAGCGACCCTGGCCGCTCCATGGCCACCAACCCCTCCGGCCTTGATCGGGAGCAGCTGCTCTGTCTGGCGGTGCATCTCACGCTCGATGATCTGAAGCCCCAGATGGACCGCCTAGCCCGGGAGGGCCGCACGGAAGACTGTCTGGCTTTGCTGCGGGAGCTGGGGGACTGGTTGTGCCTGGGGCGGGGATCGGTGGCACCCATGGTATGCATCAGCGCCGACACCTTCCGATCCAGGTGATCAGAAGGCTGCACTGACCCAGAAGGCTGCACTGACCCAGAAGGGGCACCGACCGAGAAGTGGACACTCACCATGAAAAAAAACCGGCGCAGCAGCGCTGCACCGGTCGGTGGGATGGCCGACTGGCCGACGACCTCAGACGAGGGCGTTGATGGCGTAGTCGATGTAGTTGTTGGCGATGACGCCGGAGTCGCCACTGATGCCGTGGTTGGCCTTGATGTAGTTCAGGGCTTCCACGTACCAGGAGGGGGAG
>CAZWFG010000240.1:0-2715 GCA_964632245.1 uncultured Synechococcus sp. | reverse complement strand
ATGCGCAGCATGGAGCGACTGGCGTAATCAGGCAGCTGCCTCGGATCGAGGCTGATGGACGGCGTGATCTCGGGTGGGCGGAACTGAACGAGGGCTTCGGTGCCCACCCGGCCGATCCATCCGAGCAGAAGCAACACCCCCAGGATGACCACAAGGTCAAGCAGCCCGAGCCGCTGACGCCGCAGAGCCTCCGGGGTGGGAAGCGTCGACATGCTGATCATCCACCCGGCCCCCCAAGTATGGGTTCCGCCTTGGCAGTTGTCGTTGCCGCTGTCCATCCTGGGATGCTGCCCTGGACCGATGCTGCGCCGCCCACCGCTCCTGCGGCAGAAACCATGGAACCTGGCGGCCCTGCTGCTCGCCCTGCTCACCGCCCTGCTGATGCTGCTGGCGGTGCTGTCGGTCCAGACCGAGCCGCAGCCGACCCGTGACAGCCTCCATCTGACCGCCACGCCCCATCGGCTGGAGCTGGCCCGGGCGGAACGCCCCGATTCTCTGCTGCAGCGCGATCCCGCCGTGCTGCGCCGCGGCCGACCGACGGGGGGTGATCCGCCCGGGCCGGGGGTGCTGCAGGTGGCGGCCGGGGTCTACGCGATGAACATCACGGCCATTGATCTGCGGGTGCCGTCTTTTTCCAGCACCGGTTATGTGTGGTTCCACTGGGATGAACCTGTACAGCGCTATCTGCAGGAGCATGACCTCAAGCTCTGGCAGGTGATCACGCCGGTCAACCTGTTGGATATTCCCCAGTCGGCCGATGCCGTGTTTCAGCCGATCGGTGCCGACACCCCGATCCGTCGTGATGATGGCAGCTACTACCAGATCGTTGCCTACAAGGGAATCTTCTATATCGACCGCACGGACTTTCGACGGCACCCGTTCACCCGACTCAGCCTTCCCCTGCTGCTGGAGGCCGATGACATCCTGCTTGATTATCATGCTTTTCGTCTTGTTCCCGATCTGCAGGGAAGCGGTGTCGGCCAGTTCATCGGCGTGAACACCGGCTGGATGAACCAGGGCTGGAATCTGGCTGAATACCGCCATCACTACGCCACCGACTTCGGCTTTGGAAACGGTGAAAGTGACTACAGTCAACTGGTTTTTGATGTGATCTATGGCACTTCCGTCTGGTCGTCGTTCTGGAAGTTGCTGGTGCCGTTGATGGTGGTGATGGCGATGGTGGTGGGGGCCACCAAGATGGATCCCGCCCAGTGGGAGGTGCGGCTCACGATGCCCGTCACGGTGTTGCTCACCCTGGTGTTTCTGCAGCAGTCGTACAGCAGTGAACTGCCGCCTCTGCCCTACCTCAGCTTCATTGATGAGTTGTACGTGGTCGCCTATTCGCTGACCCTCCTGTCCTTTGTGCTGATGCTCTGGGGCTGCCGCCGTTACTACAGGGCCCTCGAGATCGAGGACGATGACCTGCGGCGGCAGGTGCTGCAGCGTCTGGACCTGTCAGACGATTCCTGGCCGGCCGCCGTGCTGCTGGCCGGTCTCGTGAGCGGCGTGATCTGCTGGTTCAGCTGACGCGGCGATCAGCCGGTCGCAGAGCGTCCAGAGGCGCTCGGCGAGGCCGCCATCCCGGGCCTCCTGGCTGGGTTCCGCCGGCGCGAACCGCAGGCGTCCCGGCCCCAGCACCCGCTGGCTCCAGTAGGCGAACCCAGGGGTGTCGTGGCCAGGGTCGGTGGTGAGGCCGGCCAGCAGGGCCCCGGCCTGCTCCGGGCTGGCGGTGACCCGCAGCAGATCCCTGGCCACCAGGGCGAAGAGGGCCTGGCCGACGGGATTGTGCCCACGGCTGTGACGAAAGAAGCCCCCTGGTCTGCGGGGGATGACGAGGCCGGGGCTCCAGGCGATCACCGGCATCGGCGTGCCCGCGGCCTGCAGCTGCCGGCTCAGTTCCCGGGCCAGCAGCAGGTTGGCCAGCTTGCTGTCCTTGTAGGCCTTCTCGGCATTGAAAGGGGCGCTGCCATCCACCATCGGCGCACCGGCGCCAGCCTCCAGGCCCCCCAGGTCGCCCAGGCCCGCCGCCGCTCCCACCCGGCCCCCGGGGGTCGTGGGGTCATGGACCTCGGAGGCGGTGATCACCACCCGAGGCTGGCGGCCCCGCACGAGCAGCGGCACCAGCCCCTGCAGCAGGCACTGGTGGGCCAGCTGGTTGACTGCCAGGGTGAGCTCGAAGCCCTGCACCGACCAGCGCGGTTCGCGGGCGCCCACGTACTGCAGGCCGGCGTTGAGCACCAGGCTGTCGATGGGCTCCTGGCGTGCCTGCAGCGCCTGCACCAGGCGCTGCACGGCCTCCAGATCGGCCAGGTCCGCCACCGGTGCCTGGCTGGGGTCAAGGCCCAGCGACCCGGCCAGGGCCAGGGCCGTTGCGTCGTTCCGGCAGGGCAGCAGCACCCGATGGCCCGCCGCCTGCAACAGCCCCGCCGCCGCCCGGCCGATCCCCGAGCTGGCACCGGTCAGCAGGATCCGCCGTCCGGCCGTCGGACTCATGCGGCGACGGCCAGCTGGAACGCCTCACGGTCGGCGGGATTGCCGCCGAACACCTGGCAGAACGCCTTGATCACCCGATCGCCCGAATCCACCGCCTCGAGGGGGTCCTTGCGCAGGCGGTGCCGCAGGCAGCAGGCTGCCACGCGCGCGACGTCGTCCTCACTGACCTCAGGGCGGCCCTCATAGGCCGCCAGGGCCCTGGCGGCCCGGTTGGTGACGATG
>CAZWFG010000239.1:0-2721 GCA_964632245.1 uncultured Synechococcus sp. | reverse complement strand
ACGGCGATCGCGCGGGTGCGGGGGCCGATCAGGGGGGCGACCGTGGCGGCGGTGAGGCACTGGCTGTCGGGGTCGACATCGGCGAAAATCGGCTTCACCCCCAGCAGCACGGCGGCGCTGGCGGTCGCCACGAAACTGCGGGGCGTGGTGATCAGCTCATCCCCGGGCCGCAAGCCCAGGGCCCGGTAGGCCGCCGCCAGGGCCAGGGTGCCGTTGGCGATGGTGAGGGCATGGGGCACCCCGCACCAGGCGGCGAACTCTTGTTCGAAGGCCCGTCCCTCTTCGCCGGTCCAGTGGTTGACGCGGCCCGAGGCCAGCACCGCGGCCACGGCGGCCAGTTGTTCCTCGTCGTAATGGGGCCAGAACGGCCCGCTGGGGGGGGTCGTCATGTCAGCGGCACCCCACCGGACGGGCCGGGTTGCCGGCCACCACCAGGCCGGCCTCCACGTCGCGCATCACCACCGCCCGGGCCCCGACCACCGCCCGGTCACCGATGGTCACCCCCGGACCGATGAAGGCCTCGGCCGCGACCCACACCCCATCCGCGATGTGGATCGGCGGACGCAGCAGGGGGAACGCCGGATCGTGGTGGTCATGGCTGCCGGCACAGAGATGGCAGCCCTGGGACAGCACCACCCCACGGCCCAGGCGGATGGGGCCAAGGGCATAGAGGGTGACAGCGCGGGCCACGACGCAACCATCGCCCAGCGCCAGATTCCAGGGCTGATGGATGCGGGCGCCCGGATAGATCCGCACCTGGCGGCCCACCCGGGCCCCGAAGCCGCGCAGCAGCAGATTGCGCCAGAACCAGCAGGGCCGGGGACTGCAGCGCCAGAACGGCCGCAGCAGGGCCCAGGCCACCCGCCGCAGATCATCGCGGCGGCGGTAGGGGCGGCGGTTCCCCAGGGCCATGGTCATGACAGCCACAGGCGGATCAGATCATCGGCGCGGTCAGGACTGTGGCGCAGAGCAGCCTGCCGTGCTCCCCGGGCCAACCGCCGGCGCTGCTGCGGATCCCGCGCCAGGGCCGCCAGCGCCGCCGCCGACCGCTGGGGTGCACCGGGGCCAGGGGGCAGCAGCAGGCCACAGCCGTGGCGCTGCACCAGGTCGGCCAGGGCCGATGCCTCAGGGGCGATGGCCAGCAGCGGACATCCGGCCGCCAGGGCGGTGAAGGCCTTGCTGGGCAGCGACGCCGCAGCCAGGGCCCCCGCCAGGGCCACCACGGCCAGGTCGGCGGCCGCCAGGGCCACGGCCAGCCCTTCGGCGGGCAGGGGGGCAAGGAAGTGGACCTGCCCCTGCAGGCCCCGGCGGTGCACCAGCCGCTGCAGCTGCGGTCGACAGCCCCCCTCACCCACCACCAGCAACCGGGCACCGGGCGGCGGCAGCAGCGCCAGGGCCTCCAGCAGCGGCTCGAGGGGATGGCCGAAGCCCAGGTTGCCGGCATAGACGAGCAACAGCGCCCCCGCCGTGCCATGGCGGCACCGGAAGGCCGCCACGGCTTCCGCTGCCGCCGGCGGCAGCGGCGCCCCCCAGGGCGGCACCACCCGCACCGCCTGGGCCCAGGCGGCCTCCGTGGCGAAACAGGGCCTGAGGGCCCGGGCCATGGGCTCGCTGAGGGTGATGATCCGTTCGGCGCGGCCGTAGACCCGTCGGTTCAGCCAGCCCCAGACGGCGATGAGCGGCGCGAGCGCCAGGCGCGGGCCCGGCCCCAGACCTGCCAGCACCTGCGGGTAGAGGTCGTAGAGCAGCAGGCTGTAGGGGCGGCGGGCCAGGGGGGCCAGCAGCGGGGCCAGAGGAGGGTTGCTCACCACCAGCAACGGTCCGCCGCCCGGGTCGCGCCACAGCCGCCAGGCCAGCCAGAGGCAGAACGCCCCCCAGGTGAGCAGGCGCATGGGGACCGATGTGCGCCGGTAGGCGGGGCCACGCTGCCAGCGCAGCACCGGCAACGACGACCGCAACGACGACGGCAACCGGCCGCCGGCCATCAGGGTGACGGCTCCACGGCGGGCGGCGGCCGCCACCACATCGGCGAACAGGGGGCCCACCGTCTGGTTCACGAGCAGCAGCTCGGGCGGGTCGGCCATCAGGCCCTTCCGGTGAAGGGGGCCATGGTGGCCTGGTCCGGGGCGCTGATGCCCCGGCGAGCGAGCACCACCCCTGGGGTGCGCGCCAGGATCAGCAGGTCCAGCGCCAGCGAGCAGTGCCGCACGTACCAGACGTCGCAGGCGAAACGCCGGCGCCAGCTGAGGGTGTTGCGCCCCGTGACCTGGGCCCAGCCCGTGAGACCCGGGCGCCGCTGCAGCCGCCGGGCCTGGCGGGCGCTGTAGAGGGGCAGGTAGGCCGGGGGCAGGGGGCGGGGGCCCACCAGGCTCATCTCGCCCCGCAGCACATTCAGCAGCTGCGGCAGCTCATCGAGGGAACTGGCCCGCAGGCGGCGTCCGAACGGCGTCAGCCGCTCGGCATCGCTGCAGCGTCCTGGACCCGGCGGCAGCAGGCTGCGGAACTTGACCAGTCGGAAGGGACGGCCATGGAGGCCGCTGCGCTCCTGCACAAACAGCACCGGTGCCCCCAGCCGCCAGCGCACCAGCAGAGCCAACAGCAGCAGCAGGGGCAGCAACAGCCCCAGGGCCAGCAGGGCCACCAGCTGATCGGCCCGATGCTTGAAGCACAGATACACCGCTGTCGTCATGGCGCCGATGGCCCCAGGACCCAGGCGGGCCG
>CAZWFG010000238.1:0-2728 GCA_964632245.1 uncultured Synechococcus sp. | reverse complement strand
TGATGTGGATCTGATCAGTCGATCCGCGTCAGGCGGAACCGACGCCCACATAGGCTCCGTAGAAGAACAGGCCCACCACGAAGATCACGGCGATGCCGCCGGCAGTGGCCACGAGCCACAGGGGCAACACCCCTTCCGTCCAGCGGCTGCGCCAAGGCACAGCAGGACGGCCATCAGGAAGACGGTCGGGGATGCGACCGTCGGGAAGGGCTGATTTCTTTCCGCTCATCGCTCTGATCTCAGTTGAAGAAGTAGCTGGAGAACAGCACGCCGGTCACGAACACAATCAGCAGACCGAGGTACAGGCTGGTGCGGTTCAGTTCAACCGGCAGGTTGTTGGGGTTGGGATTGCGCTGCATGGCGTGATTCAGCGACGGATGAATTGCATGGCCGCCAGGGCACCCAGGAAGAACACCGTGGGGATGCCGAGGGCGTGGAGGGCAGCCCAGCGCACCGTGAAGATCGGGTAGCTGCGGGGCGTCGAGGGGGAAGAGGAGGTCATGGTGGGAGGTCAGTTCTGGAGACGGAGATCCAGGGAGGATTTGCCGTCATAGCGCTGGCTCACGACCGGGGCCTTCTGCTCGCCGGCCTGGAAGTAGGCATCGGGCCGAGGCGTGCCGAAGGCGTCGTAGGCAAGTCCTGTGCTCACGAACAGGAAGCCAGCCAGAAAGATCGCCGGCAGGGTCACGGCATGGATGACCCAGTAGCGGATGCTTGTGATGATCTCGAAGAACGGACGTTCCCCGGTGGAACCGGCGGCCATCTCACCTCCCTTTTCAGCCCAGTGATCCTAAGGGGTGGTCCGTGGGAGCCGCGCCAAAGGTTACAGAGCGTGTGTGGCCTCAGCCGACCCAGCGCAGCAGTGAACCCCGTTCCCCGAGGGCGAACCCCTTGCCGCCGCCCGGGAAGATCAGGCGGGTGAAGTTGGTGGGGCTGGCTGCCCCCTCGGGATCCCGTTGCCAGCTGTCGCCTCCGTCATGGCTCACGAGCAGGGTGCCGCTGCCGCCCCCGGTCCACAGATCCCCGTTCGGGGCCCAGGCCATGTCGAGGTAGCCGAAGCCATTGGTGATCGGGATGATCGGCTTGCTCCAGGCCTCCACATCCGCCGCATCGGGGTTGAAGCGCAGCTGCGCACCCCGGGTCACCATCCACAGCCGGCCGTCGGGCTGGAAGCCCATCGACTGCAGCCGCTGGCTGCTCACCCGCTGGTGCACCTGCCAGACCGGCTCGCCGGGCGACCAGGTCGAGAAGAAGTTGCCAAGGCTCGACACGCTCACGTAGCGACCGTCTTCGCTGCGGCGCAGATCACGCACCGATCCCGCGGCGTCGCTCACCAGCGCCTGCCAGCTGCGGCCGGCATCGCGGGTGGCGTAGATGGCGCCGACATTGGTGGCCAGTTCGGCCTGCTGCCCGCCGGTGGCGGTGATCAGGTAGGGATCGCCCGGAAGCTTCGTGTCGAGCAGCAGGCGGGTCCAGCTCTGGCCGGCATCGTCGCTGTGCAGCAGCAGGCCGGGCTGGCCGGCGATCCAGCCCTCGTCGCCCCGGAAGTCGATGCTGATCAGCCGGAAGTTCTCGTCGCTGGGCAGCTCCAGCTGCCGGGTTTCCCAGGTGGCGCCTCCGTCTTCGGTCTCCAGCACCAGACGGTTGCTGCCCACCAGGAAGCCATGGCGCTCATCACTGAAGGCCACGTCCAGGGGGTTGCCGGCGGTGTCGAGGGTCTGGAGTTGCCAGGGGCTGGTGCTGGCCACGGGCAGACCAGTGGTCACGCAGCCCGTGGTCAGGACCAGAATCAACAGCAGGCAGGCCACGGCTCGGAGGGACCGCAGGGGACGGATGGACAGGGGCGCAGGCATCAGCGCAGGGAGTAAAGGGACAGGAAGAAGGCGAACGCCAGGGCGAGACTGCCGAAGATGAGGACGTTCTTCTGACCGGGGGTGAGGCTGTTCACCCCGAGTCCGTACTTGAGATTCTCCTCGAATCCGCTGGCGCGGTTGCGGGGACCGATGTCGCGGAAGGCCTCGACGGGGCTGCGGCACACGGGGCAGCGGAAGCGGCTGGGATCAAGCTCCAGGAAGGGGGTCCCCGCCTCAACGGCCAGCTTGCGGATGCCTTCGGCCGGGTCATAGACGAAGCCGCAGCTGCGGCATTCCCAGCGGTGGTCCGACGGATCGTCCTGAGCTTCGCCCGGGACATCGCCGGTGGGTTCTTCGCCGGCGGTGGGGAGCTGCCCCTGGTCGCTGTCCATCGGTTCCCTTGTTGGCGCTGGAACTCTATCCAGGCCTCCATGCCCCAGGTCGTCGGCTGTCGGTGCCAGACTGGGCCGAACGACCGCCGGTCCGACTCCGCAGATGTTCGTCCTGCCTGGCTACGACGCCTTTCTGGGCTTTCTGCTCATTGCCGCCGCCGTGCCCGTGCTGGCCCTGGTGACCAATGGTCTGCTGGCCCCCCGGTCCCGCCGCGGTGAGCGTCGCCTCACCTATGAATCCGGCATGGAGCCGGTGGGTGGGGCCTGGATTCAGTTCAACATCCGCTACTACATGTTCGCTCTGGTCTTCGTCATCTTCGATGTCGAGACCGTGTTCCTCTACCCCTGGGCCGTGGCCTTCCATCGCCTGGGGCTGCTGGCCTTCATCGAAGCGCTCGTGTTCATCGCGATCCTGGTGGTGGCCCTCGCCTATGCCTGGCGCAAGGGCGCCCTTGAGTGGAGCTGACCCCCACGCCACCCCCC
>CAZWFG010000237.1:0-2768 GCA_964632245.1 uncultured Synechococcus sp. | reverse complement strand
GGCCACAGCCAGGTGGCCAACCTGCGCGGCGGCCTCAGCCGCTGGGGCGATGAGGGCTTTCCGCTCAAGGGCGTCGTCGCCTGATCCCCTGCCCCCTTGGGACGGCACCACGGCCGAGCAGGAACACCAGGGCCACCAACAGCACCCATGGGGTGAACTCCTGCAGCGGCCTGAGCAGGAGCAGGGAGTTCAACCCGGGAATCACCTGCAGCAGCAGCCAGAGCCCCAGCCCGATCGCACCTCCCAGCTGACTGATGCGGCTGCGGGGTTCGCCGTTCAGCCAGACCAGCACCCCACCGCCCAGCAGCAGCAGGGTGAACAGCAGGCTGCGGCGATCAATGGCCGACAGATCCGGCCAGCCGGCGATCACCAGCGCCATGGCGGCCATGACGCCACCCTGCAGCAGCGCGCGATGCCAGGTGCTGGGCGCGAACAGCGGCGCCTGCGGTGACCTGGGGGGCTGGCGCATCAGCCCTGCTTGCGCCGGCATCGCCTCGAACACCACCGTGCAGGCCGGATCGATCACCAGATGCAGCAGGGCGATGTGCACCGGCAGCAGCAGCAGCGGCTGATCTGGCACCAGCAGCGGCAGCAGGCTAGCGGCGGCAATCGGCAGGTGAATCGCCAGGGCGTAACCCAGGGCCCGGTGCAGGTTGGCCTCGATGCGCCTGCCCAGGGCGATCGCCTGCACCAGGCTGCCGAAATCGTCGCCCAGCAGCACCAGATCGGCCGCCTCGCGAGCCACGGCCGTCCCCCGTTTGCCCATCGCCACACCAATGTCGGCAGCCTTGAGCGCCGGCGCGTCGTTGACGCCATCGCCGGTCATCGCCACCACCTCCCCGGCCGCCTGCAGGGAGCGCACGATCTGCAGCTTCTGCTGCGGCAGCACCCGCGCGAACACCGACACGTCGCTCAGGTCGGTCCCTCCGGCGGTTTCCATCGCCTGCAGCTCCGCACCGGTCAGCACCGGTCCCGCCGGCAGGCCCGCCTGCTCGGCGATGGCCCGGGCCGTCTGCGGCGCGTCACCCGTGATCATCACCACCCGGATACCCGCCCCGCGGGCCAGGGCGATGGCGGCAGGCACGTCGTGGCGCAGGGGATCCGCCAGGCCGACCAGCCCGATCGGCTCGAACAGGTAGTCGTGCACCGCCTCCGGGGGGGCCACGTCCGTGGCGGGTGCTCCATCACCGCTGGGTGCCAGCTCCGGGTGACGAGGGGCGCCATCGAGGCCGCTGGCCACGGCCAGCACGCGCAGGCCCTGGGCGGCCAGGCCTGCGGCGGCCTGCAGCAGGGCCGCGGAACATTCCTCGCTCAGATGGCAGAGCTGGGCGATCGCCTCCGGCGCCCCCTTGGCGGCGACCTGCCACTGGCCGCCTGCATCGCACCACAGCTGCGAGAACACCAGCAGATCGGGCGAGAGCGGGTACTCCCGCAGCAGCGGCCAGTCGGGATGCAGATGCTCGCTGTGGTGCAGCTCCGCCTGCGCCAGACGCTCGATCGCCTGTTCCATCGCATCCACCGGATCGTGGCGGCTGGCCAGCAAGGCCAGCTCCAGCAGGCGATGCCAGGGCTCCTCCAACGGTTCACCCGCCTGCCACAGAGCTGCCTGGGGCCAGCTCAGCAGCTGCTGCACCGCCATGCGGTTTTCGGTGAGGGTGCCGGTCTTATCCACGGCGAGCACGGTGGCGCTGCCCAGGCTTTCAACGGCGGCCGGCCAGCGGGCCAGCACGCCGATGCGCGCCAGTCGCAGGGCTCCCAGCGCCAGGAACAACGCCAGCACGACCGGGATTTCGTTGGGCAGCACCGCCAGCGCCAGGGCCAGGGCGGCCAGCAGCGCCGTGCTCCAGTCGCCGCTCAAGGATCCCTGCAACACCGCCAGAGCGGCACAGAGCCCCAGCGCCAGCAGCGTGAGCCGCGCCGTGAGGCGCCGGGTGTGGCGCTGCAGGCGGGTGGGTGGCGGCGTGACGCTGGCAAGACTCCGGCCGAGGCGACCCAACTCGGTGCTCTCTCCCACCGCCACCACCTCCGCCAGGCCCCGGCCGCTGGCCACCAGCGAGCCGGCGCAGATCAGCTGGCCGCTCTGGCTCACCTGCACCGGCAACGATTCGCCGGTGAGCAGGGATGTATCGAGCCACAGGCCCACCCCGTCCCGCAGCTGCGCGTCGGCGGCGACCCGGTCGCCTTCATCGAGCCGCAGCAGATCGCCGAGCTGCACCTGCTCGGGTGCCAGCTCCAGGTCCTTCCCCGCCCGGATTACGCGCGCCCGGGGGGAGGAGAGGCGGGCCAGCTCGGCCAGAGCCCGCTGGCTGCGGCGCTGCTGCCAGGCATCGAGCAGGCAGATCGCCGCCACGAACCCCAGCAGAATCGCCGCCTCCTGCGCTTCGCCGATCAGCCCGTAGATCAGCGCACAGGCCAGCAGCAGCAGGTTGGTGGGCTCGAAGATCGCCATGCGTCCAAATCCGTTGTCTTTTCTCGCGGATGGATTCAGCGGGGTGGGGATCGGCGCTGCAGCGCTTCCCTGATGCTGCTCAATCTCCAGGTCTCTGGTCCTGAAGGGTTGGCCATGCCCAGAATCCGCTTCTGACCTTGAGCGACCTGCGGATGGTGGCGCCATGCAACAGGCGCAGCAGCGACGGTTGGTGGGGACGGGGCATGGCGTGAAGGTTGCGGAGGTTCAGCCCTGCTCCCAGCGGAAGTTCTGGTCATCCCAGCTGGTGGGGTCCTCGATCGGCTCGAGATGGGTCAGCACATGGGTGCGGGTGAGTGCC
>CAZWFG010000236.1:0-2783 GCA_964632245.1 uncultured Synechococcus sp. | reverse complement strand
ATCACAGTGGAGTCGACCAAGGGTGATCACAGTGGAGTTGACCATGGAGGTGCCATGGAATCCGTGACCGAGGCCTCCCCCCCCGGGGTGCCTCCCTCCTGCGGCAGCCACGCCCATGCCCTCATGGCCCGGCACCTCCGGCGCCTCGGGCCTTTGCGGCCGCGGGTGCTGAAAGACCGTGATCCCGAAGATCTGCATCAATTGCGGGTGTGTCTGCGGCGCCTGCGCACGGTCCTGGACCAGTTCGCACCGGCCCTGGTGCTGCCCTCCGGGATCGGCCCCCGCCCCATCGCCGCCGTGGCGCGCCGCACGGGTCGCACCCGGGACCTTGATGTGCTGCTGGCCAGGGTGCGCGACGATCTGTTGCCCCAGCTGCCGGACGACGAGCGTCGACGCCTGCGGCGGGCCCTGGACGGTCTCGGCCAGGTCCGCCGTCGGGCCTTTGCTGATCTGCACCAGGCCCTTGAGCGGCCTGCCTTCCTTCGGCAGCTGCAGCAGCTCGGCAGCTGGCTTGAGGAGCCATCCTTCACCCCGCTCGGGGGGCAGCCCCTGGTGCCCTGGCTGGTGGACTGGCGTCTGGCACTGCTCGCTGATCTGTTTCTGCACCCGGGCTGGTGGGCCGACGATCCCACCTCGCCACGGCTGCACGACCTGCGCAAGCGACTCAAGGGGGTGCGCTATGGGCTGGAACACCTGGAGGCCTGGTCGCCGCCGCCCCTGCAGGCGTGGGTGCTGGACCTGCGCCAGGCCCAGGACCATCTCGGCGCCCTGCAGGACCTGGCGGTGCTGCGTCGCTGCCTCGGGCGGGCGCCTGTGCGGTGGCGCTGGTCACGGTCGCCGGCCCTGGCGGCACTGCTGCTGAGTGAAGAAGGGCTGCACTGGGCTCGCTGGCAGCAGCTGTCAGCGGCGCTCAGCGATCCTGCCGGCCGCGCCCGGGTGCACCAGCTGTTGCTGGAGACCTAGGGTGGCGCCCCCTGCGGCGGCCGATGCACGCCCTCTCATTCCACACCTGGGTCATCCATGTCAGCTCGGTGCTCGAGTGGCTCCTGGCCATTGGGGCCGTCGTGAGCTGGGGTTGCCTCAGGGGTGAGCCCGAATGGCGCTGGCTGGCCCTGGCGATGCTGCCGGCCCTGGCCAGTGCCCTCTGCGCCTGCACCTGGCATCTGTACGACAACGCCCCGGACCTGCATGGTCTGGTGACCCTGCAGGCCGCCCTCACCCTGATCGGTAACACCGCCCTCGCCGTTGCCGCCTGGCATCTCTGGCGGCGGCGCAGCCCTGTCCCCCGGCCCTGATGTCCATGGATCCGGCCCCTGCGCTCTTCGCCGCCTCGCTGGCCCCGTACCTGGCCTTTCTCTGGTTCGCCCGTCGCAGTGGCCGTTTCCCCCCCTTGGCCCTGGCGGGGTTCGCCCTCACCCTGCTCTTTGTGCTGGTGACCATCGCGGCCGCCGTGGTCGCCAGGCTGCGTTTCGGGGCCGAGCTTGCCGATGTGGATGCCCTGCACGGCGGGGCAGAGGCCTTCCTGAGCCTCAGCAACCTGGTGCTGCTGCTGGGTTTTGCCACCGATTCCGCACCACAGCAGCCCCGCGACGATGGACCGACCGGGTGAACAACTCTTACGGCCTGCCGCGCTGGGCGGCCCCTGCACGGATGATCAGGCAGGCTCCAGGCCCCATCTCTCGATGACCGTGCTTCCTTCTCTGATCAGCCCCGTGCTGGCCCTCACCCCCGCCGCCGTGTCCTGGACCCCCAAAGTGGGTCTGGTCATGGTGCTCTGCAACGTCATTGCCATTGCCATCGGCAAGGCGACGATCCAGAAGCCCAACGAGGGTCTGGCGCTGCCCAACAACAGCTTCTTCGGCGGTTTCGGCCATGGCGCCATGCTGGCCACCACCAGCCTGGGTCACATCCTCGGCATCGGCGCCATCCAGGGTCTTGCGGCCCAGGGCATCCTCTGAGCTCCCCAACGGTCTGACCTTGATCTGATCGCAGACCAGGATGACGGTCGCCGGTTCCCCTAGGACTCCGGCGACCGTTCTGTCCGGTTGGTTGTCAGTTCAAGACCCCTCAGTTCCAGACCCCCTCAGTGCAAGCCCCCCTCAGATGGTCACCGCCGCGGCCTTGCCGGTGGTTGTTGACGCGCCCAGGTCAGCGGCGAAGCGCTCGAGGATCCTCTGGGCCATCTGGGGAGGCGTGAGACCAAGGCTCAGCTTCGATTCATCGGGGCTGGCGTGGTCCACGAGCTGGTCGGGAATGCCAAGCCGCAGCACGGGAACCCGCAGGTCGTGGTCGTTGAAAGACTCGAGCAGGGCGGCCCCGAATCCACCCGCCAGGCAGCCCTCCTCGAAGGTGACCACCCGACCGATGCGCCGGGCCATCGGCAGCAGCAGGGTTTCGTCCAGGGGGCGGAGGAATCGCGCGTTCACCACCGCAGCCCGCACGCCCTGCTCCTGCAGCAGGCCGGCTGTGGCCATGGCCGGTTCCACCATGGCGCCGTAGGCCACGAGCAGCAGGTCATCCCCTTCGGCGAGCTGCTCGGCGCGGCCGATCTCGAGGGGCTCCCAGCCGTCCTCCACCAGCGGCACTCCCACCCCTTCACCCCGGGGGATGCGAATGGCGGTGGGGCCGTCGTGCTGCAGGCAGGTGACGAGCATCCGCTGCAGCTCTGCCTCATCCTTGGGGGCCATCACGGTGAAATTGGGCACGCAGCGCAGATAGCTGATGTCGTACTGCCCCTGGTGGGTGGGGCCATCGGCCCCCACGACTCCGGCCCGGTCGAGCAC
>CAZWFG010000235.1:0-2821 GCA_964632245.1 uncultured Synechococcus sp. | reverse complement strand
GGGGGCAGCGGCTCGGCCAGGGTGCAGGCTGGCCCATAGGTCATCGGGCCCGTGTTGCCCGCCGGATCCACAACCCTCGCCCGCAGCTGCAGCTGACGGTTCCAAGTGGTCGCCAGGGTCAGCGGCAGGCTCCACTGGCCCGTCAGCGGATCGGCCATCGCTGTGCCCAGGCTGCGCGCCCCATCGAGCACCTCCACCACTTCACCAGGGGCGACAGGTGCGGAGAGCGTCCCGACCACCACGGGTGTGAAATCGTCACTGGTGCCACCAGCGGCGATGGGGCCGGTCACTGGCCCGCTGTCATCCAGCAACGCCGTGATCGACGGCACGGCGGTGGGGGCCAGGCTGTCGACCCGAAGGGGGTAATCCGCGGACAGGGCACCGGCATTCCCGGCCGCATCCACCACCCGGGCCCGCAGGTTGAGCATCTCCACGGGGGCCGGCACGGTGGCCGTGAACCCCCAGCTGCGGCGGTCGGGGCCGAGAACGGCGCTGCCCAGCAGCGTGTCGCCGTTCCACACCTGCACCACGTCGCCGGCGCCGGCCGGGGCGCTGAGGCTTCCCTGGATCCTCGGGGTGCGGTCACTGATCCAGTCACCCGGGGCGGCGGCGCCCTGGCGGGCCCCGTGGTCGTCGATCACGCTGGTGATCGTCGTTGCCATCGCCGGGGCCACGGTGTCGACCAGCACCCGGCGGGCGGCGGAAGCACGGCCGGCGTTGCCGGCGACATCCACCACCCTGGCGGTGAGGTGGATGGTGGTGCCCGGCCCCTGAGGCAGTTGCAGAGGCAGAGACCAGCTGTTGCCCGGGCCCAGGCTGCCCAGGGTGCCGACCACAACACCGTTGGCCATCACTTCAAGGATGTCGCCACTGGCCAGTGGAGCCGAGAGCGTTCCTTGCAGCAGCGGCGTGTCATCGTCAGTGACCGCTCCCTGGGCCAGGGGCCCCTGCCGCGCCCCCCGGTCGTCGATCAAGGCCCTCAGCATGGGCAAGGAGGTGGGGGCCGTGCTGTCGAGGAATGCCTGGAAGGGCAGCGACGAGGGGCCCACATTGCCCGCACCGTCGACCAGTTGCAGCTGAATCGTCACCGGGCCGTCCGGGCCCATCAGGAGAGGCTGGATGGACCAATCGGTACCACCGGGCCCGATCCGGGCCTCACCCACGGGTTGGCCATTGACCTGAAGCACCAGCCGCTCCGTCGCGCCGGGGGCCGCCGCCAGGGTCCCCTGCAGCACAGGGGTGCGATCACTGAACCAGCCCTGGGCCGGCACCAGACCCTGAAGGCTGCCGTGGTCATCGCTGAGGCTGCTGAGCACCGGGGTGATGGCGGGACTCTGGCGATCCAGGCTCACGGGCAGCGGCAGTGAGACCGGGGACACCAGTCCCGATCGATCGATCTGCCTCGCCAGCAGCGACCACCCTCCATCGGCAGGCAGCACCAGACCGCCACCACTGCCGTCGGCCCAGCGGCGGCCACCGTCGGCGGACCACTGCCAGATGCTCCCCGGCTCCAGGCCTGTGATCAGCACCCCTGGCTCGTTGGTGAGCCCGTCGGTGGCCGAGCTGCCGCTGTCCTTCTGCAGTTGCAGCCTCGGGGGCAGCGGAGGGCTGGTGTCCACCGAGCCCACCGCTGTCGGCATCGGGGCCCCCATGCTGTCGACCTGGGTGTGGCTCGTGGGACCGCGACTGCCCTGGCCCGACAGGGGCGTCAGGCTCAGGCACCCCGCCGCACCCTGGAGCGTGGGCTGGGTGAACCGGCGGAACTGCAGGTCGAGAAAACCGTCAACAGGAGCCCTCACGACCATCGCCACCCCTTCGGACCGGGCCAGCCCATCGACGGCGGAGGGGGTGGTCGCCGGCAGCAGCAACACCGTGGTGCGACCCGCGCTTCTCAAAAGGCTGAGCCAGGCCCTGATCGCGTCCCAGCGGTGGGTGCCTGCCGCCAGGTCAGCGGCGCCGCCCTCAGCCACGCTCACCACCGTCAGGGGGCCCACGTCGTTCTGCTGGTCGCCCGTCAGGGCACCGATCCAGGGGGTGCGTTGCAGCAGTGGCACCTCCTCCGCCCCCGACAGCACCGAGGGCGATGGGGCCAGCAACACCTGCGGGCCCAACGGCTCAGCCAGGTCCAGAAGGGTCGGGCTGAGGGCCTGCGGGCTGGCGGGCAGGACCACCAGTCGCCAGGGTTCGCGACTGTCGGCTGCGGGAAGGGTGCGGAACCCGCCCTCCAGGGTTTCGCCGGCGGCCTCCAACCGATAGCTGTAGCGCTGACCGGGATCCAGTCCGGTCAGGGAGAGGGGGCTGCCACCACCAAGGGGCAGGGTCATGGGCACGCCACCGTTGGCCCCGGCCCCGGCCCACAGGGTGAGGCTGCCGGCGAGGGGGCTGCCGGGTGTCAGGTCGATCCCGTCGGGCCGCGGGTTGGTGAGCCTGGGCCGCCAGGGGCCTGTCGCCCTGAAAGCTGTGCGCTCGACAAACAGGTCATAGGTGCCTGGAGCCTCGTTGGCCTGTCCCTCCAGGTTCCCCTCGGTCATGCCGGCGACGATCACATCACCGCCCGCCAGGGTCAGCAGGGCATTGGCCGAATCGTTGCCCGCTGTTCCATGGAGCCGGCTGCCCAGGTGGCGGCCGTCAGCGGAGAACAGGGCCACATAGCCATCGAAGCCCCCCTGGTTGGCAAGGCCCTGCAGATCCCCTTCCGTCCGTCCACTGACGAGGATGTTGCCGTCCGGGGTGAGCGCCAGGCTGCGGCCGTACTCGTAGCCGACCGCGCTGGCCATGGCCTCGGCAATCTTCCCATCCCGCCGCGAAATGTCCGCCTGCC
>CAZWFG010000234.1:0-2855 GCA_964632245.1 uncultured Synechococcus sp. | reverse complement strand
GCGCTCGTCCACACGGATGGGTTGGATTGCATCAGCCTTGGACTGCTCGCCGGCACGGACCGGCAGGCCAGCTGAGGCAGCGAGGAGCAAGCCGCCGCAGAAGGCGAGGGAGAGAACTGGATGGGTGCGATCTCGGAAGGGTCGGATGGGCAGAACCTTCGACGTCATACGCAGAGCACAAAAAAAGCCGCTCACGATTTCTCCTGAAACGGTCGGCACAAATATGCCCATCAATGGGACCGGCGAGAAAATAAATCAGACAGATAAAAAATCGTCTACTGTCCATTGACCGCCACAATGGTGCTTGTGACTGCCTCAGATTCCCTTGGTTTGAATCAGTCTCATGCCCACAGTCTGTCCTGTTCTTGAAAAGTCACCACGACTTTGTGCGATTGATTACATTCTGTGGAGGCTGTTGCTATGCCCGATGAGATCCCTTGCGGCGCAGGTGTTCTGATCGGTTGACCAGGGAGCGTTTGTCTTGTTCGCGGCCGTCGGCTGCGGTGACGTTGCGCGGCCCTGCGGTTGTGGGCACGGCCTGGGGCGCCTTTGCTGGCCGAAGTTGCTGGGGGCCGATTGTCCAGTGCGCCTGTGCCGGATCGTCAGCCGCCAAGGCCTGCAGGCTGTGTCAGTCGTCTCACGGCAACGGGCACCAATGGGTGGCCAGCCAGGTGGCCGCCTGTTCGGCGCCATCGCTGGCCAGGGCCGGGCCCATGGGCGGTGCCAGGGGCCGATCGAGGGCCCAGGCGCCGCTGCAGAACTGCTCGCGGCTGAGAATCCGGTGTCGACCATGGCGCTGCAGGCCCTCCAGCAGCACCGCCGCCTCGGCGAACTGGGCTCGTTCGACGACCACAAGCCCCACGTTCTGGGCGAGCGCTTCGCAGAACGTGCTGTAGCCGGGCTTGGTGATCACCAGCTGGCAGAGGGGCAGCACATCCACGGGGCGCAGGTCGGCGGGAACCTGGACCAGGTTGGAGGCCCCCGGCAGTCGGCGGTCGCAGACGAGAAAGCGCCAGTCGGGCCAGCGGGAGGGCAGAGCCGGATCCAGGGCCAGGCCCATCCCTCCGAAACTCAGCAACGCCGTCCGCTCCCGCGGGTGGTCGAGCCCCAGCCTGCGGCGCAGCTCCTCGGATCCATGGCGGGGGAGGCTGCTCTCGCCGCCGATGGCCAGGTGGGGCAGCCCCCAGTCCATGGTCAGGGGGAACGGGCAGCGGATCAGGGCCTGGCCACGGCGGTAGAGGCGCTGGCAGTGGTCGACCCAGGGCGCAAAGGCTGCCCCGAGGCCGGCGTAGATGGCATCCCAGCCGAAATTGCCGTGCCAGACCAGCGGGATCCCCAGCGCTTCGGCCAAGCGCACCGCCGCCGGGGGGATGTCGGCAATCACCAGCCCCCGTCCGCCATGGGCGGCCAGCCGGGGGGCCAGCCAGGCCAGTTCCCGTTCCAGCTGCGCCGGCAGGGACTCTTCCAGGGCCGCCAGGGCCGCCAGGGTCGCTGCGGGATCACTGCCCAGGGCATCGGCCTGACGCACCCCGACGTCCCACACGCAGGGGCGATGGAGCCATGGCAGATCACCGAGGTTCTGCCGCAGCAGGTCTTCGGGCAGCCCCGTCGACAGCACCAGCTCGATGTCATGGCGGCGTCGCAGCAGTTCCCGCAGCAGGGCCGCCATGCGGGCACCGTGGCCGAAGCCGTGGCTGCTGATGCAGGCGACGATCAGCATGCGATCGCCTCGCTGCTCAGCAGGTCGTCCTGGGCTCGCACCACTCCTTCACAGTCGTGCCAGCAGAGCCGCACGGCCTCGACCCGGCCGTCGGGGGCCAGGTCGACCCAGCTGAACTGCCGCACGACACGACCGTTCACGTCGCGGCCATGGCGGGGAACGCAGGCCGCATTGAAATAGATGGTCCCCTGGCCGTCGCGCAGCAGCCGCCGGCGGGCCCCACCGCTGCGCAGCCGATGGTGCATGTGGCCGAAGACCACGAGCGGCACGGGGCGCTGGCGGCGGATGCGTTGCAGCGCTTCCCGCAGGTCCAGGTCCCCCCAGTCGAGGGCCGGACGCTTCCAGTCGCGGCCGCAGGGATCGCTGGCGGCGCTGCCCAGGCCGCTGGGGCCGCAGTGGGCCAGCAGCACCAGGGGCCGCCCCGCCGGGGCCGCCAGGGCCGCCGAGCTGATGCGTTCGGCCGATTCCAGCAGATCCAGGGGGCCCCAGTGGGCCTGCACCGCCTGGGACAGGTTGAAACCGCCGCCGGCACTGCCGGGGCGCCCCCCCACCACCGCCAGCCCCGGTGGGTCGAGCCAGCGCAGGGACCAGGGGCAATGCAGATCCCCAAGGGCCTGGTCCATGCGGGCCATGGTGCGACCGCTGGCGTCGCGGCCCGCGTCGTGGTTGCCGAGGATGCAGGCCGCCGGCAGGGGCAGCGAGGCCAGGCGCCGGCCGAGGCGGCCATCCCCATCGGCCAGGTCGCCTACCAGCAGCAGCGCATCGGGCTGCAGGTGCCGCAGCACGGCCTCGTCGTGGTCGTCCCACTGGCCGTGCAGATCACCGGCGATGGCCACTCGCAGCACAGGGGACGGCAGACGGAGTTCCTAGGGTGTGATCATCCTCCCGTGTCACGGTCCGCCGCGTGTTCGTCAGCACCGCTCCCACGGATCGCCGCGCCCGCATCGAGGCCCTGCGGAGGGAGCGGCGGGCGGTGATCCTGGCGCACTACTACCAGGAACCCGAAATTCAGGATCTGGCCGATGTGATCGGCGACTCCCTCGAGCTGTCCCGCCGCGCCGCCGAGACCGACGCCGAGGTGATCGTCTTCTGCGGCGTGCACTTCATGGCCGAGACGGCGGCGATCCTCTCCCCG
>CAZWFG010000233.1:0-2866 GCA_964632245.1 uncultured Synechococcus sp. | reverse complement strand
GAGTGCCCCCGCTTGCGAAAGGTCGTGGTCGACGGACCAGCGGAACGCCCCTCGATCAGCAGCTCGCTCGTGCTGGCCGCCGACGATCCCGCCGCCCTGGCGCAGTTCTATGGCGCTCTGCTGAATGTGGAGCCGCAGCCTGGCTTCAGCAGCACCCACTGGCGGGTTCCGTGGCCCGCCGGTGGCTGGCTGGAGCTGTACGCCCCCTCCAGAAACCGGCCCCAGCCGCGGCAGCCGGGTCGTCTGGCCCTCTGCCTGCAACGACCGGCAGATGCAACAGGCACCCTTGCCGTGCTCCACGGCTGGAGCGCCACGACCCAGGGGCTGGGCGCCAGCCTGGACGGTTCGCCGCGGCAGGAACCGTTCGGCGCCGAAGTCTGGCTGCGCGACCCGGAGGGCAACCGCCTGCTGCTGCTCGTGCTGCCTGCCCCGTGACGCGGCCCTTCAGGCCCAGCCCCGCAGCTTGCCAGGGTTGAGCAGCCCCTGGGGATCGTGGGCCTGCTTGGCCGCCACCTGACCGGCATCGACCACCCCGAGGCCGCTGTCTTCGACGGTGACTTCATGGGGGTTGAACACCAGCACCCCCAGGCCGCGACAGCGGGCGATCAGGTCGGCCAGGGCGGCCTCACCACGCCAGGGGAACACCGGCAGCCCCACCCAGCGGGGACAGCCCCCCTGCCGCACCCGCTCCAGATGCCACAGCAGCCCGGGTTCGGCCGCCGCCAGGGCCGCCAGCACCGGCTCGACCGGATCGGGCAGCAGCACGATCAGATAGGTCAGACCCGGCTCAGCGGCCCGGGCCTGCAGGGTGGTGTGGTTCCAGCAGAGTTCCCGCAGCAGCAGACCCCGGGGCGGCCAGCACGGACGCTGCAGCCGCACCTGCCCCCCCCGGGCCCGGGTCGCGGCCGTGATCGGACCCACAGCTGCGGGGGTTGCATGCAGCAGCAGCCGGTCGCCCGCCGGGGCCGCAAGCCCCGCCAGGCTCGGCATCAAAGCCGCCAGGGGCCGCTCGAGATAGGCCAGCTGGTCAAGCTCGATGGCTGCGGCCGTCAGCTCGGCCGCCAGCCCCAGGGCCGCCGGCCGGTCGGGCAGGTCGAGCACCAGCTCCTGCCAGGGCTGCCACGGGGCCGTCGGCACCGTGATGGCCGTGAGGATGCCATTGCAGCCATAGGCATGGTTGAGGGCCGCCGCCGCCTCGCCATCGAGCTGCAGCCAGCGTGGTTCGGCCTCAACGGTGAGCACCTCGAGGCCGAGCAGATTGCCGCGGTCGCGCAGCAGCCCCCAGCGCAGGCTGCCCACCCCGCTCGATCCACCGGCGATGTAACCCCCCAGGGTGGCCGTGCGCCAGGTGCTGGGGGCCAGGCGCAGGGCGCGGCCGAGGGGCTGCAGCTGACGGTCCAGATCCAGCAGCCGGCAGCCGGGTTCGGCGGTGAGCACACCGGTCTCAGGATCCAGCTGCAGCAGGCGCTGCAGCGCCGAGGTGTCGAGCACCACCCCACCGCTCAGCGGCACGCACTGGCCGTGGTTGCCGGTGCCGGCCCCCCGCAGGGTCAGCGGCGCCCGGTGGCGATGGCACAGGGCCGCCACCCGCCGCAGCTCCTCCCGATCGTGGGCCCGCACCACCAGCTGGGCCCGGCAGTCCTGCAGGGCCAGCGCCAAGGGCGGGGAGAACTGGTGCTGATCGCGGGACAGCTCATCCAGCAATGCCCCCCCGTCGACCACATCAAGACCGTCAAGGTCCTGGCGCAGCCGTTGCAAAGCCTCCGCGTCGAGGGGCTGGGGATCGAGGGGGAGCGGCCGCCGCGTCACCGGGGTCTCCCGCCGCCATCGGTCCAGGAGCGCGGCGTCGACAGGGCGGCCTCGAGCACCACGAAATGCCCCGCCACCCCCAGGGTGCGCAGGTGATAGCCCGGCAGGGCCAGCTGCGGCAGCAGCTCGCCACTGCCGATGCGGGTGTCGTAAATGCTCAGCAGCCCAAGGTTCCAGCGCCGGGTGAAGGTCGCGGCGAGATGGCCCAGATTGGCCTGCTGATCTCGCACAAGGGCCGGGCAGTTGGCCAGCAGCAGGTTGAGGCCGAGGGGCAGGCCGCCGGGGCGGCAGAACTCGTCCACCCCCCGGCGGCTGAGTTCGGCGCCGGCGAAGCTGCGGAAATCGGCCGGGCCCGGGTTGGACAGAGCGAGCAGTCCACCGGCGGTGCCCCCGGCCAGCAGCAGCGGCAGCAACGAGCGGAGTCCCACAACGACCCAAAGCAGGGGCAAAGGGTCTCACACTGCACCGCTGATCTGTGTTGTAGGGTTCTCTTTGTGCGGCGGGCGTCGCCAAGCGGTTAAGGCAGCGGCTTGTGGCGCCGCTATTCGGGGGTTCGAATCCCCTCGCTCGCCCTCATCTTGACCCCAGCAGGGCATCGAGCAGCGTTGCTGCTCCACCCCGCACCGCATCGGCACAGGGCAGTCCGGTCTCGCGGGCAACGCCAGCGATCGCTTCGTTTGCCGCGCTGTCATCCAGATGGGCGGTGTTGAGGGCCACGGCCTTCACCCGCGCCGGCCTCCCCCCTTCGGGCAGGGCCAGGGCCGCCATGGCCTCACACACGGCGATCAGCTGCGGCAACGGCGGCAGCGGCACCTGGGGCAGGTTGCGGATGCTGGCCTGGCCGGCCCGGTGCACCAGCAGCAGATCGGTGGGTTGGCTGCCCCGCAGCAGCGGCAGGCTGGCGGTGGAGCCGGGATGGCAGAACGACCCCTGCCCCTCGACAAAGATCAGGGCTTCGGGACCGGCCCCTGCGGCCGTGTCCCGCACCGCCTGCGCGACGGCTCCGGCGGCGTAGTCGACCCGCACGGCATCGAGCGCGACGCCATGGCCGGCGATC
>CAZWFG010000232.1:0-2897 GCA_964632245.1 uncultured Synechococcus sp. | reverse complement strand
ATCATCGTGAACAACAGATCGGCGTAGGTGTCGCCCTGGGGGGCGTGGAGCACGTAGTGCACCCCCTCCATCGAAGCGGCAATGCGCATCGCCCCCACGTGGGGGGGGCCTTCATAGGTCCAGAGCGTCAGTTCCATGGTCCAGGGGCGAGGGCGATCAGACGAAGGCGAGGGCGGCGCGGCGGCGCAGGGGGCGGGCGAACAATTCAGCCAGGTCGCCGGCCTGGTCGCAGCCATGGATCGGGCTGAAGACCAGTTCGATCGACCACTTCGTGGCGATTCCCTCGGCTTCGAGGGGGTTGGCCAGTCCCATGCCGCACACCACCAGGTCGGGACGGGCCGCCCGCACCCGCTCCAGCTGCCGCTCCAGGTGCTGACCCTCGCTGAGGGCGGTGTCCGGTGGCAACAGGTCCAGTTCGGGTTGCTGCAGGGCCCGGTCCAGGTAGGGGGTGCCCACCTCGACCAGTTCCATCCCGCATTCCCGATGCAGGAACCGGGCCAGGGCCGGCTCCATCTGCGAATCAGGCAGCAGGAACAGTCGCTTGCCCTCCAGCTCCCGACGGTGGGGGGCCACGGCCGCCTTGCCGCGGGCCACCAGCGGATCCAGCACCGCAGCGGTGTGGGCCGGATCAACGCCGAAGGCGTTGGCAGCGGTCTCGAACCAGCGGCGACTACCCTCCACCCCCAGCGGGTAGGGACTCGGCAGCAGCGTCGCCCCGCGGGCCTGCAAGGCCCGGGCGGTGCTGCCCAGAAACGGCTGGCACAACAGGACCAGCGTGCCGGGGCCCACGGGCGGCAGCTCCGTCGAACGCCGGGGAGGCAGGGCCAGCACCGGGCCGACCCCGAGGCGCTCGAACAACGTCAGGAAGCGATCCTCAACCGCATCGGCCAGGGTGCCCACCAGCAGCAGCTGGCGCTGGTCGCTACGGGGCAGCAGGGGCACCAGGGCAGTAAGCGCCTGGTCTTCCCCCTGGGTGAAGGTGGTCTCGATGCCGCTGCCGCTGTAATTCACCACCCGCACCCGACCGGCCAGGCGCCCGTTGAGGCGCTCGGCGGCCTTGGCCAGATCGAGCTTGATCACCTCACTGGGGCACGACCCCACCAGGAACAGGGTGCGGATCTCGGGGCGACGGGCCAGCAGGTCGGCCACCAACCGGTCGAGCTCGGCGTTGGCATCGGCCAGGCCGGCCAGGTCCCGTTCCCCGAGGATCGCCGTGCCGAAGCGGGGTTCGGCAAAGATCATCACGCCGGCGGCGCTCTGGATCAGGTGGGCGCAGGTGCGGGACCCCACCACAAGAAAAAAGGCATCGGGCATCCGCCGATGCAGCCACACGATGGAGGTGAGCCCGCAGAACACTTCCCGCTGGCCGCTCTCCTTGAGAACCTCCACCCCTGGCCCCCTGGACATCACTCCATCTCTAGGTCCCGTGGCCGTCCCGGAGAACAGCCACGGTCATGTCTTCCGTTTCAGAACCGGCGGCGGAAGGCGTCATCGGTCTGGGGCCGGTCGGCCAGGCGGCTCAGCTTCCAGACGTTGCGGCTCACCCGGCGGGCCACCAGCCCCCCCCGTTCGACTTCGGCGGCACCGGGTCGTGCCCCCAGCAGTGCCGTCACCTCGGCGGTGGACAGCGGTGCGGCGGTGCGGATCGCCAGGTCGGTGAGCTCGAGACGCTGTCGCAGGGCAGCCAGGTCGGCCGTTTCACCCCCCTCATGGGCCAGGGGTGCAAAGGACGCATCGGTGGTGCCCAGCCGGTGCATCAGCCCCAGGCCGATGAAGGCGAGGGCCTGTTCGGGTTTGACACCTTCATCAATCGCCCGGTTGATCCATTCCGCGGTGGTGGCAGTGTCAGCGCTGGCGACGGGGCTGTCCATGGCGGCCTGATATCAACGAGATGGCCGGAGAGTACCGGCTGCGGCCGGCCTGGCAAGGTCAGCTGCGGCGCAACCAGCCCGGAGCTCCGGTGAACCAGTCGCCGATGTCGTCGTTGGGATGGCGGCGGCCCCCGTCGGGTTCCGCCTCGCCGAGGTCGAGCTGATGCAACAGCTGATCCACGCCCGTCACCGGTGGTGGCTGCTGCTGGCGGCGGGCCCGCCGCAGCCAGCTGGCCACGGTCGCATCGCGGTCGGCGAACTTCTGAACGAAGATCCGCTCCTGCAGGGTCACCGTCTGCTCGCTGGCGATGCGTCCGATGATGTCCTGCAGCTTGAGCCGGGTGCTGGGTGTGAGCATGGACTGGGTGCTCAGGTGATCAGCCCTTGTGATAGGGGCGATCAGCAGCCCTGTCGTATCAAGTCGAACGAAATAAAAGTGAGGCTCAGCCCGGTAGAGTCGCGCGACCGCTGAGAGTCCGGCCCCTGAACCCCCGTGCCGACAACCTGATGAGCCGACGGCGGGGAAACCTGCGGGTGGCCGGCAGTCAGGTGGTGGTGACGGGCACCCAGGTGGGCATCGACAGTGACGGCCCCAGCTGCGTCACCGTCACCACCGACAGCGAAGGCCATCGCCTCAACCGCAGCGGCAGCGACATCGGTGCCATTGAGCTGCGCACCCACGTCTTTCTTGATTCGCTGCAGCCCCAGCTGGCCGCCTACATGGGCACGGTCTCCCAGGGCTTTCTGCCGATTCCCGGCGACGCCTGCCTGTGGCTGGAGGTGTCCCCCGGCATGGCCGTGCACCGCGTCACCGACATTGCCCTCAAGGCCAGCAGCGTGCGGCTCGGCCAGATGGTCGTCGAACGGGCCTTCGGGTCGCTGGCGCTGTACCACCGCGACCAGAGCACGGTGCTGCACTCCGGTCAGGTGGTGCTGGAAGCCATCGGCAGCAGCATCGACCAACGCAGTCCCTGCAACGTCAGCTGGACCGAGATCATCCGCGCCATCACCCCCGACCACGCGGTG
>CAZWFG010000231.1:0-2917 GCA_964632245.1 uncultured Synechococcus sp. | reverse complement strand
TCCTGGGTGCGAGCGTTGTCCTCCTTGCAGAACGCCATGATGTTGACGCCGTGCTGACCGAGGGCAGGACCCACGGGTGGCGCCGGGTTTGCCTTGCCGGCCTGGAGGGCCAGCTTGATGACGGCAACGACTTTCTTAGCCATCGGACGGTGACACGGAACGGTGCTGCGGAGGCCCCTGGGGGCGCCGGGACGGCCGGAGGCCGTCGATGGCCGCCCCCCGCAGCGGGGCGGCCCCGGTGGCAAGTCAGTTGTCCTTGCTGATCTGGCTGAACTCAAGCTCGACGGGGGTTTCCCGGCCGAAGATCGACAGCAGGGCCTTGAGCTTGGTGCGGTCGCCCGAGATTTCGATGACCTCGCCCTGGAAATCCTTGAAAGGACCGGCGGTGACCGTGATGCTGTCGCCTTCGGAGAGGTCGACCTTGACCACAGGTTTCTTCTCCTGGGCACGCTTGAAGATGCGGTTCACCTCAGTGGTGCTGAGGGGCCGCGGCCGGATGCGGCCCCGCACGCGGCCGGTGGTGCGCCGCTCTTCGTGACCGACGAAATTGATCACGTTGGGGGTGCTGCGCACCGCCTGCTCCGTGTCCTCATCCATCACCATCCGGATCAGCACGTAGCCGGGGAAGACCTTTTCCTCACTGCTCTGGCGGGAGCCGTCCTTCTTGATCTTCACCGCCGGGGTCTGGGGAATCTCGATCTCGAGGATGCGGTTCGACACCCCCAGGGTGACCGCCCGCTGCTCGAGGGTGGCCTTTACCTTCTTCTCGCAGCTGGAGGCCACCTGCACGGCATACCAACGGGCCACGGCCGGGCGTGCAGCCGTCTCCTCTTCAGCCGCGGGAGCCAGGGCATCAGCGGCCACATCGCTGGGTAGGTCGGTCAGGTCAATCAGTTCGTCGGGGTCGGACACGGAGGGGAACACGGAATCGGTCATCGGAAGATGGCCTTGGCCAGCCAGTGGAAGAAGCGATCGAGGGAGGCGATGGCCGCCGCCGAGAGCGTCACCATCAGCAGCACCGCCAGGGATTCGCTGATCAGCTGCTGACGGCTGGGCCACACCACCCGCTGCAGTTCGGCAAGGGTGGCCTCCAGGGGGTTGGCCGGCGGTGGGGCCTGGCCCGGGGGCGTCGGTCCCCCGTTGCTCCGGGCCTCGGCCACCGCCCCCGGATCGAGGACGGTGCCCTCGGGGGCGGTGGGCTCACCAGGTTTGCTGGGCTGGCTGAAGACCACGGGACCCCGCGCAGGGACGGCGACAAACGACCACCCTACAGAATGGGTTGGAAGTGTGGTTGCTCGTCCTGCATCCGCACCGCCACGCCACTGGCGCCGCTGAAGCGGTCCTCCAGCAGTTCGGTGGCCAGTGGATTCTCGATGGCGCGGCGCAGCAGCCGCCGCAGGGGCCTGGCCCCGTAATCGGGGTCATAGGCCTCCCGGGCCAGCCAGGCCACCACCGGTTCCTCCACCTCGAGCGCCAGCCCCTGCTCGCGCAGCAGTTCGGCCAGCCCCGCCAGCTGCAGCCGCACGATGGGCTCCAGGTCGGCCGGGGCCAGGGGCCGGAAGCAGATGCGTTCGTCGATGCGGTTGAGGAACTCGGGCCGGAACTGCTCCAGCAGGCTGCGTTCGACCGCCGCCTCCAGCGCCGCCCGGTCCCCGTCACGGCCGTGGCCCAGGATCGCGCGGCTGGCCAGGTTGCTGGTCATCACCACCACCGTCTGGCGGAAGTCGACGCTGCGCCCCTGGGAATCGGTGAGGCGACCGTCATCGAGCACCTGCAGCAGCAGGTTGAACACATCCGGGTGGGCCTTCTCCACCTCATCGAGCAGCACCACCGCGTAGGGCCGCCGCCGCACCGCCTCGGTCAGCTGGCCCCCCTCTTCGTAGCCCACATAGCCCGGAGGGGCGCCGATCAGGCGGGCGACGGCGTTGCGCTCCATGAACTCCGACATGTCGAGGCGCACCAGCGCCTCCTCCTCGTCGAACAGGGCCGCCGCCAGGGTGCGGGCCAGTTCGGTCTTGCCGACGCCGGTGGGGCCCAGGAACAGGAACGACCCCACCGGTCGGCGCGGATCCTTCATGCCGGCCCGGGCCCGTCGGATCGCCGCCGCCACCGCCGCCACCGCCTCGGGCTGGCCGAGCACCTTCTCGGCCAGGCGCTGCTCGAGTTCGAGCAGCTTCTGGCGTTCGCCGGCCAGCAGCCGCTGGATCGGAATGCCGGTGGTGCGGGCCACCACGTCGGCGATGTCGCTGGCCCGCACCTGATCGCACAGCAGCCGGTCGCCATCCAGCAGCCGCTGCTCCAGCTCCAGCCGCCGGCGCTGCACATCGTGTTCGAGCTCCACCTGCAGCCGTGCCCGCTCCTCCCAGTCGGTGAGGCGTTCGGCTTCGGCGATGGCATGGCGCAGTTCGTCCTCCTGCTGCTGCAGATCCCGCAGGTCCTGCAGCTCCTGCCGCTCCCGCTGCCAGCGGTCCTGGAGCTGTTCGAGCCGGTCGAGGGCGGCATGGCGCCGCTGCTGGCACGCCACCCGTTCCTCCTGGGGCGCAGCTTCGGCCGCCAGCAGGGCCTGCTCGACCCGGCGCAGCTCCAGCTCGGCGGCCTCCACGGCGGCGGGCTTGGAGGTGGCCTGCATCTTGAGCTCGGCCGCCGCCTCATCGATCAGGTCGATGGCCTTGTCGGGCAGGCAGCGGTCGCTGAGGTAACGGTCGGCCAGGCGCACGGCGGCGGCCAGGGCGTCGTCACCGATGGTGACGCCATGGTGCAGCTCGTAGCGCTCGCGCACCCCCCGCAGGATCTCGAGGGATTCATCGGCGGAGGGTTCGCGGATCAGCAGCTGCTGGAAGCGGCGGTTGAGCACCGGGTCCCGCTCCAGACTGCGGCGGTATTCGTCGATGGTGGTGGCGCCGATGCAGCGCAGCTC
>CAZWFG010000230.1:0-2920 GCA_964632245.1 uncultured Synechococcus sp. | reverse complement strand
CCATCCGCAATGGGACCAGTACCGGCTGATGCAGGCGGCGGTGGCGGGCTTTCTGTTCCAGCAGGGCTGCCACGACCGGGCGGTGAGCCGCCACTATCTCGACAGCCTCTTCCGTGGGGAAGCACGGCGCGATCCGGCGGCCGTCAGGGCCGGCGGTCCAACGTGACCACCCGGCAGGCCTGCAGGGGTGGATAGGCCTCCAGCAGGCTGTCGTCGAGGCTGACCCCCGTCCGCACCAGCTCGGCGCAGGCCCGCACCATGCCCACGGCGGTGTCGAACCCCAGCTGCCGCTCCAGCAGACGGCTCATCGCCACACAGGTGGCGGTGCTGCTGCCGAAGGGAACCGTGAGGCCCCCGCCGGCCCGCAGCTCCCAGCTGTTCTGCCCCACCCACTGGCCCCCCACCCACTGGTCGGCCTGGGGATCAGCCCAGGCCCCCACAAACGCCCGTGGGCCTTCGCAACGCAGCTGGCGGGTGCTGAAGCCGTACTCCGACGCCCGCCCGAATTCGGTGTTGTACTGATAGTTGTTGACGCTGCCGCCATAGGACTGGCTGGCCGACTGGTTGGTCTGGCTGTTGCTGGCCGCCCCGAAGGCCTGGCTGTCGGCCGCCGCACTGCTGCCGCTGGTCTGGGAGCGGACCGGGGCCGCCATGCCGACGGCGGCCCCGACGGCGAGGGCGAGGGCCAGCCACCATCGCCCCCGGGCGTCAGAAGACACGGCCGAAGGACGTGATCTCGCGGCCCTGATCCCGCTGCAGCTCGTGGCTGGTGTAACGCTCCACCAGCCGCAGCATCGTGTCGTTTCGCTCGCTGCCGCTGGCATCAAAACTCGTGGCCGTGAAGGTCTCGCCCAGCTGCACCCGCCCCTTGAGGGCGGCGATGCCCGTGCTGACGCCGGGGTCAACGGCGAAGTCGAGCTGCAGTTCGGAGGTGGCCTCACCGGCCCGGCTCGACCCCTGCCAGGCCTGCACCGACTGGGTCAGCGACAGCACATCACGGAAGCCGTCGTGGACGCTTTCCAGGCGGGTGGTGTCGGTGCTGCGGTTGCGGCTGCCGGACTCGAGGCCACCGGCGACGGCGGCGGTGGGCAGCAGGCCGGCCAGCAACAGCATGGCGGCGGACTTGCGCAGGGGCATGGGTCGAAGAAGAACAACGCTGGCGGCAGGCTGGAGCCGCCGCCGCCGCCGCGCCCGTGCCTGCCGCGGATGGACGGCGCCGATGCCTCCGGCTTGCCCGTTTCTTCTCGGCCGACGGCGAGGCTGGCCACCGCGATGGTTCAGGTCCCTGGCACCCCTTCCCCCCCTGGCCCCGATCCGCCTGCTGCGGCGGCTGACCCTGCTGCTGCTGGCCGCTGCGCTGGCGCTCGGCCTCGGCAGCCGTGGCCCCTGGAGCCAGCCCGCCGCCGCCGCCGCACCCGACGGTCTTGTGGTGCTGGCCTTCCACGAGATCGCCGCAGCCGACGAGGCGGTGCTGCCCGATTACGCCGTGACACCGGAACAGTTCGCCGCCAACCTCGACTGGCTGGAACGGCAGGGGCACCATTTCGTGGGTCTCGATCAGGTGCTGCGGGCGCGGGCCGGCGGCCCGGCCCTGCCCCCCAAACCGCTGCTGCTCACCTTTGACGATGGCTACCGCAGCGTCTACACCGCCGCCTGGCCGGTGCTGCAGCGCCATCGGGCGCCGGCGGTGCTGGCCCTGGTGGGCCGCTGGCTCGAACCGGCCGATGGCCTGGTGCCCTTCGGCGACGGCACCCTGCCGCGGCAGAAGCTGCTGAGCTGGGAGCAACTGCACGAGATGACCGCCAGCGGGCTGGTGGAGGTGGCCAGCCACACCCATGACCTGCACCGCGGCATCAACGCCAATCCCCAGGGCAACTCGGAACCGGCGGTGACCAGCCGCCGCTACAGCAGCACCGACGGTTACGAAAGCGAATCGCAGTATCGCAGCCGGCTCCGCCAGGACCTGGCGCGCAACAACCGGCTGCTGCAGCAGAAGCTGGGCCAGCGGCCGCGGGCCGTGGCCTGGCCCTATGGGCGCTACAACGCCACCGCCATCGCCGTGGCCGGCGAGCTGGGAATGCCGGTGGGCCTCACCCTCGACGACGGGGCCATCACCACCACCACCAGCCTGGCGGCCCTGCCGCGGGTGCTGATGACCCGCGAGATGAACGGCATCGACGGCCTGGCCCAGGAGCTGGCCCTGCGGCGCCGCAACGCCGACGACACCCTGCGGGCGGCGAAGGTGATGCATGTGGACCTCGACAACATTTACGACCCGGATCCACAGCAGATCGAGCGCAACCTGCAGCTGCTGCTGCGACGGATCCGCGCCATGGGCGTCAACACCGTGTATCTGCAGGCCTATGCCGACCCCGACGGCAACGGTGCCGCCGATGCCCTCTACTTTCCCAACCGCCACCTGCCCGTGCGGGCCGATCTGTTCAACCACGTGGCCTGGGAGATCCGCACCCGCACGCCGGTGAAACGTCTCTATGCGTGGATGCCGGTGCTGGCCTTCGAGCTGCCCAGGCAACACCCGGCAGCAGACCAGCGGGTCCAGACCCAGCCGTCCCGCGGCGGCCATCTCACCATGGGCTACCCCCGCCTCAGCCCCTATGCCCCCCAGGCGATGGCGGCGGTGCGTGAGATCTACACCGACCTGTCACGACGGGCCACCTTCGATGGTCTGCTGTTCCACGACGACGCCACCCTCTCGGACTATGAGGACGCCAGTCCGTGGGGGCTGGCCCAGTACCGCCGCTGGGGCCTGCCCGCCGACCTGGCCCGCATCCGTGCCAGCGATCCGCTGCAGGGGCGCTGGGTGCATGACAAGACCCGCCATCTGAACCGGCTGACGGCTGATCTGGCGGCGATCGTGCGCGAGAACCAGCCCCAGCTGCGCACCGCCCGCAACCTCTAC
>CAZWFG010000229.1:0-2931 GCA_964632245.1 uncultured Synechococcus sp. | reverse complement strand
GCCTGGGCGAGCTTGCCCTGGGCCACGTAGCCATCCGGGATGAGCACATAGGCCCGCAGGCCTCCGCGGCGGGCATAGGCGGCGGCGGCGGCCGAGGTGTTGCCGGTGCTGGCGCAGATCACCGCCTCGGCACCGTCCTCCTTGGCCTTGCTGACGGCCATCGTCATCCCCCGGTCCTTGAAACTGCCGGTGGGGTTGAGGCCATCCACCTTGAGCCACACCCGGATGCCCCGCCCCAGACGGGCCTCCAGGGCCGGTGCCGGCACCAGTGGTGTGGCACCCTCACCGAGGCTCACCACCGGTGTGCGATCGCTCACCGGCAGCCATTGACGGTATCCCTGGATCAGACCCGGCCAGGCTTGGGTGATCGGGGGCTTGAGCAGCCGCCGCAGCGTCTCGGGGACAGGCACGGGCCCTGAAAAAGGCGAATCTAGGCCGGGGTCAATTGCCCTTCAGGCCGTCCAGGGGGGCTTCGGAGAAGAAACGCACCAGATCACTGATCGACGAGGCCTTCTTCAGCAGCCCCAGCAGCTGCGGCAGATCGATCGCCATCTCTTCGGCGGGATAGGCCCGCAGCACCCCCAGAGGCGACAGCTTGCCGCCCCCATCGGCCACCCCCAGCACCAGGGCCGACCGCAGGGCCGGCACCCCCGCCTGGGGGGCCCGCAGGGGGTGCACCACCGCCGTGGCCCGCCGCAGCAGCGCCTCGCCGATGCGGGTGTTGAGCAGGCGGCTGGTGAGGGACACGGGCACCGGCAGCTCGGTGGTGAGCAGGGTGCGCACACTCGATGGGTTCTGGTTGCCGAACCGCAGCACATCGGCCAGCAGGCCCGTGGGCACGCCGGTGCGCACAAAACCCTCGAGGTCTCGGGTGTAGATGGTGCGGCGGAAGGCACCGCTGACGAAGACGATGTTCTCGGTCGCTGTGGCCGGCCCTGCCCCCAGGCCCACCGCCATGGCCAGCAGCAGGGAGATGGGTCGGGCCGGGCCGACCGATCGCTGAGAGGTCCGCACCAGGGGCGCCGCAGGGGTCATGGCAATTTACGCCGCCTGGGCGATATCCAGTTCCCGCCGCAGGTCGGGCTCGACCATCACGTCGCGCACCAGACGCACCATCCCCCGTTCGGCCAGGCCCCTGGCGAGGTCAAGGCCCATCCGGCGCAGATCGGGTTCCCGCAGCAACCTGGGCAACCGTCGGGTCAGCAGGCCCACCTCAAAACCCGGCAGCTGCCTCAGGATCCGCAGCAGCTCCCGCACCGGCTCCAGATCCAGCAGTGGATCGCCGCTGCCGCGGGCCGGGCGCAGCGGGCGCTGCAGGCCGGCGGGGCGCAGGTGGCGGGGCAGCTGGCGGCCCAGGATCTGCAGCAGCCGCCAACCGGCGGCGTCGACCCGTTCGACGGTGGCATCGACCAGTTGCTGGCGCAGCAGGCCGCCACCGGGGGAGAAGAGGAAATCCAGGGTCTGGTCCAGCAGTTGCTCCAGGTCGAGCTGCTGCTGGTTGGCGGCGCTCAGCACCAGGTTTTCCAGACGACTCCAGCGGAAACGGTCTCCGTCGAACAGCATCTCGCGCAGGGAACGGCGCAGGTCGGGGTCGTTGTCTTCGAGCAGCCGGCGGGCGAAGTAGGGATAGGCGGCCCCGAGGATCTTGAAGTCGCGGTCGACGCTGAGGGCAATGCCTTCGAGGGTGATCAGCGAGCGGATGATCAGGGCGTAGTAGGGCGGCACCCGGAAGGGAAAGCGATACATCACTCCTGAGAGGTCGTCGGTGACGGCCTTGAAGTCCATGCGGCTCACGCCCGCCTCGAGGGCCTGGCTGAACACCGTCTCGAAGGCAGGCACGATCGGTCGCAGATCCACCTCCTCGCTGAGGAAGCCGAGGGTGACGAAATCTTTGGACAATTTGTCGAAATCTCGATTGACGAGATGCACCACGGCGCGGATGAGGCCGTTGCGTGATTCGCGGGCCACCTCGCTCATCATGCCGAAGTCGAGGTAGGCCAGCCGCCCGTCGGCCAGGGCCAGCAGGTTGCCCGGATGGGGATCGGCGTGGAAGAAGCCATGCTCCAGCAGTTGCTGCAGGCTGCAGTTGACCCCCACCTCCACCAGCTCCTCGGGGTCCACCCCCAGGGCCTTGACCGCCTCAAGGCGCGTCAGCTTGACCCCGTCGATCCACTCCATCGTCAACACCCGTCGACTCGTGTGCGAGCGGTGGATTGCCGGCACGGCAATGCGTGGATTGTGGGCGTGCAGGCTGGCGAAGCGTTCGGCATTGGAGGCTTCGTTGAAATAATCCATTTCTTCGAAGACCCGCTTGCCCAGCTCATCGATCAGGGCCACCAGATCGCTGCGGATCAGGCCGATGTTGGCCATCAGCCAGATGGCAATGTTGCGGACGATGTAGAGGTCGAGGGTGATCTGCTCCCGCAGGCCCGGTCGCTGCACCTTCACCGCCACCGGTCGGCCGTCGGGAAGTGTGCCGCGGTACACCTGGCCCAGGGAGGCGGCCGAGATGGGTTCAGCATCCAGGTCGCCGTAGAGCTCTGTCAAAGAGGACCCGAGGTCCTCCTCGATGCAGGCCATGGCCAGATCACTGGGGAATGCCGGCAGCTGGTCCTGCAGCCGCGCCAGCTCCTCGAGCAGCACCGGAGGAACGATGTCGGGCCGTGTCGAGAGGGCCTGGCCGGCCTTGATGAACGCAGGTCCCAGGTCGGCCAGCAGGGCGGCGCACTCCCTGGCGCGCGCCCGGGCCCGGTCGGGCCGTTTCAGGGCACCGCTGAGGCGGTCACTGGCCACGGCCAGCAGATAGAGGCCGATGGGCACGAGCGTCTGCCACAGGCGCCGCAGCAGGCGCTGCGGATGGCCCGCATAGATGCGGGTGATGGCGGCCGGGTCGTAGCTCAGCAGGCCGGCGGCTTCGATGAAGTCATCCAG
>CAZWFG010000228.1:0-2955 GCA_964632245.1 uncultured Synechococcus sp. | reverse complement strand
TTGCCCCTGACTGATGCCCCTGAAGGTCTGCCCTTCAGGGGTTTTTGTTGATTCAGGCTTGCGTTCCTTCTGGGTTCCATTCATTGCGCCGGAGGGGCCTCCAGGCCCATCAGTCGCTCAAGCTCCGCCACCGCCTGCGGCAGCTCGTGGTTGACCACCACCGCATCGAACTCGGGTTCGGCCTGCAGTTCCTCTTCAGCCCGGGCCAGCCGCCGCACGATGGCCTCCTCGCTGTCGGTGCCGCGACCGCGGATGCGACGCTCCAGTTCCGCCAGCGAAGGGGGCCGCACAAACACCTGGAAGGCCTCCGGGCAGTGGCGGCGCACCTGGCGGGCTCCCTCCAGCTCAATCTCCAGCAGCACCGGAATGCCTTGGGCCAGCCGCTCCTCCACCGCTGCCCGGGGGGTGCCGTAGCCGTTGCCGGCGAAGCGGGCCCACTCGAGCAGACCACCCCCCTCCACGAGGGCGTCAAACGTCGCAGGGCTGTGGAAGAAGTAATGGACCCCCTCCTGTTCCCCCGGGCGCGGGGGCCGGGTGGTGGCCGACACCGACAGCCACAGCTGCGGATGGCGCTGGCGCAGCAGTTGCACCAGCGTTCCCTTGCCGACACCGCTCGGTCCCGTCAGCACGGTCAGGGGACGGGGGGTGGGGGTCGCAGCCATGGCAGCCCGGCTCGGTTGGGGCGACGCTAAGGCCCGGCACCATGGGGCCCATGCAATCCCAGGACACCACCACCCTGCGGGCCGTCGTGGCGGAACTGGCCCCCCAGCTGCTGCCTGCCCGCTTCGAGAAGGCCCAGCAACCCAGGCCCCAGGCCCTGCAGCTGGGTTTCAGGACCGCCGGCAGCCGCCTCTGGCTCGAGGTCAGCTGGCAGGCCGAGGATGCCCGCTGCCATGCCATTCCGCCTCCGCCACGCCAAGGGGAGGGCAGCACCTTGGCGCAGCAGCTGCAGCACGGCCTCGGCGGCCTGGCCCTGGTGAGCCTCGAGCAGCCCCCCTGGGAGCGGGTGCTCAGGCTCGGCTTCGCTCCGCGTCCCGGGGAGCCCCTGCAGCGGCAACTGCTGATCGAACTGATGGGTCGCCACAGCAATGTCTTTCTGCTCGACGAACAGCAGCTGGTGATCGCCGCCGCCCGCCAGGTGCGGGACCACCAGTCCCGCTGGCGGCCCATCGGCACCGGCGATCCCTATAGCCCCCCCCCACCCCTGGCCGGTGCCCCGCCCGACCCCGGCGAGCCTCTGCAGGACTGGCGCCGACGGTTGAGCCTGCGGCCCGAGCCCATCGGCCGGGCCCTGCTGCAGAGCTATCGGGGGCTGAGCCCCAGCCTGCGGGATCAGCTGCTGGCCCTGGCCGGCCTGGACCATGACCCCTCCGTCAGCGACCTGGGGCCCGACGACTGGCAGAGGTTGCATGGGGTCTGGGGAGCCTGGCTGGCCTGCCACGCATCCCCCGGCGGCGCTCTGTTGCCCTGGGGTGACGGCTACCGCTGCTGGCGGCTGCCGTCGGAGCCGGCCGAGCCCTGCGGCTCGCTGGCCCTCAACCTGGCCCTGGCGGAGTACTACGAGGGGCACCGCCGTCGGCGGGAGCTGGGCCAGCGCTGGCACCGCTTCAGTCAGACCCTGGAGCGACTGATCCAGCGCGAACGGCAGGATCTGCAGCGGCAGCAACAGCTGCTGGTCCGCGCCGACGACGAGGCGCTGCTGCAGCGCCAGGCCGATCTGCTGCTGTGCCGTGAGGATGTGGGCAGCCTCGGGCACCGGCACCTGGAGCTGCAGGACCCCGCCGGCGGGCCGCCGCTGACGGTGGAGCTTGACCCACGCCTGACCCTGGTGGCCCAGGCCCAGAAGCTTTACCAGCGGGCCCGCCGCTGGCGCCGTTCGGTGGCGGCGGTGGAGTTGCGGCTCGAACACCATCGCCAGCGCCTGCAGCTGCTTGAAACCAGCCAGCTGCAGCAACAGCTGGCGGATCCGTCGGACCCAGAGGTGCTCGCGGCCCTCGAGGAGGACCTGCGGCCCTTCCTGGATTCCGACAGCAGCGGCCGCCGGGAGCGCAGGACCACCGGCGAACCCCATCCCCTGGAACTCAGCAGTCCCTCGGGCCTGCGGCTGCTGGTGGGCCGCAACCATCGCCAGAACGACTGGATCAGCTTCCGCCAGGCCCGCCGGGGCGACCTGTGGTTCCATGCCCAGGAGCAGCCCGGCAGCCATGTGGTGCTCAAGGGTTCCGAGGGTGTTCCGGCGGAGGCCGACCTGGCGGCGGCGGCCGATCTCGCGGCCCACTTCAGCCGCAGCCGCGGCAACGCCCGTGTGCCGGTGGTGATGGTGCCGGTGGACCAGCTGCAACGGATTCCCGGCGCCCCGGCGGGCCTGGTGCGCCATGGCGGCGGCCGGGTGCTGTGGGGGGAACCCGATCGGGCCCGCGCCCTGCTGCCTACCCTGACCCCATGACCTCCCCACCGCTCCCCGACACCGAGTTCCCGGGCGAGGTCGAGATGACCTTCGTGGAACACCTCGAAGAACTGCGCTGGCGGTTGCTGCGCAGCCTCGCGGCGGTGGTGCTGGCCGCCGCCGCGGCCCTGGTGGAGGTGCGGCCCCTGGTGCGGCTGCTCGAACGGCCGGCGCAGGGGATGCGGTTTCTGCAGCTGGCCCCGGGGGAGTTTCTGCTCGTCTCCCTCAAGGTGGCCGGCTATGCCGGACTGGTGCTCGCCCTGCCCTACGCCCTCTACGAAACCCTGGCCTTCGTGCTGCCGGGGCTGACGCGGCGGGAACGGCGCCTGGTGGCCCCTGCCGTGGCAGCCTCGGCGGTTCTCTTCTTTGCCGGCCTGGCCTTCGCCTGGTGGGCCCTGCTGCCGGCAGCCCTGCGCTTTCTGGTGAGCTACGGCGCCGATGTGGTGGAACCCATCTGGTCGATCGAGCGCTACCTCGACTTCGTGCTGCTGCTGATGGTGGCGACGGGG
>CAZWFG010000227.1:0-2960 GCA_964632245.1 uncultured Synechococcus sp. | reverse complement strand
CGGGGGCCGGTCTGGCCTTGAGTGTGGTCCTGGTTCTGGTCCTGGCCGGCGGTGGGCGGTCAGGACGGCAGGCTCAGCCTGCCTTCGCTGGCGTCAAAATCGAACAGTTCGCCGTAGCGCCCCCAGTCGACGGCGGTGGCCAGCTGACGTTCGGCCTCGATGCTGGGGAGATGGTCATCCCAGAGGTGCAGAAAGAACTCGGAGCGCATGCTGCCGTTGCGCTTCTGCCGCAGGGTGTGGACGATGCTCCGCAACACCGGGACCCGCTCCAGGGCCTGGTGCCGGAACAGGTCCTTGCTGCGCAGGATCGTGGTGGTGGCGAAGTCCTGGCCGATGGCGGTGAGGTTCACCCGACCATCGCTCACCTCCGCAAAACCCAGCAGCACGGCTGCGTCCAGCAGGGGTAGCAGATCCTTCATCTCCAACTGCAGGTCATCGGCGATCAGGGAGATTTCGTGGTCTCCGTCCCCCAGTTCGGTGATGAGTTCCAGCAGGCCGCTGATGCCCCCGACCCGCACGTTGGGCAACAGCTCTGCGAAAGGAGATCGCTCAGCCGCCAGCGGGGGCTTGCTGGCCCTGGTCTCACCTGCCACGGTGCTGGAGACCGCCAGATCGGGATTCGTCATCAGCCGGTAGATGTGCTCCACCAGGTCTTTGAAGCGCGGATCGCTGCGGTCGTGGGGGCGGGGCAGAGGGATCGACAGCTCCCCACGGATGCAGCCGGGATTGGCCCCAAGAATCACCACCCTGTCGGCCAGGTAGACCGCCTCTTCGATGTTGTGGGTGACGATCAGGATGCTGCGGGAGGGAAACTGGCCAGCATTCCAGAGGTCATCGATCTCACCGCGTAGGTTTTCCGCGGTCAGCACATCGAGGGCGCTGAAGGGTTCGTCCATGAACAGCACCTCCGGCTGCAGCACAAAGGCGCGGGCAAACCCCACACGTTGCTTCATGCCACCGGAAAGTTCCTTGGGATAAGCGCTTTCAAATCCATCCAGGCCGACGAGGTCGATGGCCCGCAGGGCCCGTTCGCGACGCTCGGCCCTGGGCAGGCCCCTGGCCAGCAGCCCCAGTTCGACGTTCTGCTGCACGGTCAGCCAGGGCAGCAGGGCAAAGCTCTGGAACACCATCGCCAGGTGATGCCTGGCCTGGCCCAGGGGCAGATTGCGGGACAGAACGGCACCTTCGCTGGGTGCAATCAGACCGGTGAGGATGCGCAGCAGGGTGCTTTTGCCACTGCCGCTGCGTCCCAGCAGTGCCACAACCTCACCGGCTCGGATGCTGAGGCTCACATCCTCAAGCACCGTGAATTCTCCCTTGCCATTGGGCAGGGGGAAGCGCTTCGAGAGATGCTGCGCGTCGATCAGTTCGCTGGTCATCAGAGGACGCTCATCAGAGGTGGAAGCGTGATTCGGCGGCGCGGTAGAGGCGTTGCCAGATCAGATGGTTGGTGCCGACGACGAAGAGGGCCATCACGGCAATGCCCAGGGTGATCCGTGGCCAGTCCCCATGGCTGGTGGCATCGGCGATGTAGGCGCCCAGGCCATCGGCCCTGAGGGTGGTGGGGCCCCAGCGGACAACTTCGGCGACGATGCTGGCGTTCCAGGCACCGCCACAGGCCGTGACGGCCCCCGTGACCCATGCCGAGAAGATGCCGGGCAGAATCAGTTGGCGCCAGAGGGGCCAGCCTGTGAGGCCGATGTCGGCGGCCATTTCGCGCATGTCATTGGGAATCATCTGCGCTCCGGCGATGGAATTGAACAGCAGGTACCACTGGGAGCCGAGAGCCATGAGGACAATGGCGCCCCAGTTGATCGAGATGTGAGCCGAGATAAGGGCTAATGTTGCAAATGGAAAGAGAAAGTTGGCTGGGAAGGACGACAGGAACTGCACCACCGGTTGCAGCATGTTGGCCAGCCGGGGCTGAAAACCGATCAGCACGCCAATCGGCGTCCAGACCAGGCTGGCCACAACCATCAGGATGGCCACCCGTCCCAGGGTGAGCAGACCCAGGCCCAGGGCACGGCCCACCTCCGCAGTCCCGACGGTGGCCAGCACGGCATGGAGTGCAACAGCTCCGAGCCCTCCGATCAGCAGCACCAGCAACTGGTTGAAGCGTCGCTCCCGGGCCGGGGACCACGGGAGTGGTTGCGTCTCCGTCACCGCACCGCTCCAGCGGCTCAGGCGCTGGTCGAGGGCATCCCACACTGGCCCCAGCAGTTCTCCCGCCAGGGAGATGATCCGCGCCCTGCGCAACAGGTCCAGCAGCCATGAATCGGCAGCGGTTCCGGTGCTGCTCTGCTCCTGACGGAACCGATCAGACCAGGCCACCAGGGGACGCCAGAAGAGCTGATCGGTGAGCACGATCACCAGGGCCACGGTGACGATGGCCCATCCCAGGGCTGTCATGTCTCGGGCGGCCACGGCTGCCGTCACATAGGAGCCGATGCCGGGGAGGGTGTAGTTCTGATTGAGGACGCTGATCGATTCGCTGGCAGCGAGAAAGAACCATCCCCCTCCGAAGCTCATCATGGCGTTCCACAGCAGCGGGATCGCGGCCGCCGGCAGCTCAAGCCGGCTGAACCGTTGCCAGCGGGTCAGCCGGTAGAGCGTGGAGGCTTCGACCATCTCCCGGGGCAGGGTTCGCATGGACTGATAGAAGGCGAAGGTCATGTTCCAGACCTGGCTCGTGAAGATGGCGAAGATCGAGGCGGCCTCCAGGCCCATGAGGCTGCCGGGAAAAAGGGCGATGAAGCCGGTGACCGTGATCGACAGAAACCCAAGCACCGGCACCGACTGAAGAATGTCCAGCAGAGGGATGAGCACCTTTTCGGCCCAGGGTCTGTGGGCTGCCAGGGACCCATAGGCCACGCTGAAGACCGTGGAACAGAACAGCGCCACCAGCATGCGCAGCATGGAGCGACTGGCGTAATCAGGCAGCTGCCTCGGATCGAGGCTGA
>CAZWFG010000226.1:0-3024 GCA_964632245.1 uncultured Synechococcus sp. | reverse complement strand
CGACGCCCGGGCCGGCCTCACCGCCCTGCTCTGGCAGAAGGGGGCGAGCGGTGAGGCCGAAAGCCACTGGGCCGCCGCCAGTGGCCTCGACAGCCGCTACCGCGACCTCACCTGGCTGCGGGAGGTGCGACGCTGGCCACCCCGGGCGGTGGATGCCCTCGGTCAGTTTCTGACCCTCACCCCGGCCTGAGTGTCCTGACCATGCCCCCTGACCCCGACCTAAAGGCCCTGCTGGAGCTGCGCCGTCACCTCCATGCCCACCCCGAACTGAGCGGCGCCGAACACCGCACGGCGGCCCTGGTGGCTGGAGAGCTGCGGCAGCTCGGCTGGCAGGTGCGCGAGGGGGTGGGTCGCACAGGCCTGGTGGCCGATCTGGGGCCCATGGACGGCCCCTGCGTGGCCCTGCGGGTCGACATGGATGCCCTGCCGGTGGAGGAACAGACCGGACTGCCCTACGCCTCCCTGGAACCGGGGCTGATGCACGCCTGCGGCCACGACATCCACACCAGCGTCGGTGTGGGGGTGGCCATGGCCCTGGCGGCGGACGCCGACACCCTGCCCGGCCGGGTGCGGCTGCTGTTCCAGCCGGCGGAGGAGACGGCCGAGGGGGCTCGCTGGATGGTGCAGGCCGGAGCCCTGGACGGCGTCGAGGCCCTCTACGGACTGCATGTGTTTCCAAGCATCCCCGTCGGCAGCATCGGCCTGCGCCACGGGGCCCTCACGGCGGCGGCGGCCGAACTCGAGGTGGAGGTGCTGGGGGAGGGGGGCCATGGGGCCCGGCCGCACCAGTCGGTCGACGCCATCTGGATCGCCGCCCGCCTGGTGAGCGGCCTGCAGGAAGCCATCAGCCGCCGCCTCGATGCCCTGCAACCGGTGGTGCTCAGCTTCGGCCGCATTGAAGGCGGACGGGCCTTCAACGTGATCGCCGACCGCGTCACCCTGCTGGGCACCCTGCGTTGCCTCGACCACGACCTTTACCGGGAACTGCCGGGCTGGGTCGAAACCACCGCCCGCGACATCTGCCGGGCCTACGGCGGTGAGGCTCGGGTGACGTTCCGGGCCATCGCACCACCGGTCCGCAACGACGGTCCCCTCACGAGCCTGCTGGAGCAGGTGGCGGTGGACCAGCTCGGGCGCGACCGGGTGCTGCTGCTCGACCACCCCAGCCTGGGGGCGGAGGATTTTGCCCACTACCTCGAACGGGTGCCCGGTTGCATGCTGCGGCTGGGGGTGGCCGGTGCCACCGGTTGCGCCCCGCTGCACAACGGCGGCTTCAATCCGGACGAGGGCTGCCTGCCGGTGGCCGTGGGGGTGCTGGCCGAGGTCCTGCGCCGCTGGCTGCGCCAGCAGAGCCGACCATGAACAGTCGCCTGGTGGTGGCGCTCGCCACCCCTGCGCTGCTGCTGCTGGCCCTGGTGGGACTGCTGCAGCGCCATGGGGTCGAACGGCTGCAGGCTCTGCCATCCCTGCTCATCAGTGGGGGCCTGCTGGTGGCCTCGGCGGAGGGCTACCGTCGGCGGCGGCACCGCCTGCTGCGGGCCCTGCGCGATCCCAGCGACCTGCCCCCCCCATGAACGACCCCGGCGCCGACGTCGACAGCCTTCGCGAAGCGGTCGCCAGCGGCGACCCTGCCGCCCGCCTCAAGGCGATGGCGTCCCTGCGGCCCTACCCCGCCGAGGTCTGCGAACCCCTGCTGCTCACCTGCCTGCAGGACGCGACCGTGCTGGTGCGCTCCATGGCCTGTTCCGGCCTGGGCTACAAGCCCACCCCCACCGGAACCCTGGCCCTGCGGGCCATGCTCGACGACGAGCCCGACCCCAACGTGCGCGCCGAGGCCGCCAACGCCCTGGCCCGCCATGGAGGGGAGCAGGCATCGGAACCGCTGCTGGCCCTGTACCGCCGTGATGGCCACTGGCTGGTGCGCCGCAGCATCGTGGCCGCCCTGGCGGACGAAACCGGTGTGCCCGCCGGGGTGCTGGCCGATCTCGCCGATCTGGCCCTGGACGATGAAGACGTGCAACTGCAGCTGGGCGGGGTGGAGCTGCTGAACCGGTTGCGCCAGGATCCTGAACGGGGGGCTGCGGCCCGGGCCCGGCTGGCCGACCTGCGCAGCAGCAACGACCACCGCCTGGCGGCGGCCGCCCTCGAATCGCTCCTGCCCCAGGACCCTTGCTAGGTTTTCAAGGTCACTAGGGGTGCCGCCGGCCGATGGCCGGAGGCTGAGATCACACCCTCCGAACCTGGCCGGCGTCCACCGGAACGGGGAAGTGCAGGTCGTGCGGCGGCACCCCTTCCCCCTGTGGAGCACCGCCATGCGCAGCGCCTGGATCGAGAAGCGGAAAGGTCAGGCCAACCTGTCGCAGATGCACTACGCCCGCCAGGGGGTGGTGACCGAAGAAATGGCCCATGTGGCCCAACGCGAGAACCTGCCCGAATCGCTGGTGCGCGAAGAGGTGGCCCGTGGACGGATGATCATTCCGGCCAACATCAACCACCCCAACCTGGAGCCGATGGCGATCGGCATCGCCTCCCGCTGCAAGGTGAACGCCAACATCGGCGCTTCTCCGAACGCCTCGGATGTGGCCCAGGAGGTGGAGAAACTGCAGCTGGCAGTGAAGTACGGCGCCGACACCGTCATGGACCTGTCCACGGGCGGCGTCAACCTCGATGAGGTCCGCACCGCCATCATTGCGGCATCCCCGGTGCCGATCGGCACGGTGCCGGTGTACCAGGCGCTGGAGAGCGTGCACGGCCGCATCGAAAAGCTCGATGAGGACGATTTTCTGCATGTGATCGAGAAGCACTGCCAGCAGGGCGTCGATTACCAGACCATCCATGCGGGGCTGCTGATCGAGCACCTGCCCCTGGTGAAAGGACGACTCACCGGCATCGTCAGCCGCGGCGGCGGCATCCTGGCCCAGTGGATGCTGTATCACCACCGCCAGAACCCCCTGTTCACGCGCTTTGAGGACATCTGCGAGATCTTCAAGCGCTACGACTGCACCTTCTCCCTCGGCGACTCCC
>CAZWFG010000225.1:0-3049 GCA_964632245.1 uncultured Synechococcus sp. | reverse complement strand
GGCTACAACGCCAACATCATCAAGCGCACCGAGCAGCGGGTGGCCGAGCTCAAGGCTGCCGGGCTTGAGGTGTCCCTCGTGACCATCGGTCGCAAGGTCGACACCTACTTCCGCAACCGTCAGTACCGCATCGATGCCTCCTTCACGGGGCTCAATCAGGTGCCGACGGCGGCCGAAGCTGCCACCATCGCCGAAACGCTCCTGGCGGAATTTCTCTCGGGAAGCACCGACCGGATCGAGCTGGTCTTCACCAAGTTCATCAACCTGGTGAGCAGCAATCCCGTCTTCCAGACCCTGTTGCCCCTGGACCCCCAAGGCATCGCCCGGCCCGATGACGAAATCTTCCGTCTCACCACCCGGGGCGGTGAATTCGCCGTCGAACGTGGCAGTGCCCCCAACCAGCAGCCACCGCTGCGGTCGGACACGGTCTTCGAGCAGAGCCCCAGCCAGCTGCTGGATGCCCTGCTGCCTCTGTATCTGCAGAATCAGCTTCTCCGCTGCCTGCAGGAGGCGGCCGCCAGTGAACTGGCCAGCCGCATGACGGCGATGAACAACGCCAGCGACAACGCCAAGGCCCTGGCCCGTTCCCTGACCCTTGATTACAACAAGGCCCGTCAGGCGGCCATCACCCAGGAGATCCTTGAGGTGGTGGGTGGCGCTGCCGCCATGGCCTGATCCCGGCGGTTTCCAGCGTGAACATCGAGGGCCTCTTCCCCCTTGCCCTCGGGCAGGTGCAGCTGAGGCCCGACCCTCTTGTCCTTGCCCGGCAGCTTCAGGTCATCCTGCAGCTGCGCGGGGAGGCCGAGGGCAATCCGGATCCCGTCTGCGCCTGGACGGGGGACATCAACAATGTGTGGCAGCTGCATCAGCATCCGATCTTCACAGCGTTGATCGATGAGCTGAGCAGTCACGTCTGGGCTTATCTCGAGGCCTTGGGGTTCGAGCGGCAGCGGGTGGCTCTGCATCTGCAGCGCTGCTGGCCCGTGGTGAGTGCCCCCGGCCAGGTGGTGGGGCGGCATCACCACCCCAATGCCCATCTCAGCGGTGTGTACTACCTCAATGGCGATGGGAGCGGTCGCAGCGGTTGCCTGCGGCTCTGGCCAGACCGGCAGGTGAATGAACTGGTGCCTGGCCTGGCCGTCGGTCACGACGGTCCCTTCAGGCTTGATGCTCAGCTCCCGGGGGGGTGGCTGCGACCCTCGGTGGATCTAGCCCCCCGGGCTGGTCTGTTCGTGGTGTTTCCCAGCAGCACTGACCATGCGGTGCTGGCCAACGAGGATGACGACGGACGGTTTTCGATCAGCCTCGATTTCGTGCTCACGGCTCCGGCCGGGACCGGCGCAGCCGAGTATCTGGCGCCCCACCCCCAGGACTGGCAGCCCCTGGCCTGAGACGATGGCTGCAGCCAACGAGCGGCCGTGTCCGAGTCCCCTTCCTTCACCGTTCACGCCGATGTGGACGGCGTCCGCCACAGCTTCGCCTGCCGTGCGGATCAGACCGTTCTGCAGGCCGCCGAAGCCGCCGGGGTGGCACTGCCGAGTTCCTGCTGTTCCGGCGTGTGCACCACCTGTGCGGCCCGCCTCACCGCTGGCCAGGTGAACCAGCCCGATGCCATGGGGGTGAAGGAGGAGCTGCGCCAGGCCGGTTTCGCCTTGCTGTGTGTCGCCTATCCGCTCACCGATCTGGAGCTGGTGGCCGGGCAGGAAGATGCGCTCTATGAAGCCCAGTTCGGCCAGTATCAGAAATGATGCAGTTCCTGGAGCTGGAGCTGCTGCTGCCGCTGGAGGTCTGGCGTCGTGATCCGGCCGGGGCCTGTCGCCAGGCCCTGGCGACCCATGGGGATCCCCTGCGCTGGGCGGTGACGGCCGCCCACGGCCGTCCCGATGGCCAGCAGTGGCTGCGGCTTGAAGCCGTGCTGCTCATTCCATGACCCCGCCGCTGCCCTGTCTGCTGGTGGTGCCCACCGGCATCGGCTGCGACCAGGGGGGCTATGCCGGCGATGCCCTGCCGGTGGCGCGGCTGCTGGCGGCCGCCAGCGGCTGCCTGATCACCCATCCCAACGTTGTCAACGGGGCCTCCCTGTACTGGAGCGATCCACGGCTCCAGTACGTGGAGGGGTGGAGTCTGGATGCCTTCGCCCGCGGCGAGCTGCTGCTGCGTCCCTGTCGTCGTCAGCGGCTGGGTCTGCTGCTGGATGCCGCCATCGAGCCCGATCTGGCCCTGCGCCACCGGCAGGTGTTCGCCGCGGCAGGGGCCACCCTCGGCCTCGACACCGGGCCGGTCCTGGTGACGGCCGGACCCGTGGGGGTGGAGCTGGCACCGGCCGCCAGCGGCAGCAGCTGGGGACGTCTGCAGCATCCGGAGGTGCTGCTGCAGGGCGGTGAACGGCTGCGGCAGGCCGGCGCCACCGCCATCGCCGTGGTCGCCCGCTTCCCCGATGACGGCAGCAGCGAGACCCTTGCGGCCTACCGCCAGGGCAGCGGTGTGGATGCCCTGGCGGGCGCCGAGGCCCTGATCAGCCACCTGCTCGTGCGCCATCTGCACCTGCCCTGCGCCCATGCCCCGGCCCTGGCTCCCCTGCCGCCCCTGCCGTCCCTTGATCCGCGGGCCGCGGCGGAGGAGCTGGGGCACACGTTTCTGCCCTGTGTGCTGGTGGGTCTGAGCCGGGCGCCCCACCTGGTGCCGCCCCAGGCCGCCCGGCCCGGGGATCTGGCCTTCGACGACCTCGGTGTGGCGGTCATGCCGGCTGGCGCCCTCGGCGGCGAGGCCAGCCTGCGTTGCCTGGCCCGCGGCATCCCCGTCATCGCCGTGCGCAGCAACCACTGCCTGTTGCAGGTGGACAGCGCAGCCCTGGGCTTTCCGGTGCTCAGTGTGGATAGTTATGCGGAGGCTGCAGGGCTGGTGCTGGCCCTGCGTGAGGGGCTGGCCCCAGCAGCCCTGGCCAGGCCATTGCCCGCCCCGGTCGCCGCACCCTGAGGGTTACAGGTTCCAGCGGGGAGCTGTTGGCCTGCATCCGCTCGAGCAGCTGCGCCATCAGCCGTTGGCAGCG
>CAZWFG010000224.1:0-3063 GCA_964632245.1 uncultured Synechococcus sp. | reverse complement strand
CCCCCTCGATGTCGAGGGTGTCCTCATTGATCATCGACTGCACCACCACCGGGTGGTCGCTGCCGATCCACACGTCACCAACGCGGACGCTGCGGGTGCGGCGGCGGCGGATGGTGGTGGCGTACCGCTGATCGTCGGTCATCGCAGGGGTGCGGTGGCGTGGCCAAAGCCTGTCACAGCGGCCCCACCACCGGCGCAGTCCCTGAGGTGAGGGGCTCAGGTGAGGGGGCGCAGTCCTTCGGGGGTGTGCCGTTCCCAGCGTTCGAACGGCTGCAGGATCCAGGGGCTGGCCCGCAGCTCCATCGCCCAGAGGTCCGGCTGGAAATTGCTGGACGCCTTCAGCCAGAGCACGGCCGTGTGCACGGCCGCGGGCTGCAGTTCCCGCTGCAGCCAGTGGCGGGCCAGTTCGAGGGTGGCGCCGCTGTCGACCAGGTCATCGACCAGCAGCAGCGCCGGTCCCAGGTGGTCGCAGGTGTGGGCCAGCTGATGGCCCAGCCGCAGCTCCCCCCGCTGGCGGTCCCCCTGGCCGCCGTAGCTCTGGGCCGCCATCACCACCAGCGGCCGGTCGAACACCCGCGACAGCAGGTCCCCCACCCGCAGCCCGCCGCGGGACAGGGCGACGATCTGATCGAAGGCCCAGCTGCTGCGGTGGATCTGCACCGCCAGGTGTTCGATCAGGCGGTGGTACTGGTCCCAGTCGACCACCAGTTCACCGGCGGTCTCATCGACCACCGGCCCGGGCACGGCGGTCGGTTCGGCAGGACTGCTCATGGGCTCACCTCCTCCAGCTGCTGCAGCCGTCGTTTCACATCCTGCATGTCCTTCCAGGTGAGCCACTTGGGCGATCCTTCCTGACGGGATGGGTTGCGCAGCAGATACGACGGATGGAACACCGGCAGGCACCAGCGGCCATCCAGCGGTTGCCATTGCCCCCGCAGGCGGCTGATGCCCCCCTTCACCCCCAGCACCCCCTCCACCGCGGTCGCGCCGGCCAGCACGATCAGCGGTGGATTGACCAGGGCGATCTGCCCCACGAGCCAGGGCCGGCAGGCCGCCATCTCGGCCGGGGTCGGGCGGCGGTTGTCCGGCGGGCGGCATTTGACGATGTTGCAGATGTAGACGTCGCGCTCACTGTCGAGGTCGACGCTGGCCAGGATCCGGTCGAGCAGCTGGCCGGCCCGGCCGACGAAGGGCCGCCCCGTCTCGTCCTCCTGCTGGCCGGGGCCCTCACCAATGAGCATCAGCCGCGCCGCGGGGTTACCGCGGCTCACCACCACCTGCCGGCGGCCGGCGGCCAGGCCACAGCGGTCGCAGCTCCGGCAGGCTGCCGTGAGGGCGTCGAGGGTGGTGGCCGGGACCGGGGAGGGGGGCTGGCTCATGGGCGGCAGGTCACGATTCGGTAGCAGCGATGGCCTGATCGCCGGACTCGTCGGGCACACTGGTCGATCACCCTATGGCCGTACGCCAGTTCGATGAAGCTCTCGGCTCGAGCCGCGGCCCTCAAGCCCTCCCTGACCCTGGCCATCGCCGCCAAGGCCGGCCGGCTCAGGGCCGAAGGTCAAGACATCTGCAGCCTGTCGGCGGGCGAACCCGATTTCGACACGCCCGACTTCATCCGTGAGGCCGCGGCCGCCGCCCTGGCGGCCGGCGCCACCCGCTATGGACCGGCCGCCGGGATTCCGCAGCTGCGGGACGCGATCGCGACGAAGTTGAGACTCGAGAACGGCATGGCCGTGACCGCTGATCAGGTGCTGGTCACCAACGGCGGCAAGCAGGCCATCTACAACCTCTTTCAGGTGTTGCTGGACCCTGGTGATGAGGTGCTGCTGCCCGCTCCGTACTGGCTGAGCTACCCCGAGATGGCGGCCCTGGCGGGGGCCCGGGTGCGCCTGCTGCCCTGCAGCGCCGCGGATGGTTTCCGCCTGGACCTGGCCGCCCTCGAGGCCCTGATCACCCCCCGCACCCGTCTGCTGGTGCTCAACACCCCCAGCAACCCCACCGGGGTGGTGCTGCAACGGTCCGAACTGGAGGCGATCGCCGAGCTGCTGCGGCGCCACCCCCAGGTGGCGGTGATGTGTGATGAGATCTACGAACACCTGCTGGCCCCGGGGCAGCAGCACCACAGCCTCGCCGGCCTCGCCCCGGATCTGGCGGATCGGCTGTTCATGGTCAACGGCTTCGCGAAGGGCTGGGCGATGACCGGCTGGCGAATCGGCTACCTGGCCGGACCCCAGCCCGTGGTCAAGGCGGCCATCGCCCTCCAGAGCCAGAGCACCAGCAACGTCTGCACCTTCGCCCAGTACGGGGCCCTGGCGGCCCTGGAAGGGTCCCGCGACTGTGTGACGTCCATGGCCGAGCGTTTCAGCGGCCGCCGTCGCAGCCTCACTGAGGGCCTGCAGGGGTTGCCGGGGGTGATGCTGGTGCCGCCCACCGGGGCCTTCTACGCCTTCCCCGACGTGGGCGCCTGGGGGCTGGATTCGGTGACCTTCTGCCGTCGCCTGCTCGATGAGCAGGGGCTGGCCCTGGTGCCCGGAGCCGCCTTCGGTGATGACCGCTGCGTGCGGCTGTCGTGCGCCGTCAGCACAGCCACCATTGAGGATGGCCTCGGGCGCTTCCGTCGTTTTCTGGCATCCCTTGAGGTTCCTGCTGTTGCCTGCTGAACGCATGCCGTCGTTGCCCGTTGTCGCTGCCCTGACCCTCGCCCTTGCCGCTGCGGCCCCATCGGCCCCCGCGGCGCCCCCGCCGCGGCCCCTCGCGCAGTTGAGCTCCGGCCCCGCCGCCACCGCCACGGTGCTGCGCATCAGCGCCATCCCTGACCAGAACCCCGAGAAGCTGAACCGGCTCTATGGCCTCGTGGCCGATGAACTGGCCGAGACCCTGGGCCGGAAAGTGGTCTATGTGCCGATGGTCGACTACAGCGCCGCGGTGACGGCCTTCCGCAAGGGTGACCTTGACCTGGTCTGGTTCGGGGGCCTCACCGGCGTCCAGGCCCGGTTGCAGACCCCCGGTGCGCAGGTGCTGGCCCAGCGGGATGTCGATGCCGCCTTCCATTCGCTGTTCATC
>CAZWFG010000223.1:0-3066 GCA_964632245.1 uncultured Synechococcus sp. | reverse complement strand
TGGGGGTGTCGCCCACCGGCGGGCTCTGGTTGCAGATCAGGTAGGCCACCGGCAGAACGGTGTCGCCACTGCGGCTGCGTGACCGCCCCAGGCATTCGTCCATCCAGGCGCCACCCCGCTTGCTGCCGGGGCGGCTGAAGGGGTCGAGATAGAAGGCGGCCAGGTCGTCGCCGCTGCTGCCGTCCAGCACACGGAAATGGCGCACATCGGGATGCCAGAGGGGCACCTGGCCGGCCCCACTGGCGATGATGCGGATGTCGAACAGCCGCTGGCACAGGCCGAACAACCCCTGCAGCACCTGTTCGAGCGGAAACCAGGGGCGCAGGGCCTCGGCATCGAGGTCAAAGCTCTCCCGCCGCAGCACTTCGGCCCAGTGGCTCACGTCCCAGGGCTGCAGGTCGGCGGCTTCAGGGGCGCCATGGCGGGCGGCGCAGGCCCGCAGGTCGGCCAATTCGCGTTCGGCCGCCGGATGGGCGGCCAGGCGCAGGTCTTCGAGCAGTTGCTCGACCTCGGCCACCGATGCGGCCATCTTGCTGGCCAGGCTCACCTCGGCCCAGTTGGCGAACCCCAGCCGCCGGGCCTGCTCCAGCCGCAGGGTGAGGATCTGCTCGATCAGGGGCCGATTGTCGTGGTCTCCGCCCGAGGCGCGGGCCACCTGGGCCCGATAGACGGTTTCGCGCAGGTCGCGCCGGCGGCTGTAGCGCAGGAAGGGGGCCACCCGCGGTTGGTCCAGACCCATCAGCCAGGGGCCGCCGTGGCCCGTCGCGGCTGGGTCGCCGCCATCGCGGGCGGCCTGGGCCAGCAGCTCCCGCAGGCTGTCGGGCAGTCCCTCCACTTCGGAAGGGTCCTCCAGCCTGAGGGTCCAGCCGGCGGTGGCATCGAGCACGTGGTTGCCGAAGCTGCTGCCCAGGCGGGCCAGCTCGGCGGTGGCGGCGTTGAACGCTTGCTGGTCGGTCTGGCCCAGGCCTACACCGCGCAGGTCCATGTCGCGCCGCTCGGCCTCCAGGATGCGCCGCTGGGTGGCATCAAGGCTGTCGGCCTGGGCCTGCAGCGCCCCCAGGGCGCGGTAGAGCACCTGTGACTGGCCGGCACGGCTGCCGAAGGCCACCACGGCTTCTTGTTGGTTGCGGTGGGCATCGCGCAGTTCTGGGGTGTGGCAGACAGCGTTGAGGTGGTTCACCACTCCCCAGCTCCAGCGGAGTCGTTCCCCCAGGTGATGCAGCGGATCCATCACCTCGTCCCAGGTGAGGGGTGCACCGCCGGCTTCGGCGTCCGCCAGCCGCTGGGACAACCGATCCTCCAGCGCGTCGAACGCTGCGGTGAGCTCGTCGAGCAGCAGGGGCATTCCCTGGTCCACCTGCTCAGCGGTGATCGACTCGTAGGGGGGAAGGCCAGCGCCGATCAGCAGGGGCAGCGCCGTGGAGACAGGGTTGGAAGAGGTCATGGCAGGGGCCGTGGCGGCGGTCCGGGCAGCACTGGGCCCAGTATCCCCAGCTTCAGCCCGTCACCGTGGCCTGCGCGAGGGCCAGCAGGGCCGTCTGGCTGAGCACGCCGGCCAGGGCATCGGTGCTGGCCTCGTACAGGTCGATGGCCACCCGCGGCCAGAAGCCGATGACCATCGTCGGCACCAGCAGGGTGAGGCCGATCAGCAGTTCCCGGGGCCGCATGTCACCCACCACGGCCAGGGCCGGGATGCGGGGGCCGAAGAAGACGCGGCGGCAGAGGCTGAGCAGATACACCGGTGTGAGCATCAGGCCAACGGCCGCCAGCACCACGCACACCACCCGGAACGGCAAGGTGAACCGGTCGCTCTCGGTGAGACCGAGAAACACCGTGATTTCGCTGACGAATCCGCTCATGCCGGGCAGGGCGAGGGAGGCCAGGGAGCTGGCCAGGAAGCAGGCGAAGGTGATGGGCAGAGCCTTGGCCAGGCCGCCCATGTTGGGAATCGACAGGGTCTTTGTGCGTTCGTAGAACACCCCGGTGAAGAAGAACATCGCGGCTGCGATCAGGCCGTGACTCACCATCTGCAGCATCGCTCCGCTGAGGCCCAGGGCATCGATGGCGCCGATGCCCACCAGCACGAAGCCCATGTGGCTCACTGAACTGCAGGCGATGCGTCGCTTGACGTTGTCCTGGGCAAAGGCGTTAAGGGCGCCGTAAAGGATGTTGACGATGCCCAGCACAATCAGGGCAGGCGCCAGCACCAGGTGCGCCTCGGGCAGCATCTGCACGTTGAAGCGCAGAAGGGCATAACCACCCATCTTGAGCAGCACCCCGGCGAGCAGCATCGACACCGGTGCATTGGCCTCCCCGTGGGCATCGGGCAACCAGGTGTGCAGCGGGAACATCGGTAACTTGACGCCGAATCCGACCAGGAATCCCAGGTAACAGAGGAGCCCGAAGGTGCCACCGGCGCTGCGGGCGGTGAGCTCGCTGAGGTTGAGGGTGAAGTGGTCACCACTGAAGGCCAGGGCCAGTCCGCTGACCAGGATCAGCAGGGAGGCGGTGGCGGTGTAAAGGATGAACTTGGTGGCGGCGTACTGACGGCGTGCCCCACCCCAGATGGCAATCAGCAGATACACCGGCACCAGTTCCAGTTCCCAGGCCAGGAAGAACAGGAGAAAGTCCTGGGAAAGAAACACCACCGCCTGGGCCGAGGCCTGGGCGAGCAGCAGGGCGAAGTAGAGCCGTGGTTTGAGCTGCACGGTCCAGCTGGCCGCCACCGTCATGAGGGTGATCACCCCACTGAGCAGCACCAGCGGAGCAGAGAGGCCATCAGCACCGAGACTCCATTCGAGCCCCATGGCCGGCACCCAGCTGATGCGCTCCACCAGCTGCAGCGATCCGACGCTGGGGTCGTAGTGGCGTCCGAAGGCCAGCAGCATCAGGGCCAGGTCGGCCACCAGAACGGCCAGGGCCAGCCAGCGCACGGCCCCCTGGGCCCGGGGGGGGAGCACCGCCAGCAGCAGAGCCCCCGCCAGGGGCAGCAGCACGATCAGGCTGAGCCAGGGCAGCTCGCCGGCACTGGAACTGAGGTCCAAAGGACGAACGGCGCTGAGGCAG
>CAZWFG010000222.1:0-3082 GCA_964632245.1 uncultured Synechococcus sp. | reverse complement strand
TGCGGTAGCAACGGCCCTTGTAGAAGTCGAGGTCGGTGAGGAGCTCGGACCACACGGTGGACCAGGTGCCGGTGGAGGACTCGGCGGCCACGGCGGCGGCCACCTCTTCACGGGGCACGCCTTCCTGGCCGGTGCATTTGAAACAGGCCAGCAGGTCGCTGTCCAGGGGGACGTAATCAGGAGTCCAGTAGGTGTCCCTGTACTCCTTGACCCCTGCGTCGTACTTCTTGCTCATGGGGAAATCTGCGGTGGATGCGGGTGAGGCGGATCGTTCAGCGTCCCTTCAGGGGAGGCGCCGACGGCTCAGTCCTTGGACCCGACGAAGCTGCTGCTGCCGTTGAGGGCGGGCTCGACCTCACGGTGGGGGCGGGCGATGATGTGGGCGGCCACCAGACCGTCGCCCACGCGCTCGCAGGCATCAGCGCCGGCACGGACCGCAGCGTTGACGGCACCGGTTTCGCCACGGACGAGGACGGTGACGTAGCCGCCGCCCACGAACTCCCGGCCGATCAGACGGACCTCGGCGGCCTTGGTCATGGCGTCAGCCGCTTCGATGGCGGGGACCAGACCGCGGGTCTCGATCATGCCGAGGGCAATGCCCATGGTTTCGCTTGCCATTGCCGTTCCTCGTTGGGGGGCGAAGTTCGCGGCTAACACTGCTCCTCTGCCGGCGCATCCGTCAAGACGTTTGAGAACCCCGACCAATCAGCGTCCAGGCGGGCATTCATAAGCACGGCTCATCAGGGCTTGGTAATTCGTTACAGAAGCGGCGCGGCCTCGGAGGTGAACGCCACCCCGCCGAAGTACTCGAGCAGGGGTTGCACGGCACTGCGCAGGGCCGGCAGCAGGCCGTCGTCGCAGAAGACGATCACGTGGGCGTTGGCCCCCAGGCCGCTGAATTCCATGCCCTCCGACACCGTTGCTCCGCTGCGCCCGCGGCCGGTCACATGCCGCATCACCGAGTAGCCGGGGGCTCCGGCGGCATCGAGGGCTTCGAGAAGCTTGTCCAGCTCCCGTTCGCTCAGAATCAGATCCAGACGTTTCATGGTCGTTGCAGAACAGGGAATGTGGTCGAACGAGGAGGTGGCGGCTCAAAGCAAGGGCTGGGGCGGGATGAACCGCTGCACCAGCGCCATGTACAGGGGAATACCGAACAGGATGTTGAAGGGGAAGGTGATGCCTAGGGAGCTGGAGATGTAGAGGCTCGGATTGGCCTCAGGCACCGTCATCCGCATGGCCGCCGGCACAGCGATGTAAGAGGCGCTGGCACAGAGCACCATGAACAGCAGCGCATTGCCCTGGCTCAGATGCAGCAGCTGGGCAGCCGCCAACCCCAGGCTGGCATTGAAGAGGGGCATCAGCACGGCAAAGACCACCAGGAACGTGCCGGCCTTGCGCAGGTCCCCCAGGCGCTGGGCGGCGACGATGCCCATGTCGAGCAAGAAGAAGCAGAGCGCTCCGTAGAAGAGTTTGCCGGTGAAGGGCTCCATCTTCTCGACACCGACTGGGCTGAAATCAGCCACCAGAATGCCGATCAGCAGACTCCCCACCAGCAGGAACACCGAGCTGTTAAGGAAGGCCTCATGCAGCACCGCACCCCAGCCTGCCTGCTGTTTGCTTGCGCCCTTTGTCGAGGCCATCAGCCGCACCAGCAGCAGACCGACAATGATGGCCGGTGATTCCATCAAGGCCAGGGCCGCCACCATGAAGCCATCGGACCGGATCTTGAGCACCTTCAGAAAACTTTCGGCCGTGATGAAGGTGACGGCGCTGATCGATCCGTAGGCGGCAGCGATGGCCGCACTGTCGAACACACTGAACCGCCAGCGCAACACCCAGAAACAGATCAATGGCACCAGAACAGCCATCGCGATCGCGGCACCGATGGTGATCAGCACCGTTGGGTTGAGGCCGCTGTGGGCCAGTTCCACCCCCCCCCGGAAGCCGATCGACAGCAGCAGGTAGAGGGAAAACAGCTTGGGCAGGGGGGCCGGGATCTCGAGGTCGGAGCCGACCACGACCGCCAGGACCCCGAGAAAGAAGAACAGAATCGCCGGTGACAGCAAGTTCTGCAGGACAAGACTGGACTGCATGGGCTCCTCGGCATCGGTGCGCCAGGCGTCACCGCTTCATTGGGCAGAATGCCGCAACGCCGGTTTGCCACTGCCCCTGTGCCCGTTCTGGTGATTGCCAGCACCAACCCCGCCAAGCTGAGCGAGCTGCACCATCTGTTCGACCCCCTGAACCTCGACCTGCGGCCGATGCCGGCGGATCTGGTGATCGAAGAAACCGGCAGCACCTACGCCGCCAATGCCTGCCTCAAGGCAGCCACGGTGGCGCGTCTCAGCAGCTGCTGGGCCCTTGGGGATGATTCGGGCCTGGAGGTGGATGCCCTCGACGGGGCCCCTGGTCTCTTCTCGGCCCGCTGGGCCGCCGATGACCGTGCCCGCTGCCGCCGCCTCCTGGAGGCCCTGGCAGGGCATCCCTACCGCAGTGCCCGCTTCCGCAGCGCCGTGGCGCTGGCGGCCCCGGACGGCAGCATCCGCCTCGAGAGCGAAGGGGAATGCCGCGGCGAGATCCTGCAGGCCCCGCGGGGCGAGGGGCGTGGGTACGACAGCCTGTTCTGGGTGCGGGAGGCGGGGTGCACCTATGCCGCCATGACCACCGAGCAGCGCAGCCGCCTGGGCAGCCGCGGCAAGGCGCTACGGGGCATTGCCGCGGCCCTGCGCCGGGAGCTGGGGCTTACACCGCCGTATTGACCTGGGCCACGGCGCGCATGGCCGCCGCCGCCGCCTCCTCGACATCGCCTTCCCGGCCGGCGAGGGTGAGGCGCCCGAAGGCACCCACGGCCTTGACGTCGACCACGGTGATGTTGGACGCCTTCTCGGCTTCGTTGGCGGCGATCAGCACATAGCCGGCGGGTTCGGTCTCGAGGATGAACATGCTCATGCCGGCCTGGATCATCGAACCGCGACGGTTCTGGCGGTTGATCAGCACCGCGTGGTCGGGGGTGATGGCGCGGATGATCTCGGTCCAGGTGACGCTGCAGCGGGTGCGCTGCTCCACGCTGCTGCCGATGGCC
>CAZWFG010000221.1:0-3096 GCA_964632245.1 uncultured Synechococcus sp. | reverse complement strand
GTGCAGCCCAACAAGGCGATCGTGGGGGCCAATGCCTTCGCCCACGAGAGCGGCATCCACCAGGACGGGGTGCTCAAGAACCGACTCACCTACGAGATCGTGGATGCCAGCACCGTCGGCCTGGCCGACCACCGCATCTCCCTCGGCAAGCTTTCGGGGCGCAGCGCCTTTCGTGCCCGTCTGCAGGAGCTGGGGTACGCCCTCGAAGGCGAGGATCTCAATGACGCCTTTCTGCGGTTCAAGGAACTGGCCGACCGCAAGCGCGAGATCACCGACCGTGATCTGGAGGCGATTGTCAGTGAACAGGTGCAGCAGCAGGGTGACGCCCGCTTCCAGCTGCGGTCTGTGCAGGTGAGCTGCGGCACCGGCATGCGACCCACGGCCACCGTCACCCTGGACACCGGCGACGGCGAGGAGCGCAGCGAGGCGGCCATCGGCACCGGCCCGGTGGATGCCGTCTGCCAGGCCCTCAACCGCCTCGCCGGGGTGCCCAACGAGCTGGTCGAGTTCTCGGTCAAGTCGGTCACCGAAGGCATCGATGCCATGGGTGAGGTGACGATCCGCCTGCGGGCCGACGGGGTGCTCTATTCAGGCCATGCCGCCGACACCGACATCGTGGTGGCTGCCGCCCAGGCCTTCGTCAATGCCCTCAACCGTCTGGTCGCGGGCGGCGGTCGTCAGCCCCTGCATCCGCAGAAGGCACCGCTGCCCCTGGCCGAGACGCAGACCGTCTGAGGTGACGGCGCCGGACCCCCTGCCCCCCTGGCGGCCCCTGCTGCGCAGCGCCCGGGATCGGGAGGGCCGCGCCCCCCAGGCCCGCTGGCTGCAGCTGGCCACGGTGGCGCGGGATGGCACCCCGCGGGTTCGCACCCTGGTGTTCAGGGGCTGGCCGGCCAGGGGGCGGTCGAGCTGTGCTGGCTGCTGCCGCGGGCCCGCTGTCAGTTCCGCCTGCGGGGGCGACGCCAGGCGCTGGACCCCGAGCTGGAGCTCAGGGAACGGCAGCGCCACTGGCGGGCCCTGAGCCCCGCAGGCCGAGCCGTGTGGGCTTGGCCCAGCCCCGGCCTGCCGCTGCAGGCCGACGCAGCGTTTCCGGCCGAGCTGGCGGATGGGGCCCCCCTGCCCGACCACCTGCTCCTGCTGCGCATTGCGCTCGAGCAGGTGGACCTGCTGGAGCTGGGTCCCCATCCCCACCGGCGGCGTCGCTGGCGGGCGAGCTGCGGCTGGACGGAGGAACCGCTCAATCCCTGAGGGGGCGCCGACGGCGCGATGATCCCCGCATCTTTGGATGGCTGCCGTCGATGGCGAACGCTGCCCTGCCCCGCTCCCGCGCCTCGGTGGTGCTGCAGCTGCTGCTGTTGCTGGCCCTGGCGCTGTTGATGCTGCTGCCGTTGCTGTGGCTGGTGAGCACGTCCCTCAAGGGGCCGGCCGAAGACATCTTTGCCAGTCCGCCTGCCCTGGTGCCCGCCCAGCCCGGCCTGGATGCCTACCGGCGGGTGTTCACCACCGTTCCCCTGGGTCGTTATCTGCTCAACAGCACCATCGTGAGCGGCTTTGCCGTGCTGGCCAATCTGCTGTTCTGCTCGCTGGCGGCCTATCCGCTGGCGCGGTTGCGCTTCCGGGGTCGTGGGGTGGTGCTGGCCCTGGTGGTGGCCACGGTGCTCATCCCCTTTGAGGTGGTGATGATTCCCCTGTATGTGCTGATGGTGCAGCTGGGGCTGGTCAATTCACTGCTGGCGGTGATCCTGCCGAATGCCGCCACGGCCTTCGGGATCTTTCTGCTGCGGCAGAGCTTTCTGTCGGTGCCGGTGGATCTGGAGGAGGCCGCCAGGCTCGACGGCTGCACCCCGCTGGGGGAATGGTGGAATGTGATGATTCCCTCGGCCCGTCCAGACCTCATCAATCTGGGCACGCTCGTGTTCATCGGCACCTGGAGCAACTTCCTCTGGCCGCTGGTGATTCTTGATGACCCAGGCCTGTACACCTTGCCCCTGGGATTGCAGCAACTGCAGAGCAGTTTTTCCCTGGACTGGCGCCTGGTGGCCGCCGGTGCCGTGGTCTCGATCGTGCCGGTGCTGGCCTTGTTCATCGGCCTGCAGCGGTTCATCCTGCCCAGTGCCACCGCCGATGCGGTCAAGGGTTGATTTGGTGACGACGGCGACCGACCGCTGGCGCTGTCGGGGTGACGATCACAGCGCGGACAGCCATGCCTAGGGTTCCGGCTCCCTCGCGGGGGAGTGCCTGGTCCGAGAGGTGGGCTCGCCGGTTTGCCCCCTGACCCTCAGGTCGGATCGGGCGCATCGGTGGCACGGAGGGACAAAAGCCCGGGAGACCGCCCCCACCACCGCCAGTGCTGCCATGACGGAATCGTCTGATCCCTTTGAGCGCCGTCCTCCCGGAACGGAAGGGCAGGCTGCCCTCGAGCGGGAGCGCCTGCTGCCCCTGAGCGGCTGGCAGCGGGAGGTCGACCAGGCCCGTCTGCATGGCCTTGAGGCGGCCGACAGCATCGTCGATCGGCGCATCTCGACCTTTTCCAGGGGCGAGCTTCCCCATTTCGCCGGCATCAACACCTTCCTCAAGGCCCCCTACCTGGAGGACGTCAACCGCGTCGGTGAATTTGATGTGGCGGTGCTCGGGGTGCCCCACGACAGCGGCACCACCTACCGCCCGGGCACGCGCTTCGGCCCCCAGGGCATTCGACGGATCTCAGCCCTTTACACTCCCTACAACTACGAGATGGGGGTCGATCTGCGTGAGCAGATTACCGTCTGTGATGTCGGAGACATCTTCACCATTCCAGCCAACAACGAGAAAAGCTTCGATCAGATCTCCAAAGGCGTCGCCCATGTGTTTGCCAGTGGTGCCTTCCCGATCATTCTGGGCGGTGACCACTCGATCGGCTTTCCCACCGTGCGAGGGGTGTGCAGGCATCTGGGGGACCGCAAGGTTGGCATCATCCATTTCGACCGTCACGTCGACACCCAGGAGACCGACCTTGATGAGCGGATGCACACCTGTCCGTGGTTCCACGCCACCAACATGGCGAATGCGCCGGCCACCAATCTTGTGCAGCTGGGCATCGGTGGCTGGCAGGTGCCG
>CAZWFG010000220.1:0-3104 GCA_964632245.1 uncultured Synechococcus sp. | reverse complement strand
GGACGCGGTCAATCCCGCCGGTGAAGGCACCAAGGCCGCCCCGCTGTACCGCTTAACCCTGCAGCCGGGCGAAACCCGCACCGTGCGGCTGCGATTGCGCGGCCACGACGACGGCGAGGAGCCATGGCCAGCCGGCGCCGATCCCCTCGGCGCCACCCTGGATGCCCTGGTGGCGCAGCGCCGGCAAGAGGCCGACGACTTCTATGCCTGCATCACGCCGCTGCAGTACCTGAATGAAGACCAACGCGACATCCAGCGCCAGGCCTTCGCCGGACTGCTCTGGAGCAAGCAGTTTTATCACCTGGTCGTCAAGGACTGGCTGGAGGGGGACCCGGGACAGCCGCCACCGCCTGAGAAACGGCGCAAGGGTCGCAACAGCGCCTGGCGCCATCTCTACAACGAAGACATCGTCTCGATGCCCGACAAGTGGGAGTACCCCTGGTATGCGGCCTGGGACCTGGCCTTTCACACCATTCCGCTGGCGCTGATCGATCCGGCGTTCGCCAAGGCCCAGCTGCGGCTGTTCACCCGGGAATGGTTCATGCATCCCAGCGGCCAGCTGCCGGCCTATGAGTGGAACTTCGAGGATGTGAACCCACCGGTGCACGCCTGGGCGGCCTACCGCGTGTACCAGATGGAGAAGCGCAAGTATGGCAAGCCCGATGTGGCGTTTCTGGAGGAGATCTTCAGCAAGCTGACGCTGTACTTCACCTGGTGGGTGAACCGCAAAGGGGTTGATGGCGACAACCTTTTCAGCGGTGGCTTTCTGGGGCTGGACAACATCTCGATCTTTGATCGCAGCAACTTCAGGGTCTGCAACGAGAAGGGAGAGTGTGCACAGATCATCCAGTCAGACGGCTCCAGCTGGATGGCCATGTTCAGCCTCAACATGCTCAAGATCGCCGCTGAGCTGGCCCAGGTGTGCAGCGAGAGCGACATCCCTGAAGTGCGTCAGCGCCAGGCTTCGTACGACACGATGGCCTCGAAGTTTCTGCAGCATTTTCTGCTGATTGCCGATGCCATGACCCTTGTTGATGCCAAGACCGGCGACGACAATCACCTCTTTGATCCCACTGATCAGTTCTTCTACGACATTCTCCGGTTCCCTGAGGGGGTGGTGGTCGGTGATGGCCGGGCCCAGAGCCAGACCGTGCGGGTGCGCTCATTGGTGGGGCTGATCCCCATCTTCGCGGTGGAGGCGATTCCGAAGAAGGTGCTCGATGGCGCCCTCAAGGGCGACTTTGGCAAGCGCCTCACCTGGTTCCGTGAACACCTGATTGAGCCCAAGGATCCCAACAACAGTTATGTGTATGCCGCCTATGCCGACGGGTCCCACCTCACCAGCCGGTTCCAGGGGGCACTGCTGCTGTCGCTGGTGAGTCCCGACCGGCTGCGCCAGTTGCTGCAGCGCATGCTGGACGAGGACGAATTCCTCAGCCCCCACGGCATCCGCTCCCTCTCGAAGGTGCATGCCGACGGCTACTGGCTGCCCCAGCAGCTGCAGCATTTCGACCCCGGGTCCAAAGAGGATGATCGCGGCTGGAAAATGCGCCCCCGCGACTCGATCATCTACGACCCGGCCGAATCCCGCACCGCCATGTTCGGTGGCAACTCCAACTGGCGCGGCCCCGTGTGGTTCCCGATCAACTATCTGCTGATCGAGTCGCTGCAGAAACTGCACATGTATCTGGGACCCGACTTCAGGGTCGACTGCCCCACCGGCAGCGGTGCCGATCGGCGGGTGGTGTCGATGAACCTGCTGGAAGTGTCCTACGAGCTGAGCCGTCGGCTGATCAGCCTGTTCGAGCTCCGCGATGCTGAAGATCCTCAGAATGCAATGCGGCCCATCTATGGCGGCAACAGCCACCAGCGCGACACCCTGGGGGTCGATCACCTGCTCTTCCATGAATACTTTCATGGCGACAATGGTGCCGGCCTGGGCGCCTCCCATCAGACTGGCTGGACAGGTCTGGTGGCCAAGTTGCTTGAACAGCAGGCCCGCTTCCATGACCCCACCGTGAACACCTTCGGGAGCTTTGAACCGCCGCTCCCACCCCCCTCGCCGCCGTCGCCCTGAGTTCACCATGAGCTCGACTGCTCCATCCCTGATCACCGCCGCCGAAGCGGCAGCCCGCACCTATGACGTGGTCGTGGTGGGTGCCGGCATCGCCGGCGCCGTGCTCGCCCGCGAGCTGGCGGAACGCCATCGCCACCGGGTGCTGGTGGTGGAGGCCGGCGCCGCCGACAACCTCACCCTCGCCGGCTTCCAGGGCTACGTGCAGCGCTTCTATGGCGCCACCGACAAGCACCCCAATGCGCCGTTCCCCGCCAACCCCAACGCCCCCAGCCCCACGGCCCTCAACGACCACTTCGTCGAACTGGGGCCCATGCCCCTGGGCGGCTCCTACACCCGTGCCCTGGGGGGCACCACCCTGCACTGGGAGGGCAAGACGCCGCGGATGCTGCGCGATGACCTGCAGCTGCAGAGCCGTTTCGGCGTCGGCGTCGATTGGCCCCTCTCGTACGACGAGCTGATCCCCCTCTACGAGCGGGCCGAGTACGAGATCGGCGTCAGCGGCAACGCCGACGAGCAGCGCAGCCTCGGGGTCGAGTTCACCGATGGCTACGTCTTCCCCATGAAGGCGATGCCGCCGTCGTTTCTGGATGAGACGGTGCGGCGCTCGGTGCAGGGCCTGGAGGCGACGGTCGGGGGCACCTCCCGCATGTTGCGCCTCACCACCTACCCGCAGGGGCGCAACGGCATCGTCAACCCCGAGTACCGGCGTTATCCCACCAGCAAGCCGGGGTATCAGCCCCGCGGGGTGGTGCACGACAGCCCGCTGGATTTCGGCCTGCGCTGCCAGGGCAACGCCAACTGCGTGCCCCTCTGCCCCGTGCAGGCCAAGTACGACGCCCGCAAGACCCTCGCCGGGGCCCTGGCCACCGGCCAGGTGGACCTGCTCGACCGGGCCGTGGCCTCGCGTCTGTTGCTCAACCCCGAGACCGGCCGCATCGACGGGGTCGAGCTGCGCACGTACCAGAGCGCCGATCGGCCCGAGCCCCCCGGTGGCCCCACCGTCACGGTGCGGGGCACCCTGGTGGCC
>CAZWFG010000219.1:0-3119 GCA_964632245.1 uncultured Synechococcus sp. | reverse complement strand
CGGACAGCTGCTGCTGGGCTGGAGCGGTCCATGGCAGGCCCTCGGCGGCCTGGTGATCTGGCACATGGCGCCGGGGGGCAATCCGGTGGGGCGCCTCTCGGGCCTGTTCGACTACGCCAACATCACCGCCGCCTGGCTGGCCTTCAGCTGGCCGCTGCTGCTGGGGCTCGCCCTCGAGCCCGGTCAGCGGGGCTGGCGGCGGCCGGTGCTGCTGCTGCTGGTGCTGGCCCAGCTGGCGGCCCTGTGGCTCACCGATTCACGCAATGGCTGGGGGGCCGCCGTGCTGGCGATCCCCTGGGTGCTGGGGCCGGCCCGCTGGCTGTGGCTGCTGCCGCTGCTGCTGCTGGCGCTGCTGCCTGTGGGGCTGGCGGTGCTGCCCGGGGTGCCGCCGCTGCTGCAGCATCCCGCCCGGGCGCTGGTGCCGGCGGCGGTGTGGGAACGGCTGAGTGATCTGGCCTTCAGCCAGCGGCCCCTGGCCTCGACCCGCCTGGGCCAGTGGTCCATCGCCCTGGGGCTGGTGGCCGAGCGGCCCTGGTTCGGCTGGGGGGCGGCGGCCTTCAGCCTGGTGTACCCCCAGCGGGCGGGGGTGTGGCACGGCCATCCCCACAACCTGCCCCTCGACCTGGCCCTGAGCCATGGGCTGCCGGTGGCCCTGCTGCTGGTGGGGTTGGTGCTGGGGCTGCTGCTGCTGGCCGCCCGGCGGGGCATGGCCGCGGCGGCGGCCCCCTTTTCTGAACGGGCCTGGTGGACCGCCGTGCTGCTGCTGGTGGTGCTGCATGCCACCGACCTGCCCTTTTACGACGGGCGTCTGAACGTGGCGGGCTGGTTGCTGCTGGCAGGCCTGCGGGCCAGCCTCAGGCGGCCGGGCTGAGGCTGGCGGCACGGTGGGCGATCAATGTGGCCTCCGGCAGGGGGCCATGCAGATGGCTCCAGGGCAGCACCTGGCCCGGCGTCCAGTGGTCGTGCACGATCGCTTCCCAGGTCGGTGGCGCCGTGGGGTCGCCGGCGCCGTCGGCCCGCAGCTGCCGCAGGGCCTGTTTCCAGGCGCCGAGGCTGCCCTGGCGACCGCGCACGGCCACGATCAGCGGCGCCAGCCGTCGGTCGCCCCGCGACAGCAGCGCCTGCACCAGGCTCCAGCCGTAGCTTTCGGGCCGCAGCTCGATGCCTTTCGGTTTCAGGCGTTTGCCCAGCAGCTTCAGCCGCTTTTCGGCTTCGGGCCGCACCGGCTCCCACTGGAAGGGCGTATGGGCCTTGGGCACAAAGGTGCTTACCCCCAGGCTCAGCCGCAGGCCCGGGGTGCGGCGCTTCAGGTCCAGCAGCAGCGCCGCCGTGGCCTCCACGTCGTCGTCGGTCTCGCTCGGCAGGCCCACCATGCCGTAGAGCTTGAGGCCCGTGAGGCCGCCGGCGCGGGCCTGGCCGGCGGCCTCGGCGATGGCCTCGCCGCTCAGTTTCTTGTTGACCACCTGCCGCAGCCGTTCGCTGCCGCTCTCGATGGCGATGGTGAGCGAACGGCTGCCGCGGCGGGCCAGGATCCGCGTCAGTTCGGAGGTGACCGTGGCGGCTCGCACCGAACTGACGCTGAGGCGCACGCCATCGCCGGCCGGACCGTCGAGCCACTGCAGCAGCTCGGCGAACTGGGGATGCTGGGTCACTGAGGCCCCCAGCAGCCCCAGCCGGTCGGTGACGGCCAGGCCCCGCTGCACGGCGGGGATGAGGCTGTCGTCGAGGGCGGGGGTGCGAAAGGGCAGGGTGAGGTAACTGGCCAGGCAGAAGCGGCACAGCTCGGGGCAGCTGCGCACCACCTCGACCATGTGGATCGAGGGCCAGGCGGCCTCGGGGGTGATCACCGCCGATTGGGTGAGGGTGCCGCCGCGCCAGGTGCGCTTGCTCACCGTGGCGGGCACATCCCCATCGACCGGGTCGACGGCCGTGAGGATGCCGTCGGCGGTGTAATGCGGCTCGTACAGCGATGGCACATAGACGCCGTCGATGGCGGCCAGGCGGCGCAGGCGCTGGCAGCGGGGCTGGCCGGCGGTGGCCACGGCCGCCTCGAGGAACTCGGGCAGCAGCTCTTCGCCGTCACCCAGCAGCACCACGTCGAAGAATGGCGCCAGCGGTTCGGGATTGGCGGTGAGCACCGGGCCGCCACCGAACACCAGCGGATCGTCGTCGCCGCGCTGCCGGCTGTGCAGCGGAATGCCCTGGCCCTCGAGCAGGTCGAGCAGCACCGGCCCGTCGAGCTCCCAGCTGAGCGACAGGCCAAACAGGTCGATGTGGCGGTGGGCCGGGTCGCCGCCGTCGGTGAACAGGCGGCGCACGTCGAGGTCGGGGCGCTGGGCCATGGTCGCCCAGACCATCTGGAACCCCAGGCTGGTGATGCCAACGCTGTAGGTGCTCGGAAACGCCAGCACTGCCCGCAGGGCGCCGGGGGCCGGCACCGCCGGTTCGAACAGCAGGGTTTCCTGGTTCAGGGGGTGGTGGGGGCCGGGTCACCCCAGGGTCTCATCGGATGACCCGGCCGGGGTGCCTGCTCAGCGGCCGACGAGACCCGACAGGGGGCCCATCAGGCCGGTGATGGCCGATCCGGCGGCGGCGGCATCGGGCTTGGCGCCGTTGCCGAAGGTGCTGATCACCGTCTTGGCGGCGCCGTCGATGGCGCCCCACTTGTCACCGGCCAGGGGCTGGATGACGGGGCTGGCCTTCTCCCAGATGCCCTGGAAGCCGCCCATGGTGGCGGCGGCGCCAGCCAGGTTGCCGGCCTTCACTTCGGCCTCACCCTTCTTGAGCAGGTCGAGCACCGGGTTCACGGCCGGAGCAAGGGCCGCCTGACCGGTGGCGGTGGCTGCGTTCTTGGCTGTGTCGGTGACGGTGCCCGCGGCGTCCTTGGCGGTGTCTGCAACGGCGCCAGCAGCATTCTTGGTCGTGTCGGCAACCGTGCCGGCAGCATTCTTGGTTGTGTCGACAACGGTACCGGCTGCGTTCTTGGTGGCGTCGGTCATGGTGCCGGCGGCATCCTTGGCGGTGTCGGTGGCGTTGCTGCAAGCCGACAGGGCAAGGACACCGGCACCGGCCAGGGCCCAGGCGCTGCGCTGGATCCAGGAGGAACGGGTCATGGAGGG
>CAZWFG010000218.1:0-3126 GCA_964632245.1 uncultured Synechococcus sp. | reverse complement strand
CTATTTTGGTTGTTTTCATAAGTTGCAGATGACTCTTCAGCAGCGAAAACAATTGGAGGGTTCATGATTCCAGGGATCCCTGCGGCCAGTGAGCAAAAGCTGTTGACTGTGCTCACCCAGCAACCGCAGCTGAACGCGGTATGGCTGTTTGGTCTGACCTCTGTCTGGAGGGCGCCACGCTCCAACATGTCGACCTGGTGCTGCACCACGAACTGCCCGAAGATCTGCAAGCCCACGTGCAGCGGGTGGGACAATACCTGTGGTGCAAGACCGACCACCAACGCTGCCTGCCATGACCCTGATCACGCCCACTGATCGCATCTTTGTCGCTGGTCATCGCGGCATGGCCGGCGGTGCCATCGTGCGAGCCCTCACCCGTGCGGGCTACAACCAGCTGCTGACGGCCGGTCGTGATGTCCTTGATCTGCTGGACCCGCAGGCGGTGCAGACCTGGTTTGGGGCCCAACAACCCACGGTGGTGGTGCTCGCGGCGGCCAAGGTGGGGGGAATTCTGGCCAACGACACGTACCCGGCCGACTTTCTGCTCGAGAACCTCAAGATTCAGCAGCATGTGATCGAAACCGCCTGGCGCCAGGGGGTTCGGCGGCTGTTGTTTCTGGGCAGCAGCTGCATCTACCCCAAGTACGCCGAGCAGCCGATCCGCGAAGAAGCGCTTCTCACCGGGGCGCTGGAACCCACCAATGAGTGGTACGCGATCGCCAAGATCACCGGCATCAAGTTGTGCCAGGCATTGCGGCGTCAGCATGGCTTCGATGCCATCAGCCTGATGCCGACGAACCTGTACGGACCAGGCGACAATTACCATCCCACCAACAGCCATGTGCTGCCGGCGCTGATCCGCCGGTTCCATGAGGCGAAGTTGTCGGGCGCGGCGACGGTCACCTGTTGGGGCAGTGGCAGCCCCCTGCGTGAATTTCTGCATGCCGATGACCTGGGTGCGGCCTGTGTGTTCGCCCTGGAGCACTACAACCCAGACCCGCAGGAGCCGGTGCAGCATCTGAACCTGGGCACCGGTGTCGACCTGTCGATCAAGGACCTTGCCGAACTGGTGGCCCGCACGGTGGGCTTCAACGGCACCATCGACTGGGATCGCAGCAAGCCGGATGGCACCCCCAAGAAGCAGCTGGATGTGAGCCGGCTTCAGCAGCTGGGCTGGACGGCGTCGATTCCGCTGGCCGATGGCATCGCCATGGCCTACCAGGACTTTCTGTCGAACCCGGCGACGCGGTTGTGAGGCCTGGGCACTCCAGGCCGGCAGGGGCTGGGGGGGGGATTGCGGCGGTGAGCGGCTCCATCCCCAACTCTGAATTACCAGATAAGATGCTAGGTAATTCGCTCGATCTGACATGAGAAGCACAATCACCTCCCGCGGCCAAACCGTGATCCCCGCCGCGATTCGCGAGCGCTTTGCCCTCGGGCCCTCCAAGCGGCTGGAGTGGTTGGTGGAGGCCGATGGTTCAATCCGCGTTGTCCCCGTGGCGGCCTCCCCCATTGAGGCCTTTCGTGGCCAGGGGAAACAAGGGGGCTCTTGCAGGCGTCTGTTAGCCGATCGACAAGCCGATGCCGCCCTGGAGCCCTGATGGCCCGTTTCTGCCTTGATACCTCAGCTCTGCTCACCCTGCGTGATAACGAGCCCGGCGCCGATCGCGTCGCCCAGCTGCTGGAAGCGCCTGTGCGATGCGTGGCCTGTTTCATGACCCGCATGGAGTTGCTCTACCGGGTCTGGAAAGATGAAGGCGAGCGGGCTGGCCGCCTGGCCTATGAGCAGCTCCAGGCCTTGCCGATTGACTGGCTGGAGGCCACCGAGCCCCTGCTGCAGAGCGCAGCTGAAGTCAAAGCCAGCCATCGCCTCTCCTTGGCCGATGCCTGGATTGCGGCGGCGGCTCTCCAGTGCGGCGCCACCCTGTTGCACAAGGACCCGGAGTTTCAGCCGATCGCCGGCCTTGATCAGGAGTGGCTGGAGTGAGCAGCACCCGTTCAACACCAGCAGCCGTCAATGCACTGACCTACGGCTTCCTCCGTCAACACTGCCCTGCCTGTGACAAACGTCACTTTTGACCAGTGGAAGCGATCCATCCCACAGAACCGTTGTCTGCCGGCCAGCTGGCAGCGGCGCTGGCTCGCCAACCACCGCATCAACCCCGATGCGCTCTACGGCACAAGGCTGATTCAAAGTGTGTCACAAGCGCCCTGGCCGCGGTTTCGAGCATGGGTTGAAGTTTGCGGAATCTGATCAGTTTCCTCAAGGCGATTCCGGATGCGCGTATGCGGCGTGGGATCCGCATTCCGGCAGCTGCTGGCGCCTGGCGAGGGAGCCTGGGCCTCAGCAGGCGTGCTCTTCCAGCCAGGCCGCCAGGTCGGTTGGTCCACTGAAATCGAGCAACGCCTCAGCCAGGCGCTCCAGCTGCTCCAGTGGGAGGGCCTGAATGCGGGCGGTGGTGGCCTCGCTGAGGGTGCCACAGCGGCGGTTGAGCAGGCGCAGGGTGACAGAAGCAGCCTCAGCGGCCCGTCCACGGGCCTCGCCTTCCTGCCGGCCTTCCTGCCGGCCGCGATCAAGAAGGTCCTGGGCGGCGCGGGTGTGGAGCAGTTGGTCGGTGGGAATGCCGGCGAACACCATGAGTTCCTCGGTGGAGAGTGTGGGAAGCCGTTCGATCAGCATCGTAAGAACGGCGGAGAGCAATTCCGGGTGGTGCACCAGGATCTGCTGGGTGCAGCGCTTGAGCTGTGCTTCTGGTAACACCGGCAGCGTCAGAAGGGTGAGCAGTGGGTCGAGATCGGCCTGCTGGCCCAGCTCCTCCAGGCTCAGCCAGATCACCCCATCAACAAACGCCTGCAGCTGCTGCGGCAGTTGGGCCGGGCCGAGGTTGAGGCGCTGGTGAGGCACGACAACCACCACAGCCAGGTGTTCCACGTTTGGATGGAGCTGGAGAAAGCGAAAGCACTGAGCACCGAGGCGGTGCTTGAATCCCGGCTTGGCGTGCATCTGCACCTCCAGCAGCACCACCGGTTGCTCCGTCGTGCCGCGTTCGCTGGTGTGCGGCCAGAACACCCCATCGAGGCGATGGTTGACCGCCTTGAGCTCAGGGGCGTCAAAGCGATACAGCA
>CAZWFG010000217.1:0-3134 GCA_964632245.1 uncultured Synechococcus sp. | reverse complement strand
ACCGCATCGCCGCCCAGTGGCCCCTGGCCCGCAAGCGACCCCTGGCCGATCGGCTCATCGACAACCGCGGCACCCCTGAGCAGCTGGAGTTGGCGGTGGCCGCAGCCCTCAGCCCTGCAGCCGCTCGCTGAGGATGCGGTTTGACAGCTTCGGATCGGCCTTGCCGCCCGTCCGTTTCATCAGCTGGCCCACAAAGAAGCCCTGCAGCTTGGTCTTGCCACCGCGGAAGGCCGCCACCTCGTCTGGATGGGCCGCCAGCAGTTCATCGACGATGGCGGTGATGGCCGCCGGATCGCTGATCATTCCCAAACCGCGGGCCTCGACGATCGCCCGTGCTGATCCACCTTCAGCGAGCAGCTCCGGCAAAATCTCCTTGGCAATCTTGCCGCTGATCACGCCGTCATCGATCAGCTGCACCATTTCGGCCAGCTGGCCGGGCTGCAGGGGCAGATCAGCGAAGCTGAGGCGCTCGGCATTCACGTGGGCGGCGATGTCGCCGGTGATCCAGTTGGCCACGCCCTTGGGATCACCACCGGCCGCCACTGCCGCCTCGAAGTAATCGGCCATCGGCCGTTCATCGGTGAGCACCCTGGCGTCGTACACCGACAGGCCCAGCTGGTCGGCGTAGCGATGGCGTCGAGCCGCCGGCAGTTCTGGTAGTTCGGCCCGCCAGCCCTCGCGCTGGGCGTCGCTCACCTCGATCGGGCCCAGGTCGGGGTCGGGGAAATAGCGGTAATCGCTCGATCCCTCCTTGCTGCGCATGCTCTTGGTGAGCTGCTTGCCCTCGTCCCACAGGCGCGTCTCCTGCCGCACCGGTTCGCCGCTCTCGTAGGCCTTGATCTGCCGCTGGATCTCGTATTCGCATGCCTTCTGAATGGCCGAGAAGGAATTCATGTTCTTGATCTCGACCTTCGTGCCGAAGGGCGCATCGGGTCCCCGCCGCACCGAGATGTTGACGTCGCAGCGCAGGGAGCCCTCCTGCATGTTGCCGTCACTGACCCCCAGATAACGCATGATCCGCCGGATCTCGGCGGCGTATTCGGCTGCTTCGCGGCCGGTGCGCAGGTCGGGTTTGCTGACAATCTCGGCGAGGGCCACCCCGGCGCGGTTGTAATCGACCAGCGAATGGGTGCTGCCCGCCAGCCGATCGCTGCCCGCATGCACCAGCTTGCCGGCGTCTTCTTCCATGTGAAGCCGCTCGATGCCGATGCGCTTCAGATAGGTGTCCTTGCCTTTTTCGGCCACTTCGACTTCGATCCAGCCGTCTTCGGCGATCGGTTCGTCGTACTGCGAGATCTGATAGTTCTTGGGCAGGTCGGGGTAGAAGTACTGCTTGCGGTCGAACTTGCTGTGGCGGGCGATGTGCAGGTTGAGGGCCAGGGCCGCCTTGACGGCGTATTCGAGCACCCGGCGGTTGAGCACCGGCAGTGTGCCCGGCAGACCCATCACGATCGGGTCGATGTGGGTGTTGGGCTCATCGCCGAAGGCCGTCGAGGCCGGCGCGAAGATCTTGCTGGCCGTGCCCAGCTGCACGTGCGTCTCCAGGCCGATCACCGCCTCCCAGTCGGCCTGTGGTGTGGTAGCCCCCGTCATCGTGGCGTCGCCCCTCGCCGGCCGATCCTATGGGGCTGGCTGAGACCATGGGGCCAGCACCGCGGAGGTGACGGGCGGCAATGGCGGGGGATGAACCGGCGGTGATCCTGGTGCTCGGCGGCGGGCTGATGGGCCTGGCGGTGGCCCATGCCCTGGCCCGCCGGGGCCAGCGGGTGCAGGTGCTGAGCCGCCGCCGCAGCGAGGCCGCGGGCTTCGTGGCCGCCGGCATGCTTGCCCCCCATGCCGAAGGGCTGCAAGGTCCGCTGCTGGAGTTGGGTCAGCAGAGCCTGGCCCTGATTCCCGACTGGGTCGCCACCATCGAGGCCGACAGTGGCCTGCCCTGCGGCCTGCGACCCTGCGGCATCGTCGTGCCCTTTGCCACGGCGGCCGACCGCGACGGCTTCGCCACCGCGGCCCATGGCGAAGCCCTTGACCGGACTGGCCTCGAGCGGGAACTGCCGGGGCTCGCCCCCCGCTGGACCGCCGGGCTGCTGTTCCATCAGGACGGCCAGATCGACAACCGCCGCGGCCTGATGCGGGCCCTGGAGCGGGCCTGCAGCCGCCTCGGGGTCGGGTTTCTGGAAGGGGCGGAGGTGGAGGGGCTCGACCGGGCGGAGGACGGCGCCCTGCAGGGGGTGCGCCTGCGCACGGCCGAGGGCGAACGCCACACCCTGCCCACCCGGCGGGCCGTGCTGGCCTGCGGCGCCTGGAGCGCCCGGCTGCTGCCCGAACTGCCGGTGTTTCCGGTCAAGGGTCAGATGCTGTCGCTGCAGGCGCCACGGCAGGCCCTGGGGCGGGTGGTGTTCGGGCCCGGCACCTACCTGGTGCCGCGGGAGGACGGGCTGGTGGTGGTGGGCGCCACCAGCGAACCCGAGGCGGGCTTCAGTGAAGGGCTGACGCCAGCGGGGCAACGGCAGCTGCAGGCCGGTCTCACCGCCCTGCTGCCCGAGGCCGCCGGCTGGCCGCCGATGGAACGCTGGTGGGGCTTCCGCCCCTGCACCCCCGATGAGGGGCCGCTGCTGGGCACCAGCCCGGTGCCGGGCCTGTGGCTGGCCACGGGCCACCACCGCAATGGGGTGCTGCTGGCGGCGGTGACGGCCGCGCGGATTGCCGCCGCCCTGGTCCCCGGCCCCGCTGAGGGGTCAGGGACGGACGTGCTGCAGCCCTTTCGCTGGGACCGGTTCCGGCCGCCGGAGCTTCAGCCCTCGCTGCGCCAGCCCTGATCCGCCGGCGTCCAGTCGCTCAGCTCGGACGGCTGGAACCAGAGGCCGATCTCGAAGACCGCGGTTTCGGCGGCATCGGAGCCGTGGATGACGTTGCGGCCGATGTTGACGGCCAGGTCGCCGCGGATGGTGCCAGGCGCGGCCTCAAGGGGCTTGGTGGCACCGATCATCAGCCGGGCGGCGGCGATGACACCGTCGCCGTCGCCGACGGTACCGATGTGCGGCGCGTCATCAGCGCTGGTAGCATCCAGGGCGGGCCGGATCATGATACGCTCACCGTATACGGCGCCCAGACCATCATTGGCGGTAACGGTGCCG
>CAZWFG010000216.1:0-3152 GCA_964632245.1 uncultured Synechococcus sp. | reverse complement strand
AAGGAGTTACAGGAGGCAACTTCTGTCGAGGGTTCGAATCCCTCCCTCTCCGTTCCAATTCAGTCCCCGTAGGAGGCAACCACTCCAGCTGGGCTTGACCCATGGGGTAGGGGTTGAGCCAATCAGTCCGCCGCAGGGGTCTGCAGGCTGTTCACGAGTTCACGGCACAGCTCAGGCAGCCAGGTCTCATCGGTCGCCGGACCTTCGCCCTCGCCAAAGGCCACCAGCAGAAACGGAGGCCTCCCTGGCACGTCACAGAAGGCCGCATCATGGCGCGCCTGGCTCATCCAGCCGGCCTTGCTCCACAGGCGACTGCCGTGCGGCAGACCCTGCCCCAGGAATCCATCCACCTGATTCTCGGGGTCCGCCTGGCGCGCTGCAGGGTCGAGGCTGCGGGCCAGCAGTTCGCGCATGCGGGCGCTGGCCTGGGGTGACACCCATTCCCCGGCCATGACGGCCTGCAGCAGTCTGGCCGTCATGTCGGTGGTCAGGCGGTTGCGATTCTCCAGGGCCGCCCCATAGGACTGGCGCTCACGGCCATAGGGGCCTTCGGCCCAGGTCTTCTGGCAGGCGTTGCACCCTTGCCACTCGGGCCAGCCCAGGGCCTCGAACCAGCCATTGACGAGCCGCCGCTGCTCGCTCCAACGCGCAAAGGCACCGGGGGGGAGCTCGGGGCCACTGCGGGTGCCGGTCAGCAGGTCCACCACATAGCTGGTGGCATCGTTGCCCGAATCCCTGATCATGTCGGCGAGAGCACGACGCAGTTCCGGCCCGTCAATCAGCAGATCCTCCGCCAACCAGGCCTCGGTGGCCGCCAGGTAGAAGAGCTTGATCACGCTGGCCGGATAGCGGCAGCGATCTCCGGCCAGTGAGGCCCCACGCACACCGGAGGCCTCGCCCAACGACGGATCCCCGTCCGCGATCAGACAGGTGACGCTGATGGCCCCGGCCCAGCCCCCGCGCTCCCGGCCGATGCGCCCGACGGCGGCCTCCAGCCAGGCCTCGAGTGCGGGATCCTGTCGATAGAACCCCATGCCCCATCCCTTGCCGTGGCGAGCGTAGACAACCCGATGGCCGACAGCCTTCGTCTGCTCCGGTTCCCCATCGACCTGCACAGCCGCCCAGGTGGTGCAGGTCTGGCCACCCAGGCCGTCGCCGGACGGCGCCTGCGCCTGCTGGCGGAGCCGCCCCAGGATCAGCGGCGGCTGGTGGAACTGCTCGAGGATGGCTACCGGGGCTGGTGCGACCAGGGGGAACTGGAGGGGCGCACGGTGCCCTGCGGACCCCACCGTCCACGGCTGCTGGATGCGTCCACGATCACCTCACGGCTGCCCCACGTGATCGGCTTTGCCCTGGCGGCAGCGACGGTGCCCAACCGATACCTCTGGGGCGGCACCCTCGGGCCCCACTACGACTGTTCGGGACTGATTCAGATGGCCTTTGCCTCAGCAGGGATCTGGATCCCCAGGGATGCCTACCAGCAGGAGCGCTTCTGCAGCCCCGTGGCGACGGCGATCGATGACGTGCGGCTGCTGCGCCCCGGGGATCTGCTCTTCTTCGGCACCGCACGGCGCTGCACCCACGTGGGACTGCACCTTTCGGCGGGGCAGTATCTGCACAGTTCCGGCATCACCCATGGCCGCAACGGCATCGGCCTGGACAGCCTGCTGAGCCGGGACGACCACCCGGTCGCACGCCATTACCAGGCCGAACTGCGGGGAGCCGGGCGGGTGGAGCGGTGCCACGATGGCAGCCACCTTCCCTGACCCCTGGCGCCGTGACCCTGTCCGTGGTGATCCCCCTCTTCAACGAGCAGGAGAGTGTGGGTCCACTGGTCAGCCAGCTGCTGGCCAGCCTGCGGCCGTTGCAGGAGCCCTTCGAACTGGTGCTGGTGGACGACGGGTCCAGTGACGGCACAGCGAAGGCCCTGGAGGAGCTGAGTCAGAGCACCCCTGAACTGGTGGCGGTGCTGCTGCGTCGCAACTACGGCCAGACCGCAGCCATGGCGGCCGGCTTTGATGCCAGCTCAGGCGAGGAAATCGTCACTCTGGATGGGGACCTGCAGAACGATCCGGCCGACATCCCGCTGATGGTGCACAAGCTGCGGGAGGGGTACGACCTGGTGAGCGGTTGGCGCCATCAGCGGCAGGATGCGGCCCTGAGCCGGCTGCTGCCCTCGCTGGTGGCCAACCGTCTGATCGCCCGGGTGACCGGTGTGCGGCTGCATGACTACGGCTGTTCGCTGAAGGCCTATCGAAGGGAAGTGGTGACGGACATGAACCTCTACGGCGAACTGCATCGTTTTCTGCCCGCCCTGGCCTTCATCGAAGGGGCGCGCATCACCGAAGTGAAGGTCAACCACCACGCCAGGCAGTTCGGCCGCAGCAAGTACGGGATCGATCGCACCTTCCGGGTGCTCATGGATCTCCTGACGGTCTGGTTCATGAAGCGCTTCCTTACCCGGCCGATGCATGTCTTCGGCTTCTGGGGCCTGCTGGCCCTCGGGGGCGGTGGCGTCATGGCCAGCGCCCTGGTTGTGGAGAAGCTGCTGGGCCATGACATCGGCAACCGGCCGCTGCTGACGCTGTGCGTGCTGCTGCTGCTCACGGGGGTGCAGCTGTTCTGCTTCGGCCTGCTGGCCGAATTGATGATGCGCACCTACCACGAAAGCCAGGGCCGGCCCATTTACAGGATCCGCACCACCCTGCGCGGCCAGCCTGCCCCGGCCCTCTGCCAGGGAACGGGTTGAATTTTTATGTCGCCCCGGCCTCCGTCGTCGGTGGCGGCCAGGGGGATCCTTACAGTCCGAGCACCGGATACTCCATCCGGACCCTCCTGACGGGTGTCGTCAACCGCTTTCAACCAATGACGGGAGATTTTGCCGCCGCCTGGCTGCCCTCGGTGCTCGTTCCCCTGGTGGGGATCGGTCTGCCGGCGGTGGCCATGGCCCTGCTGTTCAACGTGATCGAGGCTCGCGACTGAAATGACTGTCACCCCCGTGGCCGACCCGACCGTCGGCAACCTCGCCACCCCGGTGAACAGCAGCTGGTTCACCAAGGCGTTCATCAACGCCCTGCCCGCCTATCGCCCGGCCCTGTCCCCCAACCGCCGCGGTCTGGAAGTGGGCATGGCCCATGGCTTCTTCCTCTACG
>CAZWFG010000215.1:0-3214 GCA_964632245.1 uncultured Synechococcus sp. | reverse complement strand
CCATGTCGTGCTCGATCACGATCACGGTGTGGTCACCGGCAAGGCTGCGCAGCAGCTGACCGGTGCGGTCGGTCTCCTCGTCCGACAGGCCGGCGACGGGTTCATCGACCAGCAGCAGGTCGGGATCCTGGGCCAGCAGCATGGCGATCTCGAGCCATTGCTTCTGGCCATGGGCCAGACCGCCGGCGAGCTGCTGGGCCTGGGGGTCTAGCCCCACCACCCGCAGCAGATGCTGCACCCGGTCCTGGGCCGACCCGTCCAGGCGGCCGAAGAGCAGGGCAAAGGGCGACCGCCGGCTCACCGCCAGCTCGAGGTTGCGGCGCACCGTCAGGTTCTCGTACACCCGTGGTGTCTGGAACTTGCGGCCGATGCCGAGGCGGGCGATGCGATGTTCGCTGATGCCGACCAGCGAGCGTCCCCGGAACAGCACCTGCCCCTCGCTGGGGCGCACCTTGCCGGTGATCACATCGAGAAAGGTGGTCTTGCCGGCGCCGTTGGGACCGATCACCGCCCGCAGCTCCCCCGGCTGGAGGGTGAGGTTGAGATCGTTGAGGGCACGGAAACCGTCGAAGCTGACGGTCACCCCCCGCAGTTCGAGCAGGGCGCTCATGGCTCACCTCCAGGTGGGTGGGACAGGAAGCCGGACTTCTCGGCCTGCACCGTGGGGTCCAGATCGAGGCCGGGGTAGGTGCTGGCGCGCGGAGCGCGACCGAGCATCGCCAGCAGATGCTGCAATCCCCCCTGACGCCACCAGCCCACCAGACCGTCGGGCAGGCCTGTGACCACCAGCAGAAAGAGGGCCCCCTGCACGAACAGCCAGGTTTCGGGCAGCTGTTCGCTGATCAGGCTCTTGGCGTAATTGATCAGCACCGCACCGAGCACGGCGCCGATGAGGGTGCCACGCCCGCCGACCGCCACCCAGATCACCATTTCGATCGAGAAGGGCACAGCCATGTACTGCGGGCTGACGATGCCCGACTGCACGGTGTAGAGGGCCCCGCTGATGCCGGCAAGGGCGCCGGCAACGGTGAACACCAGGGTTTTGTAGGCGGTGGGGTTGTACCCGGTGAAGCGCATGCGGGGCTCGTCATCACGGATGGCCACCAGGGCATCGCCGAAACGGCCGCGGGTGAGCCAGCGGCACAGCAGCCAGGCCGCCACCACCAGCACCACCGTCAGCCAGAAGAGGTTGCGCTGCATCGCATCCGAACCCACCAGTTCACCAAAGAGACGGGCGGTGTCGGTCTTGAGACCATTGGTGCCGTTGATCAGCCGCTGCTGGCCATTGAAGAAGTTGAAGAACACCAGCAGCGCCGCCTGGGTGAGGATCGAGAAGTAGACCCCTTTGATGCGATTGCGGAACACCAGATACCCCAGCACCCCGGCCACCAGGGCCGGAATCGTCCAGAGGGCGAGCAGGGTGAAGAGGGGGGAGGCGAAGGGCTGCCAGAACGCCGGCAGTTCCTTGACGCCATAGAGACCGAAGAATTCGGGCAGCTGTCCGGGCTCAAGCGAATTGAGTGACAGATGCATGCCGATGGCATAGCCACCAAGGGCAAAGAAGATGCCCTGGCCGAGGCTGAGCAGTCCGGTGTAGCCCCAGATCAGATCGACACCGAGGGCGACGATGCCCAGGGAGAGGAAGCGACCGAGCAGATTGAGGCGAAATGGCGGCAGAACAGCCGGCAGGATGATGCTGGCGGCGACGATGAGCACCCAGGGGGCCCAGCGGCGTAGGGAATTGCCGGTGGAGGAAGACGACGGCATCCGTCAGGCCTCCACCATGCGGCCCTTCTGCGGGAAAAGACCCGCGGGACGGAATTGCAGAAACACCATGATGAGGATGAAGACCAGCACCTTCGCCATCGATGTGGTGGCAAAGAAGGCGATGGTGGAATTGAGCGCTGCGGGCATGGTGGGCCAGATCAGCAGCAGTGAGCCAGAGCCGATCACGTAATCCACGATGCCCAGCAGGAACGCCGCGACCACCGTGCCCCAGAGCTTGCCGAGGCCCCCGAGCACCACGACCATGAAGGCAAGCACGATGTAGTTGCCGCCGAGGTTCGGTCCCACCGATCCGAGCAACGTCACGGCGACCCCGGCGATGCCGGCCAATCCTGAACCCACGAAGAACGTCAGGGCATCGACGGTCTCGGTGGGAATGCCCAGGCAGCTGCTCATGGCACGGTTCTGGGTGACGGCCCGGATGCGGATGCCCCAGGCGCTTTTCTGCAGGAACCAACTCACCGCCACCAGGGCCAGGGCGGTGAGGGCCAGGATGAACAGCCGGGCGCTGGGCATCGTCACCCCCGCCAGGTCGATGGATCCCCGCAACCATTGGGGGGCGGTGACATCGATGTTGCGGGCGCTGAACCAGGGCTGGTGCAGCGCCCGCACCGAACCGAGGCCGCCGCCGACCACGACGCCGGCCGCCACCGCCAGCACCCAGCTGCCGGCCCGGACCAGCGGCGTCCAGGTCTGGCGCCACCAGTGGGAGGGGGTAAGCCGTGGCGCCAGCAGGCCCACCGCCACTGCCAGCAGCAGCCCGAGGAAGAAGGCGCTGGACACGGAACGCACGAACTGCTGGAGGATCAGGCTCACCCCCCAGGTGGCCAGCAGGGTTTCGAGGGGGCGGCCATAGAGGCGCCGGATGACGGTCTTCTCGAGCAGCAGGCCGGCGAGGCCGCTGACCAGAAAGGCGCAGGGAATGGCAAGCAGGATGTAGGCAGGGAAGAGCGCCTCCAGGGGGCCGTCCTTGAGCAGGTTCTGCACCACGTAGGTGGTGTAGGCCCCCACCATCATCAGTTCGCCATGGGCCATGTTGATGACGCCCATGAGGCCGAAGACGACGGCAAGACCGAGGGCGGCGAGCATCAGCACCGAGCCGATGGCCAGGCCATTGAAGAGGGTGTCCAGAAAAAGTGTCATGAAGTCCGTCTCCGCGGACGGTCACAAGGCAAGGGAAGGGAAGTGAGCGAGAACAGCAACGGCCTGGCCAACAGAAAAGGGGGGGAGAATCTCCCCCCCCACAGCCAGCAGCCTGGCCGCTGATCACATCTTGAACTTGCCGGCGTCGGGGCGCTTCTGGGTCCAGTCGCAGGTGTAACCCTTGGTTTCGGGCACGAACTGGTTCCAGGCGACGGGCTTCACGAAGCCCTTGTTCTCGAGGATCTTGAACATGCCGTCCTTCTGCACCTCGCCGATCAGCACGAGC
>CAZWFG010000214.1:0-3281 GCA_964632245.1 uncultured Synechococcus sp. | reverse complement strand
GGTCATTTCGCTGTATCGCGGCCGGGACGAGATCCGCCGGGTGCCGGAGGAGGAGGGCGTCGAGGCGCTCATTGCCCTGATCCGGGAGGACGGCCGCTGGGTCGACCCCTGAGCGGGTCACACCGTGACACAGCCCGGACCGGCCCCGGTCGCTGCGCAGGGCCTCCGGCGCATTACGTTGATGGCATCTCACGACGATCCATGGTCCGTAACAGTCTTCGGCGTGTCGTGCTGGTGGCTCTCGCCGGAGCCGGTGCCTTCACAGGGGCCGTGGTTCTCGCCAGCGACCTGGTCATCGGCAGCAGCACCGCCGCCCTCCTCAGCGACAGCCCCAAGGAGGTGATGGATGAGGCCTGGCAGATCGTCTATCGCGACTACCTCGACACCACCGGCAAGTATTCCGAGGATGGCTGGCGCAAGCTGCGACGTGATGTGCTGGCCCGCTCCTACGGCAGCACCAAGGATGCGTACGAGGCGATCCGGGGGATGCTCGGCAGCCTGGATGATCCCTACACCCGCTTTCTTGATCCGCGGGAGTTCAAGGAGATGCAGATCGACACCTCCGGGGAACTCTCAGGGGTGGGCATTCAGCTGAGCCTCGACAAGGACACCAAGGAGCTGGTGGTGGTCTCGCCCATTGACGGGTCACCGGCTTCGCGGGCGGATGTGAAGCCCAAGGACGTGATCGTGCAGATCAACGGCAAGAGCACCAAGGGGATGAACACCGAGGATGCGGTCAAGCTGATCCGCGGACCGGTGGGCACCAAGGTGTCACTGGTGCTCCGTCGCGGCAAATCGCAACTGGTGTCGGTGGAGCTGATCCGCGACCGGATCGAGCTGCATGCGGTGGACAGCCGCATGAACACCACCCCCGACGGTCTGCGGGTCGGGTACATCCGCCTCAAGCAGTTCAATGCCAATGCGGCCAAGGACATGGCCCAGGCGATCCGCACCCTGGAACAGCAGGGGGCGCAGGGCTATGTGCTCGACCTGCGCAGCAACCCCGGTGGATTGCTGGTGGCCAGCATCGACATCGCCCGCCAGCTGATCGATGACGGCGTCATCGTCTCGACCAAGACCCGCGATGGCGTCCAGGACATCAAGCGCGCGACGGGCCGGGCCCTCACGCGGGCCCCGATGGTGGTGCTGGTGAACGAGGGATCGGCCAGCGCCAGCGAGATCCTCTCCGGCGCGCTGCAGGACAACAAGCGGGCCGTTCTGGTGGGTCAGAAGACCTTCGGCAAGGGCTTGGTGCAGTCGGTGCGGGGCCTGTCCGACGGGTCAGGGATGACGGTGACCATCGCCAAGTACCTCACCCCCAGCGGCCGCGACATCCACAAGCACGGCATCCAGCCGGATGTGGCGGTGAAGATGAGCGAGGAAGAGGCCCGCACCCTCAAGTTCGATCAGCTGGGCACCCGCAGCGACTCCCAGTACCAGGCGGCTGAAACGACTCTTAGCAAGCAGGTGCGGCTGGCCACCCAGACCCCGGCGATTCAGTTCGACCCCAGCCAGAAGGCAAGGGCACTTATCGAGAACTGAACGAGGCTCAGGCGATGGGCTGCATCAGCCCACCGCCGGGACTCGAGTCATCGTCGTCGTTGCCGCCCTGTCCCGGCAGCAGCATGATCATGCCGATGGCACCGGCCGCCAGCACCCCGGCCATGCCAATCAGGCCACTGAAGCCGCCCGCGGCGCTCTGAACGAGTCCAAGGCCAGGGGCAAGGTCGACAATCTCCATCAACGGGGTTTTCAGTTCCATGGATGCTAACGAAATGTTGCGCTGCTGAGAACCCATGCAGGTGCTTTTCGTTCACCAGAATTTCCCCGGCCAGTACCCCCACCTCGCCCGGGCCCTGCTGGACCGGGGAGACCGGGTGGACGCCATCGGTGGTCCCACTGCCCGGCCCCTGCCGGGGGTGACGCTGCATCGCTACGACCCCCGCCCCGCCGCCGGCATCCCCGACTGCCATCCCTGGGTGGCCGATCTGCAGACCAAGAGTCTGCGGGCCGAGGCCGTGGGGACGCTGCTGCAGCAGCTGCTGCAGCGGGGACTGCAACCCGATGTGGTGGTGGGGCACCCCGGCTGGGGGGAGCTGCTGGCCGTCAAGGATCTGCTGCCCACCGTGCCGGTGCTGCATCAGGTGGAGTTCGTGTATCAGCTGAGCGGTGGCGACACCGACTTCGACCCTGAGTTCGCCCGAGCCGACTGGGCCAGCCAGACCCGCCTGCGGCTGCGCCGGGCCCCGCAGCTGCTGGCCCTGCACGACCTGGACTGGGGGGTCGCCCCCACCCCCTGGCAGGCCAGCACCGTTCCGGCGGAATACCGCCAACGGCTGAGCGTGATCCACGAAGGCATCGACACTGCCGCCATCGCCCCCCGCGAGGGCAGCGTCATCGCCCTCGAGAAGGCCGGCCTGCGCTTCACGCCCGGTGATCCGCTGGTCACCTTCGTCGCCCGCTCGCTCGAGCCCTACCGCGGCTTCCATTGCTTCCTGCGGGCGCTGCCGCGGCTGCAGGCCCTGCGGCCCGACGCCCACGTGATCGTGGTGGGGGAGGAGGGGGTGAGCTACGGCCCGCCTCCCGCCGGGGGCGGCAGCTGGAAACAGCGGCTGCTGCAGGAGCTGGAGGGTCAGCTGGACCTGTCACGCCTGCATTTCGTCGGTCGGGTGCCCCATCCGGTGCTGCATGACCTGTTCCGGGTGAGCGCCTGCCACGTGTATCTCACCTATCCGTTCGTCCTCAGCTGGAGCCTGCTGGAGGCGATGAGCTGCGGCGCCACCGTGGTGGGTTCAGCCACCCCGCCGGTGCAGGACGTGATCACCCATGGGCAGAACGGTCTGCTGGTCGATTTCTTTGATGGTGAGGCCCTGGCCACCACCGTGGCCGGCGTGCTGGCCGACCCTGCGGCCCACCGGCCCCTGGGGGTCGCCGCCCGGGCGAGCGTCATGGACCGCTTTGATCTGCGGACGGTGTGCCTGCCGCAGCTGCTGCAGCTGGTGGACCGACTGGCGCGGCGTGCTGGGCCTCCATCGCCGTAAGCCAGCCCATCAGTTCCTCGAGCTGCTTGTCGGCCGGCAGCACCCCCAGCCCCCGGGCCAGCACCTTCGCGGTGCTGCCGGCCCCGGCCTGGTACACCAGACGGCCATGCAGATGCTGGGGCAGCCCCTGGCGCAGGCGGCGGAAGGCCGGCTCCTCCATCGGCGTCTCGAGCACGATGTTGGGCTTGTCGGGCCGGATCCGCGCAAAGCCACAACGGCGGGCCAGCAGCTTCAGTTCCA
>CAZWFG010000213.1:0-3287 GCA_964632245.1 uncultured Synechococcus sp. | reverse complement strand
GGCCGACCGGGCCTACCGGCGCCTGCTGCTGGCGGCCCAGGCCCGCCGCCTGCCCCTGGTGATCGTCAGCGACAGCCGCCGGGCCGACCGCCCCAGGCCCTGGTGGCTCGAACAACCCAAGCGCTGGCTGCTGCGCTGCCATTCCGCGGCCCTGGTGGCGGGTTGCGAGAGCCGGTCCTACCTGCACGATCTGGGGTTTCCGGCCGCTGCCATCCACCAGCCCTGGGATGTGGTCGACAACGCCGTCTTCGCCGGCGCCACCGGTCCGCCGGCCCGGCCGCCGCAGCTGCTCTGCGTCGCCCGGTTCGTGCCGCGCAAGAACCATCGGCTGCTGCTGCAGGCCTATGGGGCCTACCAGGCGGCCGGCGGGCGCTGGGGGTTGCGGCTGGTGGGCGATGGTCCCGAGGAACCGCAGCTGCGCCGCGCCATCGCCGCCCTGCCCGACCCCGATCGGGTGGACCTGCTGCCTTTTCAGCAGCTCGATGATCTGCGGTGCCTGTACGGGGCGGCCTCGGGGTTTGTGCTGCCCAGCCTTGTGGATCAGTGGGGCCTGGTGGTCAATGAGGCCATGGCGGCAGGCCTGCCGGTGCTGGTGAGCCGCGGGGCCGGCTGCGCCGTCGATCTGATCGAGGAGGGGACCACCGGCTGGAGCTTCGATCCCGGTGATCCGGCGGCCCTGACGGAGCTGCTGCACCGGCTCGAAGCCCTCTCCTCCGACCGGCGCGACCGGCTGCGGCAGGCGGCGGCGGCACGGCTGCAGCGCTTCGACCCCGAAGCCTTCGCCGCCGGCCTCGAGGCGGCCGTCGCCACGGCCCTCGCCCACCCGCGGCGCTCCAGACTGGGTGCCCTCGTCGCCCGTCTGCGATGACCGACGCCGTCTTTGATCCCGGGCGGCTGCGGGGGGATGAGCTGTTCTGGCTGCTGAGCCTGGTGGCGCTGCTGCTGCTCTGGCCCCTGCGGGCGGCCGATCGCCGCTCACCCCTGGCCTGGGTCGAGCCACCGCTGCTGCTGGCGGTGATCTTCGCCTACTACTCGGTGGCCGGACCGTTGCTGGCCCTGGCCAGCGGCGGCTGGATCGACCGGGGCGTCAACTTTCGCGGGGTGCTCGATGTGGGCTGGCAGACCTCGCTGCTGGCCTATGGCGCGTTCCTGGTCGGCTATGGCCTGCTGCCATCACCATCGCCATCAGCCCGCCGGCAGCCCCTGGCCCCGTTCGATCCCGGTCGGGCCTGGCGGCTCGGCTGGATCCTCAACGCCACCGGCCTGGCCCTGCATGGTCTCAGCGTCGGTTCCGGGGCCGGCGCCAGCGAGCTGGGGCCCTTTGCCAACTACGCCGCCCTGGCGGTGAACCTGTTGATCCCCGGCACCTGCCTGCTGCTGGCGGTGCGGCTGCGGCAGCCCTGGCGTCCCCTCTGGCCGCTGCTGCTCTGGACCCTCGTGGCCGCGGCGCTGTTCACCGTCATCGGCTTCCGTTACCGGCTGGTGCTCTTGCTCGTGCCCCTGCTGCTGCTGCCGTCCCTGGCCGGCGGCCGCCGGCCGTCCCTGCCGCTGCTGGCCGCTGGCGGGGTGGTGCTGCTGCTGGCGTCGGGGGCCATCGGTCTCACCCGCCAGTACGGACTGGGGCTTGACCTGTCGCTGCTGCAGGGGGTCGGTGCCGCGGATGTGGTCCAGGCTGGCTTCGGGGAGGCGGCCATCTTCTTCCCCTCGGCGGCCCTGGTGCAGGCGGTGCCTGAATCCATCGCCGGTGTCGGCGCCGAGCCGCTGCTGCGCACCCTGCTGTTTCCGGTGCCGTCGGCGCTGCTGCCCGGCAAGGAGTCGGCCAGCTACCTGCTCGATGCCCTGGCCCGCCTCTACGGCAGCGCCCAGGCCAGCACCGGGGCCGCGGTGCTCAACTGGGCCGAATACGCCCTGATGGCGGGCTGGCCCGGGGTGGTGGCGGGGTATCTGCTGCTGGGTCTGCTGTACCGGCGGATCTGGAACCGGTTTCTGGTGCGCCGCGCCGATCCCCTGGTGCAGGTGGTCACGGCCCTGGCCCTGGCCTACCTCTACGTCGTCGTCAGTCGGGGTTACCTGCCCCAGGTGGTCATGCTGGCCGTGTTCACGGTGCTGCCGCCGCTGCTGTTGCTGCTCGTCCCCATCGCCGATGACCGTCGCCCATCTGCTCAGCAGCGCTGATCCACGCCGGTCCGGCGGCATCGGTGTCGCCGTCGGTCACCTCGCCGCCGCCCAGCGCCGCTGCGGTCTGGCGGTTCACCTCTGCCCGGCCGATGCGGGCGACCAGCGGCAGGCGGCGTTGGCGGCCGGTGCGGCGGTGGTGCACAGCCATGGGCTCTGGCTGGCGTCGAGCCGGGCGGCCCGGCGGTTGCGGCGGTCGGGACTGCCGCTGGTGGTCACCCCCCACGGCATGCTCGACCCGTGGGCGGCCCGGCGCCGATCGCTGCCCAAGGCGCTGCTGTGGTGGTGGGGCGAGCGACGGACCCTGGCGGGTGCCGGCTGCCTGCAGGCCCTCTGCCCCCCGGAAGCCGAGGCCCTGCAGGCCCTGGGCCTGAACGTGCCGGTGGCCCTGATCCCGAACGGCGTCGACCTGCCCGATCCCACGGCCCCCCTGCCGCCGCCCCCCTGGCGGGGGCGCCTGCCGGCGGGGGCGCGGGTGTTGCTGTTTCTGGGCCGTTTCCATGCCAAGAAGGGGCTGGACCCCCTGCTGCAGGCCTGGGGGCGCTGGCAGGCGGAGGGCGACGCCAGCGGGGCCTGGCTGGTGCTGGCGGGGTTCGGGGATGGCGGGGCCATGGAAAGGCGGCTGCGGCGTCACCCCTTGCCCCAGGTGTTGACGGTGGGGGCAGTGGGCGGACGCCAACGCGACAGCTGTTATCACCATGCCCAGGGATTCGTGCTGCCCTCCCACAGCGAAGGGTTGCCGATGGCGGCCCTGGAGGCGATGGCCTGGGGGCTTCCCTGTCTGCTCAGCCCGGGGTGTCATCTGCCGGAGGCGTTCCGGGTGGGGGCGGCCTGGTCGGCGCCGCCCGACCCGGCGGTGCTGCTGGCGGTGCTGCGGCGCTGGCAGCGGTTGTCCCCCGGGGCGGCGGCGGCCATGGGGGCGGCCGGTCGCCGGTTGGTGGCCGGCCACCACAGCTGGGATCGGGTGGCCCGCCAGACCGCCGAGCTCTATGCCTGGCTGAAGGGCCAGGCGGCCCGGCCCGCCTGGGTCCTGGGGCCATCGCCGCCATGACACCAGAGGTGTATCTGTGCTTCAAGCATCGGGCCGATCAGCTGGTGGCCCTGCTGGCCCT
>CAZWFG010000212.1:0-3297 GCA_964632245.1 uncultured Synechococcus sp. | reverse complement strand
CGGCGAACATGGCCGCGGCTTCGCGGTGGTGGCGGCCGAGGTGCGCAAGCTCGCCGAGCGCAGCCAGGCGGCGGCACAGGAGATCAGCACGGTGGCCGACAGCAGCGTGGAGCTTGCCGAGAAGGCGGGCACGCTGCTGGAGCAGCTGCTCACGGCCCTGGGCCAGGCACCGGTGGAACGGCGGCTGGTGGCCGATGACCCGGCGGCCCTGCGTCGGGCCCTGCAGGAGCTGGCTGCCGGCTGCGACGTGGTGGTGAGCACCGGCGGCGTGTCGGCCGGCGACAGCGACTGGATCCGGCCGCTGCTGGCCGAGCTGGGTCGCATCGACTTCTGGAAGCTGCACCTGCGCCCGGGGCGCCCCTTCGCCTTCGGCTGGTTGCGGGGACCGGCCGGTGGCGAGCGGCCGTTCTTCGGACTGCCGGGCAATCCGGTGGCGGCGGCCATCACCGCCGTGCAGCTGCTGCTGCCGGCCCTCGATTGCCTGGAGGGCTGTGAACCGCGCCGGTGGCCGCGGCTGCAGCTGCCCCTGGCGGCCCCGCTGCGGCGGCGCCCCGGCCGGCCGGAACTGGCGCGGGCGGTGCTGGTGTGCGATGGCGATGGTCGGCCTGCGGCGCAGATCACCGGCGCCCAGGCCTCGTCGCGGCTGGGCTCGCTCGAAGACGCCGACCTGCTGCTGGAGCTGCCGGCTGAAGCGGCCGACCTGCCGGCGGGCACCTTGGTGTGGGCCCAGCTGCTGCGGCCGGCCCTGTTCTGAGGTCTGGGCCGTGCTGCCGATCGAGCCGCTGCTGCCTGAGCTGCTCACCACCCTGCGGCAGCACGGGCGGCTGGTGCTGCAGGCGCCACCGGGGGCGGGCAAGACCACCCGGGTGCCCCTGGCCCTGGCGGCCGCCCCCCCGTGGAACAGCGGCACCGTGCTGGTGCTGGAACCGCGGCGGCTGGCCGCAAAGCTGGCGGCCCGCCAGATGGCCCGCAGCCTCGGCGAAGCGGTGGGCGACACCGTCGGCTACCGGGTGCGGCTCGACAGCTGCGTCGGGCCGCGCACGCGGGTGGAGCTGCTCACCGATGGCCTGTTCCTGCGGCGGCTGCAGGACGATCCGGCCCTGACGGGCGTGGCGGCGGTGCTGTTCGATGAGGTGCACGAACGGGGGGTGGGCAGCGACCTGGCCCTGGCCCTCACCTGGCAGGCCCGCCAGCTGCTGGTGCCGGACCTGGCGGTGGTGGTGATGTCGGCCACGCTCGATGCGGCGCCGCTGGCGCAGCTGCTCGATGACGCGCCGGTGCTGAGCAGCGACGGTCGCGCCCATCCGGTGCGCACCCACTACAGCGAACGGCCGGCGCCCGACCGGCCGACGGTGGCCGCCATCGCCGACCAGGTGCGGCCGGCCCTGCGGCGGGTGCTGACCGAAGAGGACGGCAGCGTGCTGGTGTTTCTGCCGGGCCAGGCCGAGATCCGCCGGCTGGCGGAGCAGCTCGACGACCTGCCCGCCGATGTGGACCTGCTGCCCCTCTACGGCGACCTCGACGCCGCCGGCCAGGAAGCGGCGGTGGCAGCGCCACCGCAGGGGCGGCGCAAGCTGGTGCTGGCCACGGCCCTGGCCGAGAGCAGCCTCACGCTCGATGGCATCCGCGTGGTGGTCGATGCCGGCTGGAGCCGGGTGGCGCGTTTTGATCCGGTGAGCGGCCTGGGGCGGCTCGAGACCGAGAAGGCCGCCCAGGCTCAGGCCGACCAGCGCCGCGGCCGCGCCGGCCGCCAGGGGCCGGGGGTGTGCCATCGCCTCTGGACACCCCTCGATCAGCAGCGGCGGCCGGCCCAGCCGACGCCCGAAATCCTCAGCACCGATCCGGCACCGCTGGCCCTGGAGCTGGCCCTGTGGGGCGCCGGCGATGGTGAGGGGCTGGCGTTTCTCGATCCGCCACCGGCGGCGGGCCTGGCCGAGGCGCGGCGGCTGCTGCAGGCGCTCGGCGCCCTGGCGGCCGACGGCAGGCCCACGCCCCGCGGCCGCGAGCTGGCGGCCCTGGGGCTGCATCCGCGCCTGGGGGCGATGGTGCTGGCCGCCGCCGGGCTGCCAGCGCCGCCGCCCGAGCTGGGCCTGCCCCCCTGGGGCGCGTCGGAACGCACGGCCCTGGCCTGTGCGCTGGCGGCCCTGCTGGGGGAACGGGATCCGCTGCGGGGCCAGGCGGCCGGTGCCGATGTGGCCCTGCGGCTCGAGCGGCCGCCGGGCCTGGTGCGGCAGCTGACGCAGCAGCTGCGGCGCCAGCGGCGGCTGCCGGCGGCGGTGCCGTTGCTGCCCGACGGCTGGCCCGCCTGGACCGGGGTGCTGCTGGCCCTGGCCTACCCCGACCGGCTGGCCCTGCCGCGGGATGGCGAACGGCCGGGGGTGGTGCTGCTGGCCAATGGCCGTGGTGCGGCCCTTGATCCCGAGGATCCGCTGGTGGCGGCCGAGGCGCTGGTGGTGGCCCACCTGGACGGCGACCGGCGCCAGGCGCGCATCCGCCTGGCGGCACCATTGCCGCGGGCCGCCCTGGCCTGGCTGCAGCCCGAGCAGCTGCAGCAGAGCGACACCGTGGGGTGGGACGACGGCCGCGGCCAGCTGCTGGCCCGGCGCCAGCGGCGGCTGGGGGCCCTGGTGCTTGATGAACAGCCCCTGGCCCGGCCGGCGCCGGCGTTGCTGCGCGAGGCGATGGGGGCCCAGCTGCAGCGCGGCGGCCTGGGCCTGCTGGGCTGGACGGTGGAGCAGCGGCAGCTGCGGGGCCGGCTGGCGTTTCTGCAGGGCCTTGACCCCGACGGCTGGCCGGCGGTGGATGACGCCACCCTGCTGACGCAGCTGGATGACTGGCTGGGGCCGTCCCTGGAGGGGGTGGCCAGCCTGGCGGAGCTGCAGCGGCTCGACCTGGCGGCGGCGCTGCTCGACCGGCTCGACTGGCGCCAGCGCAGCAGCCTCGACCAGCTGGCGCCGGTGCGCTGGCCCCTGCCCAGCGGCCGCGGCGGCCGCATCGACTACACGGGCGACGAACCGGTGCTGAGCAGCCGGCTGCAGGACTTCTTCGGGTTGAGCGAGGGCCCGCGGCTGGCCGGCGGCCGCCATGCCCTGCTGCTGCATCTGCTGTCTCCGGCGGGGCGGCCGGCGGCCGTGACCCGTGACCTGGCCAGCTTCTGGCGCCAGGGGTATCCGCTGGTGCGCAAGGACCTGCGCGGCCGCTACCCCAGGCACCGCTGGCCGGAGGATCCGTCGGTGTCATGCCCCTGAACGGCCCAGCGCTGCGGCAGGCTGAGCCCGTGGTGACGCTGTGCTGGGA
>CAZWFG010000211.1:0-3361 GCA_964632245.1 uncultured Synechococcus sp. | reverse complement strand
CATCGGTGAGGGGCAAGCAGGGTTGAGCTTTCGTAGTGGGACTGAGAGCGGACCTAGGCTCCGCCGATGGCGCTGTTCCCGTTCCCCACGGCCCTGGTGCACGAGTGGTTCACCCCCCGTTCTGTGGGGGGGGCCGAACTGGTGGTGCAGGAGATGGATGCCCTGCTCAGCCCCCGCTTGTTCGCGCTGGTGGATGGTGAGAGTCGGCGCCCCGGTAGCTGGCTGCATGGTCGCTCGGTGGTCACGTCGTTCGTGCAGCGGCTGCCCTTCGGCATCAGCCATGTGCAGCAATACCTGCCCCTGTTGCCCCTGGCCATCGAACAGCTGGATCTACGGGGCCATCCGCTGGTGCTGAGCAGCAGCCATTTGGTGGCCAAGGGGGTGCTCACTGCTCCTGACCAGTTGCATGTGAGTTATGTGCACACGCCGGTGCGCTACGCCTGGGATCAGATGCAGGCCTACCTCGAGGCCTCCCGCCTGGCTCGGGGTCCCCTGGGGCCCCTGGTGCGTTGGCAGCTGCACCGCCTGCGCCAGTGGGATGTGCTGAGCGCCGGACGGCCCGACCGGTTGCTGGCCAATTCGCGCTTCACCGCCGCACGCATTCGCCGTTACTGGGGCCGGCCGGCCACGGTGCTGCCGCCGCCGGTGGCGGTCAGCCGCTTTGACTGGCGCCAGCCCCGCGACGATTTCTATCTGTCGGTGTGCCGGCTTGTGCCCTACAAGCGGGTCGATCTGCTGGTGCAGGCCTGCAGCCGCCTCGGGCTGCCCCTGCAGGTGGTGGGCGATGGCCCTGACCGCCGCCGGCTCGAGGCCCTCGCAGGACCCAGCGTGCGGTTCCTGGGCCGCTGCCCCGCCGCTGAAGTGGCCCGGCTGATGGGCCGTTGCCGGGCGTTTGTCTATGCCGGTGTCGAGGATTTCGGCATCGCTCCGGTGGAGGCGATGGCGGCCGGGGCGCCGGTGGTCGCCCTGGGGATCGGTGGCCTGCGGGACAGCGTCCGTTGCCTGTCCGACGATCCGGCCACCGCCACGGGACTGTTCTTCGCTCGCCAGGCGTCTGAGGACCTGGAGGCGGCCCTGCAGCATTTCGAAGCCGGCCGCCTCTGGCGCCAGCTGCCGGCCGATCGGCTGCGCCGCCATGCCGAACGGTTTGCCCCGGACCGCTTTCGCGACCGGCTGACCCAGGTGCTGCAGGCCTGGATGGCCGAGCGGCCCTGTGCCTGATCGGGCACTGACCCAGCGCCCCTGGGCCGTGCCGGTTCCGATTCGTACGGTTCGGGCAGTCGTCTGGCGGCATGCTTTCCCGCCCCTCCCTGCAGCAATCCAGCCTGGCCCTCCTCCAGGACGAGGCCCGGTTGCGACGTCAGGCTGCCTCGCAGGCCCTCGTGCGGCCGCGGGCAGCGCTCAAGCGGGGAGGCGACATCGTCTTTGCCCTCACCCTGCTCAGCCTGGGGGCCCCGCTGCTGCTGGCCATCGCCCTGGCGGTGAAGCTCACCTCCCCAGGCCCTGTGTTCTATGTGCAGAAGCGCCTGGGCCGCCGCTACCGCCGCTTCGGCTGCATCAAGTTCCGCACCATGCAGCTGGATGCCGACCGACGCCTGGCGGATCTGCTGGCCTCTTCCCCCACCCTGCGGGCCGAATACGACCAGGACCACAAGCTGCGGCGCGATCCCCGCATCACCCCCGTCGGTCAGCTGCTGCGGGTCACCAGCCTTGATGAACTCCCCCAGCTGATCAACATCCTGCGGGGGGAGATGAGTGTGGTGGGACCCCGTCCGATCGTGCAGGCCGAAGTGCCGCGCTACGGGCCATCCATGGATGCCGTGCTCAGTGTCCGCCCCGGCCTCACGGGCCTGTGGCAGGTGTCTGGACGCAACAACCTGGACTACCCCCGCCGTGTCGCCCTGGATGTGCAATATGTGGCTCGCCCCAGCCTGCGTCGCGATGTGTCCATCCTTTGGCGCACGGTCGGTGTGGTGATCTGGCCTGCCGACAACGGCGCCTACTGAAGCCTCAGCCTCGACCAGGTCTGCATCCCGGCCGCCGCCAACCCCGAGACCGCCAGCCAGGCCAGGCTGATCCGCCCGGTGATGTCGAGAATCGCCGCCACCCCACCGGCGTCCGCCGGGCGACCGCAGGGATTAAGCAGCGGTTTGCTGCGGGCCTCCCCCCGGTAGCGGTTGAGTCCCCCCAGGCAGATCCCCACGGCGTGGGCATAGGCGGCCTGGGAGACGCCGGCGTTCGGCGAGGGATCGGGACGCCCTTCGCGCCGGGCGGTTTGCCATTGGCCCAGGCTCAGGGCCGTCAGGCGGCAGGGGAGCCAGGTGAGGGCATCGTCGAGCCGGGCACCGGCGGTGCCCAGCCAGCGCAGCCGTTCCCGTCGGTAGCCCAGCATCGAGTCGAGGGTGCTGCTGGCCTTGAAGCCCCAGGCCAAGGTCAGGGGTCCCGGCAGGCCCGGCGCCAGGCACCACAGGGCCCCACCCACCAGCATCCAGAACAGCGGCGCCAGCTGACCGTCGACGCCGTTCTCGCTGGCGGTCTCGGCCAGGGCGCGCAGGATGCCGCTGCGGTCCAGTTGATCGGTGTCACGGCCGACGATCCAGGCCAGCCTTTCCTGGGCTGGGGTCAGATCCCCGGAGTCCGTGGCCGGCAGAAGCCGTTGCACCGCCTCCACTTCCAGCCGCAGGCTGCGGCCGGCGAGGGCACTGGCCAGGGCCACCACCAGCAGCGGACCGCCGACAGCGGGCCAGGTCAGGGCGAGCCGTTCAAGGCCCCAGCCGGCCAGGCCACTGCCGCCGACCAGCACCAGGGTGATCCCGGTGCCGGCCAGCCGCAGGGCCCAAGGCCGGTCGCCTGCCCAGGCCTCGGCCCGGCGGCGCAGGTGAGCGATGAGCCAGCCCATGGCCACCACCGGATGGGGCCACCGGCGGGGATCACCCAGCAACCGGTCGAGACCGGCGGCCAGGGCCACCGCCAGCCAGGCGGCCAGGGGTTGGGGGGCGCCGGTCAGGCTCAGGCCTTGAGCCAGCTGAACATCGAACGCAGCCCCTTGCCCACCTGTTCGATGGGATGCTGGCTGTCCCGATCACGGATGCGGGCCATCTCGGGCTTGCCCGCTTCGCATTCTTCAACGAAACGGCGGGCGAAGGTGCCGTCCTGAATGTCGCCCAGGATGCGCTTCATCTCGGCCTTGGTGTCGGCGGTGATCAGGCGCGGCCCGCTCACGTAGTCGCCGTATTCGGCCGTGTTGGAGATGGAATCGCGCATGGCGGTGAGGCCACCTTTGACCATCAGGTCGACGATCAGCTTCACCTCATGCAGGCACTCGAAGTAGGCCAGCTCGGGCTGGTAGCCGGCCTCCACC
>CAZWFG010000210.1:0-3424 GCA_964632245.1 uncultured Synechococcus sp. | reverse complement strand
GCTGGCTGCCGGGGGTGCTGGCGGGCGATCTGCTGCTGGGCCTGCTGCTGCTGCGGGGGCTGACGCGGCCGCTGCACAACGGCCCCTGGGGCTGGCGCGACCGTCTGTTTCCCCTGCTCGGTGGGCTGACCCTGCTGGGCCAGGCCATCTGGTTGCTGACACCGGTCACCGCCCGCAATGGCTCCCTGCCCCTGCTGGGCCTCTGGACCCTGTTCGTGGCCACCGCCAGCCTCAGGCTGGTGCGGCTGCTGAGCCTGGAACGACGGGTGACGCTGCCGATGATCCGTGGCGCCGCCGCCGGATACCTGCTGCTGGGCCTCACCGGTGCCCTGCTCATGAACCTGCTCGAGTGGGAACGGCCGGGCAGCTTTGCCCTGCTGGCCAACGGCCAGGCGCTGCAGCGGCCGTTGCCCCTGGACAGCGGCGCCTGGGCCGCCGATGCGGGCCGCATCGGCTACTTCGCCTTCGTCTGCCTCACCACCGTCGGTTTCGGCGACATCACGCCGCTGACGCCATCGGCGCGGATGCTGAGCGTCGGCCTGGCCGTGGTCGGGCCCCTGTACCTGGCGGTGGTGATGGGGGTGCTGATCAGCCGCTTCACCGCCGACACGGGCCGGGGGGCCGGCTGATGTGCGGCCGTTTCAGCCTCACCACTGACCTGGACCGGCTGCTGCCGCGGCTGGCCCCGCTGCTGCCCACCGGCCTCGATCGCCACCACAGGCCCCGCCCGCAGGTGTTTCCCGGCGAGCCGGTGCTGGTGCACCGCCAGGAGCACGGCCAGCGGGCCACCACACTGATGCTCTGGGGCCTGCTGCCCGAATGGCGGCGGGACCCCGCAGGCTGGCGACGGCCGATCAATGCCCGGGCCGAGACCGTCGCCGAACGGGCCTCGTTCCGCGGTCCCTGGCGCCACCGCCGTGCCCTGCTGCCCGCCGACGGCTTCTACGAATGGAGCAGCCACGGCCAGGCCGACGGAACCCGGCGCCCCTGGCTGATCCGCCGCCGCGATGGTGCCCCCTTCTGGCTGGCGGGCCTCTGGGACCGCTGGCTGGGGGCCGACGGCAGCGAACTCGAAACCACGGTGGTGCTCACCAGCGCCGCCAACGCTCTGATGGCGCCCCTGCACGACCGTCAGCCGGTGATCCTTCCCGATGGCCTCGAGGACGCCTGGCTGGCCCCGGCCGATGGGGCGGCCCTGCGGGCCCTCGAACCCCTGCTGCAGCCCTGGGATCCCCGCGGCTGGGAGGCGGTGCCCGTCAGGGCAGAACCCCCCACACCTCCAGATGGCGGTCTCCCAGGGGGCGCACCTGCAGGCCCGTGAGTCCGGCCTGCAGCAGCTGCCCCTCCACCTCCGCCGGGGTGAAGGCCGCCGCCAGCGAAGCGGCGAAATCGTGGCGCAGCACGGCCGGTGCGTCCGCGGCATGGCGCTGCACCAGGACCAGCCGGGTCGGTTCGTCGTCGGGCCGGCGAAGGTCCCGCAGCAGCAGCAGGGCCCCGGCGGGAACCAGCTCACGCAGGGTCTGCCAGAACACCGCCGGCTCGTGCAGATGGTGCAGCACGCTGTTGCAGACCACCGCATCCCACCGGCAGCGGGCCCGCAGGGCCTCCAGGGTCGCCGGATCCAGGGGGAAGGTGACCTGCCGGTAGGCCAGGCCCGGCAGGGGCGGATCAGCCCGGCGGCGGCGGTCATCGGCGATGGCCAGCATCGCGGCGGCGCCGTCGAGGCCCAGCACCTGCGCCGCCGGCAGCCGCCGGGCCAGGCGTTCGCTGATGTTGCCCGGACCGCAGCCCAGGTCGAGCACTGCCCGGCCGCTGCCGTCCCCCCAGCCGGGCTGCACCAGCGCCAGGAAGCGGTCGGCAAAGGCCCCGTCCTCGACTGAGAAGTCGGCGGCGGCATAGGCGGCGGCCTGGTCATCACCGTCCATCAGTTCGGGCTCGGGCCGCCGTGGCGGCGGCACCGGCAGGGCCAGCCGCCAGAGCCGATCGCCCCCCAGAACCGTGACGCCCAGATCGTGGAGCCGCGGCGCCGCCGCCAGGTCCTCCAACCCCAGGTCCCCCAGGGCCGTGCGGGCGGCCATGCCCCCCAGCAGCAGCGGCGCCTGCACCAGGGCCAGCTGCTGCACGCAGCCCTGGCGCAGGGCCGCCGCCGCCAGGGCCGGCCCACATTCCCACAGCACCCGGTTGCAGCCCCGCTCCGCCAGGGCCTGCAGCAGCGCCAGGGGCTCGGCCACCGGCAGCGGCAGCCGCGGGATACCGCGGTCGTCGAGCCAGGCCAGCACCCCAAGGCCGGCCTCCTCCGTGACGGGGCCATGGGCCACCAGGGTCGGGGCCCCCGAAAGGTCCCACAGCTGGGCCTGCCGGGGCAGGTCGAGGCGGCGGCTCAGCACCACCCGTACTGGCTCGGGGTCGCGGCGACCGCGGCTGGTGAGCAGCGGGTTGTCGGCCCGCAGGGTGCCGCCACCGACGATCACGGCATCACAGCGGCTCCGCAGCTGATGCACCCAGTCGCGGGCGGAGGCACCGCTGATCCACTGGCTGGCGCCGTTGGGCAGGGCCGTGCGGCCATCGGCGCTGGCGGCCCACTTGAGCCAGCCCTCCGGACGTCCCTGCTGCACCCGATGCACGAAGGCGCTGTTGAGGGCCTGCGCCTGCGGCCGCCGCACCCCCTCCACCACCGTGATGCCCGCCGCCCGCAGGCGCTCCAGCCCCCGACCGGCGACGCGGGGGTCGGGGTCGGCCATCGCCACCACCACCCGCGCCGGCGCCGCGGCCAGCACCGCATCGGTGCAGGGCGGCGTGCGGCCGTGGTGGCAGCAGGGTTCCAGGGTCACGACCAACGTGCCGCCACGGGCGCGGTCGCCGGCCCGGGCCAGGGCCAGGGCCTCGGCGTGGGATTCGCCGGCGCGCCGATGGAAGCCTTCGCCCACCAGCCGTCCGTCAGCATCCAGCACCACCGCTCCCACCAGTGGGTTGGGACTGGTGCCGCCGTCGGCCAGGGCCGCCAGCCGCAGGGCCCGGTCCATCCAGGCCCCATCGGAGGGGAGGGCGTCAGAGGGGACTGTCGGGGAGCTCACGCCATTCCTGCACGACGAACGGGGGGACCGGCAATTCGGTGAACACGCCGGGGAGCTGCAGCCGCAAGGGACGGTTGCGGGTCAGGTCGGCCAGCAGCGGCGCCAGGTCGAATTCGGCGGCGGCGGCACGGCCGTCAGCCGCGAGCCGCGGATTGGCCAGCGTCACATCGGCCAGCTCCCAGCGATGTTCACCGCTGCGCACCCGCAGGGCGGTGGGATGGTCGAGGCGCACCTTGCCCGGGAAGCCCACCACCCGCAGCCGCAGCGGTCCGCCCGGGGGGCCTTCACGCCAGGCCACCAGCTGCCATGCCTGGTAATCGAGATCGCGCAGGCTCTCGAGGCTGCGCAGC
>CAZWFG010000209.1:0-3430 GCA_964632245.1 uncultured Synechococcus sp. | reverse complement strand
GACCGCCACGATTTCGGGACCGGTGTCCCAGTGGCGGATGCCGTCCGACTGGCGGGCCGTGAGCAGGGCGGCATCGGCTTCGGCGCGCAGCCAGCCGTTGAAACGGCCATCGGGGATCCCGAAGAACAGCAAGGTGCCCCGCACCAGCCGATGGGCATGGGTGTGCAGCAGGTGATCGCCCACCTCGCCCCCCTGCACGTCGAGGCTGGTGATGCCGAAGCTGAGCGAAAAGAGCTTGCTGATGTAGTTGGTGAGCAGCGGATGCACCCAGGCGGTTTCGCCCACCACCACCGAACGCCGGCCGGTGCGGGCCAGCAGGGGGCGCCGCTGCCAGGCCCGCAGGGCCAGGGTCCAGAACCAGGGTCCGAAGACGTAGAAGCCCACATCGGCGATCAGGGCTGCTTCGCGCAGCATGGTGCCGCCCAGGCTGCCCCAGGGGGGAAGAGCCCCGCCGGCGAGCAGCTTCAGCAGCGTCTGCACCAGCGGCAGACCAAAGGCCACCGACACCAGGATGTAGACGGCATGCAGCAGCCAGGCGAGCGGCGTTTCGAGCACGTGCTGCGCCCATTGGCGTCCGGCCTGCGCCAGCTGCCGCGAGGTGGCGGTGGCCCGGGGCCGGCCGTCGAGGTCGCTGCCGACAATTGCGCTGCAGTCGTTGGCCAGCACCAGCAGGTCGTGCTCCTGGAGACGCTGCAGGTCGTGGCGACGGAGGCGCAACCCCAGCGGGGGCATGGCTTCATCGGGGAAGGCCTGCAGCAGCTGGCGGCACAGGCCGAAGAGCAGCTGCGTGAGGGTGTGGTGCATGGCCGCGACACTGGCGGTGGCGGGTTCGGCCCGACGGCGACCGGCCGCCGTGGTGAACAGCCGCCGGCTGAAGGGTTCTCCCGGCTGATGCACCGCCAGCAGCGTTGACCCCAGCAGGCTGTCGGGTTCACCGGTGAGGATGAACAGCTCCCGGATCGCCCCACGACGGGCCATCAGATCGGCGACCTCCATCACCTGCCGTGAAGGAAAAGTGCGGCTGGAATGGCTCAGCACCAGCACGATCGACTGGCGGGCCAGCGCCAGGCTGTCGATGTCGGTCTGCAACGCCTTGAGCACCACATTGGACGACAGGGCCCGCACCGTGAGGCGCGGCAGCAGGGCCGTGAGATCGCGGGCGAACTGTTCACCGAGCCAGAGGCTGTTCTCGACACCCACGATCAGCAGATCGACATGCAGCGACCGGGCCAGGCTGTCGTCCAGCCCCGCCTGCCGCAGCACCGATTCCTTGTTCAGCAGATGGGCCGCCTTGGTGATGAACAGCTGGCCGAGGCTGTCGAGGGTCTGACGGTTGCTGGATCCAGGATGGCTCCAGTCGTCATCGATGCTGGCGACCAGCCCCGGAATGGCGGCGATGTCGGCCGCCACCGGATCGCGATCGGCGGTGCTGGCCGCCGGCGGGGGCTTGCTGGGGCTGTAGGGGCGCAGGCGGGCGAGCAGGGTCTCGGACGGCAGCTCCTGTCCTTCGGACAGGGAGGTGACGTGCAGGGACTGGCTCGACAGCAGGGCCAGCTCCCCGGCGTTTTCGTCGAGATCGATGCGCCAGGCCTCCGGCCGGGCGGCGAGCACGGCATCGACGGCGGCCGATTCGGAGGCATAGACCGCCGTGCGCCGGTGGGGATCGAAGCCGATGGTGATGGGCTGGCCGAGGCTGGCGATCACCAGCCGGTCGGGCCTCGTGGTGGAGGCCACGACCAGGCCGAAGCTGCCGCGGGCATGGGCCATGAACTGCCGCAGCGCCTCGTAGGGATCGTTCTGCAGGAACAGGGCGGCCGCGAGGCCGATCCAGCGCCGCAACACGTCGTCATCGTGGTCGGCGAGCAACGGCTCACGACGCAGCCGGGGCAGCAGCCGCTCGCTGAGCGGTTCGACCCAGCCCTCCCCCGTCGCCGTGCGCACCTGCACCGCGAAGGCGTCCTCGAACCGTTCCGTCCAGGCCTCGAGGGCATCGACAGGCAGGGTGGCCGGGAAGGGGACAAGGCTGATGAGCGAGGCCCAGCGCACGGCGGCGAACCAGTCGCCCTGACAGATCAGCAGGTCCATCATTCCGGCGATGCGGGCCGAATCGACGACGGCGGGGGCCGGCTGCTGCAGGGCCTGCTCCAGCCAGGCGGTGAGGTCTGTCGCCACATCGACCGTCTGGCCGAAAGCCTCAAGGGTCTCGAAGTCGCCGTTGTGGGTGATGCGGTGGTGCACCGTCTGCCAGCGGTCGTGCCAGCGGCCGTCGTGGTCCTGGTGCCAGAGGTGGGCCAGCCGCGGGGGGCACCATTCCTGCCAGTGGGTTTCCCGCACGGCAGGGGGACCACTGGTGCCGAAGCGGTAGTGCCAGCAGGCCAGCACCCCGGCGGGATGGAGGCGACGTCCTTTGCGCAGGGCCTGCCGCCGGCGGCGGCGGAAGGCTGTCTCCAGGGCGGGGGTGAGATCCCCGCGTTTGGCATTGACGATCCGCTGGCCGACGAAGCAGGCATCGCCGTGGTCATCGATGGCCATCACCAGGCCACCACCGGCCTGGGCGCCGCGCAGTTCGGTCTCACGTCCCATGCGCTCGAACAGGCTGATCACCTCCGGCGGCAGCAGGTCTGTGGAGGTGGCGTCATCGACGGCTGCCAGCACCCCGAAATTGCCGCAGCAGAGCACCAGGCCACGGCCGCTGCAGAGGCTGCGCAGATCCGAACGGGACGACAGCGCCACCGCGAGGTTGCTGATCACCAGCGCGACCAGCAGCTGGCCCAGCCACAACGGACGCGGGGCGGCCGTCGGCGGCTGCAGCAGCACCGCCAGGGCGGCCGCCAGCGCCAGACCGTGGGCGATGAACCCACCGGCGGCCTTGAGGCGCAGCTTCCAGGGGGTTGGATCACCGGCCGCCAGCCAGGGCGGCGGTTGCCCCCGCCAGCAGGCGGGACCGATGGGAGCCAGGGGCAGCAGGGCCTGCAGCAGCTGCCGGGGTGAGCGGTGCTCCAGCAGGTGATCCAGACGCAGCACACCGGGGTCGCCATCGACCAGGGCCCGCACGATGGTGTGGCCGCCGCCGTGCAGCAGTTCGGCCGCCAGCCAGGCCAGGCGGATCAGCAACGGCGTCAGCAGCAGGGCGCCAGGGCCATGGCCGGCGAGCAACAGCGCGACAGCGATGCCTTCGGGCAGCACAGCCAGAAAAAATGAGCGGCTTTTCATGAGAAAGATATGAGCAAAGTGGTGCCGTTCTCTCGCTCTGCGAGGCGGGGATGGCCGTTACATCAATGCGGATAGGGTTGTGCGTGACGGCGAGATTACTGATCAGCGAACCGGGTTACAGCCGCCTGTTTCACAGGCTGTAATCCCTTCGGCGGCAAGTATCAACAACCCGCTCTGATCTGCCGTTTTCTGCAAGATCGGCTCAGGTTTGAGCAAC
>CAZWFG010000208.1:0-3470 GCA_964632245.1 uncultured Synechococcus sp. | reverse complement strand
TCAGCTACACGGCCAAGTACGCCTCCGCCTACTACGGCCCCTTCCGCGAGGCCCTCGACTCGGCACCGCGGGCCGCCGCCGGCAAACCCATCCCGACCGACAAGAGCACCTACCAGATGGATCCGGGCAATGCCCGCGAAGCCCTCACCGAAGCCCTGCTCGACGAGCAGGAGGGGGCCGACATCCTGATGGTCAAGCCCGGCCTGGCCTACCTCGACATCATCCACCGCCTGCGCAGCGAAACCGAACTGCCGATCGCCGCCTACAACGTCAGCGGTGAATACGCGATGGTCAAGGCCGCCGCCGAGCGGGGCTGGATCGACGAACGGGCCGTGGTGCTCGAAACCCTGCTCTGCTTCCGCCGCGCCGGCGCCGATCTGATCCTCACGTACCACGCCTGCGACGCCGCCGGCTGGCTGCAGCAGGGGTGAGCCACGGGAGGGGCGACCGCCCCCGAGAATGGCCGCAGCACGGAGTCGCCATGCAGGTGGAACGGCTGGGCCACGTGGCCATTCGCGTCGAGGACATGGACCGGGCCAAGGCCTTCTACCTGGGCCTGGGCTGCCGCCTCGTCTGGGATGCCGCCGATTGGTGCTACCTGATGGCCGGCGATGACGGCCTCGCCCTGCTGGGGCCCGACTATCGCGCCGCCGGCCCCCACTTCGCCTTCCATTTCAGCGACCGCGACCAGGTGCAGGCCATGCACGACCGCCTGCGCGCCGCCGGGGTCTCCGTCGGCGGCCTGCACGACCACCGCGACGGCACCGCCTCGTTCTACCTGCGCGATCCGGAAGGCAACTGGCTCGAGATGCTCTACGAACCCCCCGGTGGCGTGGTGGGCAACACGGTGGTCGGGGATGGACGGGATCCGGGCTGAAACCCTGCAGCTGCTCGAATGGCCCCGGCTGGCCGAGCAGCTCGCCACCTTCGCCGGCAGCGATCCGGGCCGGGCCCTCTGCCGCCGCCTGCCGCTGGCCGACGACGTCGACGAGGCCCGCCGCTGGCTCGAGGAAACCGGTGAACTGCTGGCCCTCGACGGGCTGCTGGACGGGGGCCTGAGCCTGCGGGGCGTGGTGGACATCGGTCCGACGGTGGCCCTCTGCCGCAAGGGCGGCTGTGCCGGCGCCGACCCCCTGCTGCAGCTGGCCGGCACCCTCGCCGCCGCCCGCCGCCTGCGGCGCCAGATCAGTGATCCCGACCTGCGGCCGGTGACCACCGCCCGTCTGGACGATCTGCGCACCCTGCCGGACCTGGAACAGCAGCTGCGCCATGACATCGAGGAAGGTGGCCGGGTGGCCGACCGCGCCAGCGAGGCCCTGGCGACCGTGCGCCGCCAGCTGCAGGCGAGCCGCCGCCAGCGGCAGGAGCAGCTGCAGGAGCTGCTGCGGCGCTGGGCACCCCTGCTGCAGGACTCGGTGATCGCCAGCCGCCACGGCCGGCCGGTGCTGGCCGTCAAGGCCGGCGCCGCCGGCCAGGTGGCGGGCCTGGTGCACGACAGTTCGGCTTCGGGCAGCACGGTGTTCATCGAACCGCAGGCGGTGGTCGACCTGGGCAACCGCATCGCCGGCCTCGAAGGCCAGGAGCGGGACGAGGAACGGCGGGTGCTCGAACGCCTCAGTGCCCTGGTCGGCGCCGAGGCGGATGGGCTCGACCACCTTGCCGGCTGCCTGGCCTGGCTGGATCTGGGTCTGGCCCGGGCCCGCCATGCCGTCTGGCTGGGGGCGGTGAAACCGCAGCTGGGCGGCCGTCGCTGGCGGCTGCAGCACCTGCGCCATCCGCTGCTGGTGTGGCAGGAGCGCCATGAAGGCGGCAATGCGGTGGTGCCGGTGGAGGTGCCGGTGGAGGAGGCCATCCGCGTCGTGGCGATCACCGGACCCAACACCGGCGGCAAGACCGTGACCCTCAAAAGCCTCGGCCTGGCGGCCCTGATGGCCCGGGCCGGCCTGTTCCTGCCCTGCAGCGGCACCCCGCAGCTGCCCTGGTGCGAAGCCGTGCTGGCCGACATCGGCGACGAACAGTCGTTGCAGCAGAACCTCTCCACCTTCAGCGGTCACATCCGCCGCATCGCCCGCATCCTCGAGGCCCTCGACGGCCTGGGCCAAGCCCCGGCGCCGGCCCTGGTGCTGCTCGACGAGGTGGGCGCCGGCACCGATCCCGTCGAAGGCAGCGCCCTCGCCGCCGCCCTGCTGCGGCACCTGGCCGACCGCTGCCACCTCACCGTGGCCACCACCCATTTCGGCGAACTCAAGGCCCTCAAATACGCCGATGCCCGCTTCGAGAACGCCTCGGTCGAATTCGACGACCAGAGCCTGAGACCCACCTACCGGCTGCTGTGGGGCATCCCGGGCCGCAGCAACGCCCTGGCGGTGGCCGAACGGCTGGGGCTCTCGGCGCCGGTGCTGGCCGATGCCGCGGCCCTGCTGCAACAGCAGGGCCGCGACAGCGTCAACACCGTCATCAGCGGCCTCGAGGACCAGCGCCGTCGGCAGCAGGAGGCCGCCGAGGAGGCCGCCGCCCTGCTGGCCCGCACCGAACTGCTGCACGAGGAACTGCTCGACCGCTGGCAGCAGCAACGGCAGCAGAGCGCCGAACGGCAGGAGGAACGGCGGCAGGAGCTGGAACGCTCGATCCGCGAAGGCCAGCAGGAGGTGCGCCACATCATCCGTCGGCTGCGCCAGGCCGGCGAGGCCGGCACCGGCCCGCGGCAGCGCCACCGCGGTGGCGAAATGGCCCGCCAGGCCGGCCAGCGGCTCAAGCAGCTGCAGCAGGACCACCGCCCACCCGAACCCCACCGCGAACCGCGGGGCTGGCAGCCGGCCGTGGGGGACCGGGTGCGGGTGCTGGCCCTGGGGCGGGCAGCGGAGGTGATGGCCCTGTCGGAGGACGGCCGCGAACTGAGCCTGCGCTGCGGCGCCCTGCGGCTGCAGGTGCCCCTCGAGGCCATCGAGGGGCTCCAGGGCGAGAAACCGCAGCCGCCGCCCGCCCCGAAGGTGCAGGTGCGGGTGGGCGGCACCGGCGGGCGCGGTCCGGCCGTGCGCAGTGAGCGCAACACCCTTGATGTGCGCGGGATGCGGGTGCACGAGGCCCAGGCCACCGTGGAGGAACGGCTGCGCCGCCACAGCGGCCCCGTCTGGCTGGTGCATGGGGTCGGCAGCGGCCGCCTGCGGGAGGGATTGCGCAGCTGGCTCGCCACCCTGCCGTGGGTGGAGCAGGTCACCGACGCCGAACCGGCCGAGGGCGGGGCCGGCTGCAGCGTCGTGTGGTGTCGCTGACGGCCGTGCCACAGCCGGGGATGACGGCAGGCTGGGGCCGCCACTAGACAGGGCCCAGCGGAGCCCTCCCATGGCCCACGCCCATCCCCCCCACCCGGCGGTCGAGCGCCGGCTCGTGCGCCACCCCGCCCTGCATCAGCACGCGGCCCGCAACCCGGCGGCCTTCAGCACCAGCCTGCTGCTCAACAGTGCCCTCTC
>CAZWFG010000207.1:0-3485 GCA_964632245.1 uncultured Synechococcus sp. | reverse complement strand
CCACCCCCGCGGGGGTGGCTTTTTTTTGTTCCGCCTCCCTCCTGTTGCCCCCGGCTGTGACGCACCACGACCGCCTGCTCCCCAGCGGCAGCGAACGGCCCAGTCCCGGAGGCATGTACAGCTTCCGGGTGCTGGGTCCCTGCTGCCGCCTGTTTGACCGTGAAGAGCTGCCCTGGCCCTGCTGCCGGCTGCAATGGCGCAGCAAGGAGCCGAGCTGGCGCCGGGTGGGCCGTCGCCTCGTGCCTGACCTGGCGGCCCGTCGCTGCCCCACCTACGTGGTTGAACTGCTGCAACCTGGCCTGCGGCCGACGATCACCACCATCACCCTGTTCGCCGAACGGCTCAGCCCCGGCCTGCAGGAATGGTGGTACAGCAGAAAGCCGACGACCCTGGAGGAAACGCCTCCAGAGCCGCCGGCCGTTGATCCTGGTGGGGCAGATCAGAAGTAGATCTTGCCGCCCCCCCACTGGGGACCCTGAACCTTGGGCGCCACCAGGATGTAGCCCGCGATCAGACGCAGGTCCTCGTCGTCGAGGTCGCGCATTTTCACGAAGACATCGGCGCTGCGCAGGCTTGGATGCACATCGGCGATGGACACCTCCCCGTCATAGGAGGTGGGGTCCTTGAAGTAGTCGACCAGGGCCTCAACGTTGTCGCGGGGAGGTGTGGCCAGGGCCAGGGTCTCGGGATCAAGGCCCACGTTCTGGTTGGTCTTGGTGATGCCGCCGGCATGGCAGGTGCCGCAGCTGGAGTTGAAGATCTTCCGTCCGGACTTGATCTCGGTCTCACTGAAGGTGACCGTGGTGCCGCTGGGATCGGCAGGAACGGTGAGGGTCTCGGCATCCCACTGCAGCGCCTCGGCCGCGGTTGGCAGCAGCAGCAGGGCCAGGGGCAGCAGCAGCAGTACGACGGCACGCCGCAGACCCTGAAGGACGGTGGACATGGAGAAAACGTGCAGAGGGGGACGGACGCCAGAGCCCTTGTATCACGCAGAACAGGCGCTCCGGACTGGATCGGGCCGGCGACTCACGAACTGTTGCAGGCCCCCGGCACCAGGTCGATGGCCAGCAGGTCCCGGGCCAGATCGGTGGAGGGAAAGATCGCCCGGGCCTCGGCCAGCAGATCTTCAGGGGTGGTGCCGTTGCCCGGGGCGTAGCGGGGGCTGAGGTGGGTGAGCAACAGACGGTTGGCACCGGCTTCGGCGGCGGTCTGGGCGGCCATGGTGCTGGTCGAATGCTGGCGCTGGAAGGCCAGCTCGGCATCCCCATGGCTGAAGGTGGCCTCGTGGATCAGCAGGTCGACCCCCCGGGCCAGGGCGACGGCACTTTCGCTGAAGACCGTGTCGGTGCAGTAGGCCAGGGACAGGCCGGGCTGGGGGGCGCCACACAACCGGCGGCCGTCGATCCGGCGGCCATCCTCGAGCTGCACGGTCTCTCCGGCCTTGAGGCGGGCGAAGAGGGGCCCGGGGGTCAGGCCGAGGGCACGGGCCGCTTCGGGGTCGAAACGACCCGGCCGCTCGGCCTGCTGCACCCGGTAGCCGAATGCGGGAATGCGATGGCGCAGGGGTGCGCAGGTCACCGTCAGATCCCCGTCCTGCAGCACCGGGCTGCCGCGCCGGGCGCAGTCCTCCACCGGATGGAAGCGCAGGGGGTAGCCGATGCGGGTCGAGGAATGCTCGAGGGCGCCCAGCACGAACGCCTCCAGGGGCCGGGGACCATGCAGATCGAGGCCGTTGCACGTGCCGGCCATGCCCAGGCTGGCCAGCAACCCCGGCAGGCCGAACACATGGTCGCCGTGCATGTGGGTGATGAAGATGCGCCGCAGCTGCGACACCCGCAGATCGCTGCGCAGGAACTGGTGCTGGGTGCCTTCGCCGCAGTCGAACAGCCACAGCTCCGCCCGCTGCGGCGGACGCACCGCCACGGCGGAGACGTTGCGACTGCGGGTGGGCACACCCGAACTGGTGCCCAGAAAGGTGACCTGCACGCGCTCAGACGGGGTTCCCGATGCTGCCACGGGCTCGACGGCCACCCCACAATGGCGCCGTCTCCATTTCCCCATGGCGCCCCTCCGCCACAAGCCCGTCCTCTCGGCCCTGCTGGCCCTGCTGCCGTGGTTCTGTCCCGGGCCCGCCGCGGCTGGGCGGGAACCGCAGCTGCGGGTGCTGCTGGCCGAGGACAGTGCCCTGCGGGTCGTGCCCGCCGAGGGGGGGCTGCTGCTGCGCAGCGCCAGCGGGGAACGGCTGGGATTGATCGAGCAGGGCATCACCCTGCGGGCAGAGGATGACCGCATCGTGGGGCTGCCGGAGGCCCCCACCGAGGTGTGGCTTGAACCGCAGGGGCCAGACGGCAGCTTCTGGCTGCAGCAGCGGCGCTATGCGGGCAGCCTGCGGCTGCGCGCCCAGGCCGGACGGTTGCAGGCGGTGAACCGGCTGGGGGTCGAGCGCTACCTGGCCAGCGTTGTGGGCAGCGAGATGCCGGCCCGCTGGCCCCTTGAGGCCCTGCGGGTGCAGGCCGTGGCGGCCCGCACCTATGCCCTGCGCCTGTGGCGACCGGGGGCCGATGTCGACCTGGGCTCGACGGTGAGCCACCAGGTGTATCGCGGTCTCGAGGCCGAGACCGAAAGCACCCGTGCCGCGGTGGCCAGCACCCGCAGCCTGGTGCTCACCCACCGCGGCCAGCTGATCGATTCGGTGTTCTTCAGCAGCAGTGGCGGCATGACCGAGAACAGCGGCGAGGTGTGGCCGCGGCAGCTGCCCTACCTGCGCAGCGTCGTCGACTACGACCAGGACAGTCCGGTGTACCGCTGGACCGTGGGCTTCGATGAGGGCCAGTTGCAGGCCGCCTTCCCGGAAACCGGCGGGGCCAGCGCCATCGACCCCATCAGCCAGACCAGCACCGGCCGGTTGCGGCAGGTGCTGGTGCGGGGGCCCGGCGGTGAACTCAGCCTCAGCGGCAGCCAGCTGCGCCAGCGCCTGGGCCTGCGCAGCAGCTTCGTGCGCTTCAGACCTCCCGAGGACCCTGACACGGTGCTCGAACGGGTGGGCAGCTGGCTGGGGTTGCGGCCCTCGCTGGTGGCCGAAGGCCGCGGCTATGGCCATGGGGTGGGCCTGAGCCAGTGGGGCGCCTACGGCCTGGCCCTCAAGGGCGTGTCGTTCGAGCGGATCCTTGGCCACTACTACAGCAACGTGACGCTGCAGCCCTATCGCCCCCTGGCGCTGGTGACCGCCGCTGGGCCAGCCTGGCCCCAACCCCCGCCACCGCCCTAGGACAGGGCCGTCGCCGATGCCCCCCTGCCTGGCCCCCGCCGTTGAGGTGCTGCCCGACGCCGCCGCCGTTGCCCACCGGGCGGCGGCCCTGCTGCTCGACCCCCTGTGTGATCCGCAGCAGCCCCCCACAGGCCTGGCCACGGGGCGCACCATGGAACCCGTCTACGGCGCCCTCCGGGAGCGGCTCAGGGGCGACAACCGCTTCGCTCCCCGGCGC
>CAZWFG010000206.1:0-3510 GCA_964632245.1 uncultured Synechococcus sp. | reverse complement strand
GTAGGTCTGCACGATCACCTCGCCGGGCCGCTCACCACGGCCGGCCCGGCCGGCGAGCTGCAGCAGCAGCTGCAGCGCTTCCTCGGCGGCCCGCAGATCCGGACGGTGCAGCTGCCCATCGGCCGCCAGCACAGCGGCCAGGGTGACCCGCGGCAGGTCCATCCCCTTGGCCAGCATCTGGGTGCCCACCAGCACATCGGCCCCGCCCTCGGCGAAGCACTGCAGCAGGCGCTCATGGCCGTCGCGGCCCCGGGTGCTGTCGCGATCGAACCGCAGCAGTCGCAGACCGTCGAGCTCGGTGGCCAGCTGGTCCATCACCCGCTGGGTGCCGGCCCCGAAGGGCCGAAACGCCGTCGAACCGCAGCTGCCGCAGCGGGACTCCACCTCCTGACGGTGATCGCACCAATGGCAGCGCAGCCAGCTGCTGCCGTCGCGGCGGCGGTGCACCGTCAGGCTCACGTCGCAATGGGGACAGGGCACGGCTTCGCCGCAGCTGCGGCAGCTGAGGAAGGTGCTGTACCCCCGCCGCGGCACCAGCACCACCGCCTGCTCCTGCCGCCCGGGCAGACCGGCCAGGCGATCCAGCAGGGGCCGACTGAGCAGACGCCGGTGACCGTCGGCCAGCTCCCCCCGCATGTCGACCACCAGCACCCGCGGCAGTGGGCGGTCCTCGATGCGGGAGGGCAGCTGCAGCAACCGCAGCCCCGCGCCAGGCTCCACCGCCCGTTGCCAGGTTTCAAGGCGGGGGGTGGCGCTGCCGAGGAGCAGCTGGCAACCCTCGAGCTGCACCCGCCGACGGGCCACCGACACCGTGTGGTAGCAGGGCATGGGGGATTCCTGCTTGTAGGAACCGTCGTGCTCCTCATCCAGCACGATCAGGCCGAGCTGCGGCAACGGCAGGAAGATCGCCGAGCGAGTGCCCACCACCAGCAGGGGCGAACCGCGGCGACAGCGACGCCACGCCCGGGTGCGCTCGCTGTCCCTGAGGCCCGAATGGAAGGCCAGCACGGCAGCGTCCCCGAAACGGCGGCGGCAGCGGTCGAGCAGCTGCGGCACGAGACCGATCTCGGGGGTGAGCAGCAACACACTGCGGCCCGCCGCCAGATGATCGGCGGCGCAACGCAGGTACACCTCGGTCTTGCCGGAGCCGGTGACGCCCCACAGCAACCATTCCCGCTGCTGCGGATCGGCGGCGATGGTGGCCAGGGCAGCCGCCTGGGCCTGGGTGAGCTGGGGGAGGGCGGCCACGGGGGGTTGCCATGGGTCCGGGGCAGCGGCACCCCCGGGGACACCGACCTCGATCGTGAGGGCCCCCTCCCGGGCCAGGGCCTGCACCAGGGCTCGGCTCCAGCCCTGGCGGACAAGCTCGGCCACAGGACGGGGACCAGCCTGCTGCAGCGCCGCCAGCAGCGCCGCCTGGCGCGGGGTGAAGTGGGCCGCGGCGGGGAGGGGACCTGGCCGGGGGATGGCGAGCTGACAGCGGCGTTCACCACCACTGGATGGAGGGCGTCGCCCCAGCCAACCGCTGGGCAGGGCCGTGCGCAGCACCTGAAATGCACTGGTGTGACAGTCGCGGGCCACGGCGTCCAGGAGGGCCTGCCAGGCGGAGGTGACCGCGGCGGTCTCCAGGCGCTCGAGCACGGGTTCCAGGACCATGCCGGGCGGCTGCTCCTCCGGGGCCGCGGCCACGACCAGACCCTGATGGGGACGTCCCCGCAACCGCACGCGGACAAGATCCCCTGGGCCGAGGGGCTCCCCCCGCAGAGCACATGCGCGAGCGTCGTAAGTGAGACAGCGACCCTCCCGACCGGCCTCGACCCAGACGGAAACCGGCAGGGGAGCGTCCGGAAGGGCCAAACCCTCTGGAGCCACAGCCTTCTCAGACTGCGTCACGTTAACCCCTTGCGGACGGGACGGGCTTTTCTTAAGATTGGTGGGTTGAGCCGCATGGCGGCAGTCGGAACGACGCACCGTTCCGTCCAGAGGGAAGACCATCGCACCATCGCGTGACGGGTCTGAGATCACCCCTGCCAACGGTGCGTCCGTCAGTCCGCTGACTCCTGCGCGTTTTCTGTTCAGCCCTTCCAGTTCAGACCACCAACCAGATATCCCGCGTCCGCGAACCATCGCTGGGGACGAGGATTTCCGGATGTTCTGGCCTGCTCCGTCTCCCTCCCCCCTCCCCTCGATGACAGCTTCCCTCCCCGCCGTGGCGGAGTCCGTTGCCCCCCTCAGTGCCGACGACATCCTGGCCGTGATTCCGGCCGCCGACGCTGCAGCCCCTGAAGGCGCCGCCGGTGACACTGCCCCCATGGTGGTGAAGACCCGCACCAAGGCCAAGGCCAAGCCTGCGACGGCGAAGACCACGGAGACGACGGCCGCCACAACCTCCGGGAAAACCGCGAAACCCAAGGCGCGCTCGGCCAAGGGCAAGGCGGCGGCGGCCAAGCCCACGGCGGAGGAAGGGGGCGAGGACCTGCTGGAGGAGGCCGCCGACGATCTGCTGGCCGCTGCCGACGCCCTGCCGGCCGAGGAGGACAGCGAAGGTCGATCCGGTCGGGCGGCCCGCACCCCCAGCATCAAGCTCGGACCCAAGGGGGTCTACACCGAAGACTCGATCCGGGTCTATCTGCAGGAGATCGGTCGCATCCGCCTGCTGCGGCCGGACGAGGAGATCGAGCTGGCCCGCAAGATCGCCGACCTGCTGCAGCTTGAGGAGCTGGCGGCCCAGTTCGAGAGCGACCACGGCCACGCCCCCGACACCAAGGAATGGGCGGCCCTGGTGGACATGCCCCTGATCAAGTTCCGCCGGCGGCTGCTGCTGGGTCGCCGGGCCAAGGAAAAGATGGTGCAGTCGAACCTGCGACTGGTGGTGTCCATCGCCAAGAAGTACATGAACCGGGGCCTGTCCTTCCAGGATCTGATCCAGGAAGGCAGCCTCGGCCTGATCCGGGCCGCCGAGAAGTTTGACCACGAGAAGGGTTACAAGTTCTCCACCTATGCCACCTGGTGGATCCGTCAGGCCATCACGAGGGCCATTGCCGACCAGAGCCGCACCATCCGCCTGCCGGTGCATCTGTACGAGACCATCTCCCGCATCAAGAAGACCACCAAGGTGCTCAGCCAGGAGTTCGGCCGCAAGCCGACTGAGGAAGAGATTGCCGAAAGCATGGAGATGACGATCGAGAAGCTGCGCTTCATCGCCAAATCAGCCCAGCTGCCCATCTCTCTCGAGACCCCCATCGGCAAGGAGGAGGATTCGCGGCTCGGTGATTTCATCGAAGCCGACATTGAGAATCCGGATCAGGACGTGGCCAAGAACCTGCTGCGCGAAGACCTGGAAGGTGTGCTGGCCACCCTCAGTCCCCGCGAGCGGGATGTGCTGCGGCTGCGCTACGGCCTGGATGATGGCCGCATGAAGACGCTCGAGGAGATCGGCCAGATCTTCGATGTCACCCGCGAGCGCATCCGTCAGATCGAGGCGAAGGCCCTGCGCAAACTGCGCCACCC
>CAZWFG010000205.1:1878-3591 GCA_964632245.1 uncultured Synechococcus sp. | reverse complement strand
CCTTCGGTCTCGAAATCCGCGGCACGAAACCGGCGGCGATCCGTCGCCGCGTCGAAGAGCTGCTCGACTTGGTCCAGCTGGCGGGCTACGGCAACCGTTACCCTTCGCAGCTTTCCGGAGGACAGAGGCAGCGAGTTGCCCTGGCCAGGGCGCTGGCGGTGCAGCCCCGCGTGCTCCTGCTCGACGAACCGTTCAGCGCCCTGGATGCTCAGGTGCGCAAGGAACTTCGTTCGTGGTTGCGCAATCTCCACGATGAGATGCATGTCACCACCGTCATCGTCACCCACGACCAGGAAGAGGCGATGGAAGTGGCCGAAAAGATCGTTGTCATGAACAAGGGTCGCATTGAACAGGTGGGAACGGCCGCTGAGATTTATGACCATCCGGCCACCCCGTTTGTCATGAGTTTTGTGGGTGCCGTGAATGTGTTGCCATCCCAGGTGATGCCAGCGGCGACCGGTCAGCCTGATTCATCCGGGCCCACTGGGACGGTGTTCATCCGGCCCCAGGATCTCGAACTGCTGCAAGAGCCCCGGCCGGGTAGTGTCCCTGGCCGGGTGCACCGCATCACCTACCTCGGCCACGACGTGCGGGTGGATCTGGTGCTGGAAAGCGGAGAGGCGCTCCAGGTGGTGGTGCCGCGAAAGCGACTTGCCACCACCCCCTGGGCCCCAGGTGTATCAGTGCACGTACTCTCGCATCACACACGCACCTTCCAACCAGACTTTGCCATCTGATCGCTCAGGCTCATCTGATCTGGTGGGTGTGGGAGCCACACGGATCGACGCCAGACGAGCATCTGAACGGTAGTGAGCCACGACAATTGGACTCTGGGTTCTTAGGACTTTGCCGTTGCGAAAGGTGAGCAGATACGCGTGGCCGAGGGGGAGCAGAGTTGTCATGTTAGGAAGGAGTGGATGAAGAGATTTGCTGTGATCATGTGATCAGGAGGTCTCCATGGCCGACGTCGCGAAGGATGCCGCGCTGGCGGAACAGGCTGAGGTTCTTGGTGACGGTCACCCTCGTGAGGCCGCAGATGTCGCCGAGAGCCTTATGGGTCAGATTTAACTCCCGCAGCGAAATACGATGCCCTTGGCTGTTGACCATGCCGAATCGCTTGCCGATCCAGACCAAAAGATGCAGCAGTCGATCTTCGGCAGAACGCACTCGATTGATCTGGAATAGCTCTTCGAGAATGTGCAGATGGTCACTCAGGGCCTGTTGCAGATCAGCATTCGTGGGGTTGGCGTGCTCCACGACAACAGCAGTCAGGCACTGAAGTTCCAAGGGACGCAGGGAGATGAAGCCAGTGGAAACCCAGGCACCAGGTCCCCATATGCCAAGGGTCAGAGATTCTCCATCCGCATCCCAGCTGATGCTGCGGATGTAGCCCTCAACGAGTCGCCAGCAGAACCCTTCTGGCAACACATCATTGGGAAGAAGTGACAACCTCAGGGGAGTTTCGGCGAGGCGGGGCACACGCTGGAGTTGTGGTCGGTGATCGAGTGAAGCAAGGGCCATGGTTGACGATCGTGAGGTGTGGGCGGCTGAAAGTGGCAGCAACACATGGCAGGAACGGACGTTCCCCTCACGTTGGCACTCGTTCTCCGATCGGTCAACCGGGGATAGCACTCGGTGTCAAATGAAATACATGCTGTCGGCCAGGGTGAGGGCTCGTCGCTGGTCGTGCAGATCCTGCAGGGTTGTGCCTTC
>CAZWFG010000205.1:0-1778 GCA_964632245.1 uncultured Synechococcus sp. | reverse complement strand
AACCGATCGGACAACCGTGGTTTCTCTTCTTTCCTCCCTCGGCAGGGCCCGCGTCGCTGGTGCTTTTGCCCTCACGGGCCTGGCGGCCCTCCCCCTGGCGGTGATGGCCCAGACCCGTCAGCCCAAGCCGGCCAGCCAGCCCCAGGAAATCCTGCTGGTGTCGTATGCCGTCACCAAGGCCGCCTTCGACAAGATCCTCCCGGCCTTTGCCGCCGACTGGAAGAAGAAGACGGGCCAGACTGTGACCGTCAAGGCCAGCTATGGCGGTTCGGGTTCCCAGGCCCGTGCCGTGATCGATGGTCTGGAGGCTGACGTGGTGGCCCTCGCCCTGGAGGGCGATGTGCTCAAGCTGCAGGAGGCGGGTCTGGTGCAGCCGGGCTGGGAGAAGGAACTTCCCAACGAATCGATCATCACCAACTCGGTGGTGGCCTTCTTTGTGCGCCAGGGCAACCCCAAGAAGATCAACACCTGGAGCGATCTCGACAACCCGAATGTGGATGTCGTCACGGCCAACCCCAAGACCTCCGGTGGAGCCCGCTGGAACTTCCTCGGCATCTGGGGATCGGTGACGGAGACTGGCGGTTCTGAGGATAAGGCCCGCAAGTTTGTGACGACCGTCTACAAGAATGTCGACGTGCTGCCAAAGGACGCCCGCGAAGCCACGGACACCTTCATCAAGAAGGGCCAGGGGGATGTGCTGCTGAATTACGAGAACGAAGCCATCCTCGCCAAGAAGACGGGCGAGTGGACCGTTCCTTACAAGATCCCTAGCCCCAACATCCTGATCGAAGGCCCTGTGACCGTGGTCGATCGCAATGTCGACAAGAAAGGCACCCGCAAGGTGGCCGAGGCCCTGACCAAGTATCTCTACACCCCCCAGGCCCAGCGGGTCTTTGCCGACAACGGGTTCCGGCCGATCAATCCTGCTGTCAAGGCCGCCACGGCCCGCAGCTTCCCAGCAGTCAAGACCTTCACGGTGGCTGACTTCGGCGGCTGGAAGACCATCAACAAGAAGGTCTTCGGCAATGGTGGCCTCTGGGATCAGATCTTCAGCCAGAGCCGCTGAGTCCAGCAGGATGGCCGCAAGCCGTCGGTGCCCCCCCCGTGACCGTTTCCCTTCCCCCCGTGGTGCTCACCATCGGTGGCAGCGACTCAGGAGGTGGCGCCGGCGTCCAGGCCGATCTCAAGACGTTCATGGGCCTGAGGGTGCACGGCTGCTGCGCCCTCAGCTGCGTCACCGCCCAGAACACCTGCGGTGTCACGGCCGTTGCTGCTGTCGAGGTCGAGCTGCTTCAGGCCCAGGTGCTGGCGGTGTTGGCCGACCTGCCCGTGGTGGCCCTCAAGACCGGCATGTTGCTTGATGCCGACCGCATCATCGCCACAGCCGCCTTGCTGGCCCCCCTGACCTTGCCCCGGGTGGTTGACCCGGTGATGGTGTCCCGCCATGGGGCTGTGCTGCTGGATCCTGACGCCATCTCGGCCCTGCGGCGGCAGTTGCTGCCCCTGGCCGATGTGCTCACCCCCAATGTCCACGAGGCCCAGCTGCTGTGGGGGCAACCCATCGACGGTGCTGCCGCCATGGAACAGGCAGCGGCCGCCATCGCCGACTTGGGTCCGGCGGCGGTGCTGATCAAAGGTGGTGGCCTGCCGGCCTTCCGTGGTCATGACGTGCTGTGGCACGAGGGTGCATCCCACTGGTTCCGTGATCCGGCCATTGCCACCTGCCACAGCCATGGCAGCGGCTGCACCCTCTCGGCGGCGATCACGGCCCGGCTGGC
>CAZWFG010000204.1:0-3611 GCA_964632245.1 uncultured Synechococcus sp. | reverse complement strand
CTGGGGGGCATCCCCCTGGCCGACCTCACGATCGAACGCCTGCCTCGGGCCTGACGGGCGCCAGCCAGTGCTGCTGCAGCACCTGCAGCTTCAGGGCCACCTCCTGCAGCTCCCGCTCGGGCCGTGACCCCCGCACCAGCCCGGCCCCGGCAGTGAGTTCAAGGTGCTGGCCCTGCAGCACCCCACTGCGGATCGCCACCCGCAGTTCGGCATCGCCGGCACTGTCGATCCAGCCGATGGGGGCGGCATAGGCACCGCGCTCGAAGGGTTCGAGGCTGCGCAGCCAGGCCATCGCCTGGCGCCGGGGCCAGCCCGCCACCGCCGGGGTGGGATGCAGGGCCGCCGCCAGCCGCAGGGGGTGCTGACCGTCGAGGGTGGCCGTGATCGGGGTGTGCAGATGCCGCAGGGGCCCGTGGCGGGCCAGCCGGGGGCGCCGGGGGCGCCGGGGCAGCAGCCCCTGCTGCCGCAGGGCGGCGGCGATGGCCTCCACCACCAGTTCGTGTTCGTGGCGGTCCTTGCTGGACTGCAGCAGGGCATCGGCCGGCTCCCCCGGTGAGGCCGTGCCGGCGAGGGCATCGCAGCGCAGCTGGCCCTGACGCACGGCCAGCAGCCGTTCAGGCGAGGCACCGATCAGATCGGCGCCGTCAGCCAGGCCCCAGAGGAAGCGGCAGCTGCCGGCCTGACCGCGACGCAGGCCCTCCAGCAGCAGGCCGGGATCGAGGGGCGCCTCAAGCTGCAACCGCTGCCGCACCGCCAGCACCAGCTTGCTGAGGTCCCCCTGCTCCACCAGCGCCAGGGCCCGGTCCAGGGCATCGCGGTAGGCCCCTTCCCATGACGTGCGGCTCAGCACCTGGGGCAGGGCGGGGCGCCCCTGGGGCGGTGCCAGGGTGGCGAGGCGGCCGGCCTGCTCCCACAGCTCTTCTGCCACCGCCCGGGGGGTGACGCTGCCGCCCAGGCGCCGCTGCAGCCGCAGCCAGACGGTGCGGCCCTGGCGGCTGAGCTGCCAGCGCGGCAGCACGGCCCGCACCCCCGGCAGCGCCCCGGGCCCATCTTGGAGGGGACTGTCGAAGAAGGAGAAGGCCAACAGCAGCCGCGGCCGGGCCACCGGCGGATCGTCCTCGACATCGAGCCGCCCGAGGCAGAGCTGGGCAAAGCGCTGGGCCAGCTCGAACCGCCGCGGGCCGCTGAGCTCCAGATGCTGGGCGATGCCGGCGGCCGCAAAGCACAGGCCCGGGGCCCCGTCCCAGAGCATGCGGAAGCCATCGCTGCCCGGCAGATGGGGCCACAGGTGCAGCGGATCCAGGGGGGCCGGACCATTGACGGGCAGGGCCAGGCTGAGGACGGCCTCGTCATCCAGGGCAGCCGCCCGGCGGCTGGCGCGGGCGACCAGATCGGTGAAGGTCAGGGACAGCGACACGCCGGCGCCGGGGCAGCGAGCGGAAGGACTGCTCAAATGTATGGGCGCTTCCCGCCTCCCCCTCCGGGCCCCCCATGGCAGAGCCCCAGGTCGTCGCAAGCCTTCACGCGCCAGAGGCCGGCGACCGCCGCCGCCTCTGGCGGGCGGCGGTCAAATGGCCGATGTACGCCGTGGCGGTGATGCCGGCCCTGGTGGCCGCCGGCAGCCTGCTGGGCCAGGGTCCGGGGCTGCGCTGGGGCCAGCTGGGCCTGTTCCTGCTGGCGGCGGTGCTGCTGCTGGCCTGGGAGAACCTCTGCAACGACGTCTTCGACAGCGACACCGGCGTCGACACCGTCGGCAAGCCCCATTCGCTGGTGAACCTCACCGGCCGCCGCGATCGGGTGGCCCTGGCGGGCAGCCTCTGCCTGCTGGCCGGTCTTGGGCTGATGGCCCTGGTGGCCGCCCGCAGCGACGCCGCGGTGCTGCTGCTGGTGCTCGCCTGCTGCGGCATCGGCTACCTGTACCAGGGCCCACCGTTCCGCCTGGGCTACCGGGGCCTGGGGGAACCCCTGTGCTGGCTGGCCTTCGGTCCGCTGGCCACGGCCGCGGCCCTGCGGGCCCTCGCCGGCCCCGCCGGCCTCGACGGCGACGCCTGGAGCCGTGCCCTGCAGCTGGGCAGCGGCCCGGCACTGGCCACCACCCTGGTGCTGTTCTGCTCCCATTTCCACCAGGTGGAGCAGGACGCCGCCCACGGCAAGCGCTCGCCGGTGGTGCGGCTCGGCAGCAGCCGCGCGGCGGCCCTTGTGCCGTGGCTGGTGGCCGGGACGCTGGCCCTGGAACTGCTGCCGGTGCTGGCCGGCGCCTGGCCCCCCACTGCCCTGCTGGCCCTGGCCGGCCTGCCGGCCGCCACGGGTCTGATCGCCCTGCTGCAGACCCACCACGGGGATGCGACGCGGGTGGCCGGCAGCAAGTTCGTCGCCCTGCGCTTCCAGGCCCTCAACGGGCTGGGGCTGAGCCTGGGGCTGGCCCTGGGGCCGCTGCTGGTGGGCCGGTGACCAGCGACCAGGTGCTGCGCCTGGCCGCACGCCGCACCGTGGTGCCCCTGCCAGCGGCTCTGCAGACCCACCGGGGGACCATGACGGCCCACCCGAGCTGGCTGTTGCGACTGGAGGCCAGCGACGGCCGCCGGGGCTGGGGGGAAGCCGTGCTGGCCGATCGGGTGCTGGATCCCGGCGCCGATCACAACGCCAACAACGTTGACGCCGACAACGACGTCATCGCCGCGGCCCTGGCCGCCCTCGGTGCCGAACCACGGCGGCAGGAGCTGGAGGCGCAGCTGCCGCAGCTGCCCCGGGCCCTGGCCTTCGGCCTCGGCCTGGCGCTGGCGGAACTGGACGGCCTGGGCAGCGGCGGCTGGCGGTCGGCCCCGGCCACGGCCTGGCTGCTGCCGGGCGGCGCCGGCGCGGTGGCGGCCCTCGACACCTTGCTGGCCCGCCGCGCCAGGACCTCGCCCCCCCTGGTCGCCGGCCCCCTGACGGTGAAGTGGAAGGTGGCGGTGGAAAGCGCCGACAGCGAACTGGCACGGCTGGACCGCCTGCTGCAGCGCCTGCCGGCGGCCGCCCGGCTGCGGCTCGACGCCAATGGCGGCTGGGACCGGCCGACGGCGGCGCGCTGGGCCGAACGGCTGCTGCTGGAACCGCGGCTGGAATGGCTGGAGCAGCCCCTGCCGCCGGCGGACCACTCCGGCCTGCGGGCCCTGGCGTTGCAGCTGCCGGTGGCCCTCGACGAATCGCTGCGGCACCCGGCCGGCGAGCCCAGCGGCTGGATGGGCTGGCGGGTGCACCGGCCAGCCCTGGAGGGGGATCCACGGCCGCTGCTGCGGCGGCTGGCCGCCGGCGAGCCCCGCCGGGCCGTGAGCACCGCCTTCGAGACCGGCATCGGCCGCCGCGCCCTCGAACACCTGGCGGCCCTGCAGTGGGACGGACCCACCCCCTGCGCCGCCGGGCTGGCGCCGGGCTGGGGGCCCCCTGGTCCCCTGGCCAGCCGCGATCCTGAGCAGGTGTGGGCGGCGGCGGCGCCATGAAGGGCTGGAGGCTGCTGGCCGCTGACGAAGACCGGGCGGCGGCGACGGAACTGCTGGCGGCGGCCAGGGCAGCCCTGCCCGAAGCCCCCGGCGTGGTGCTGGCCAGCGGCGGCAGCAGCGGCAGGCGCCGCT
>CAZWFG010000203.1:0-3656 GCA_964632245.1 uncultured Synechococcus sp. | reverse complement strand
TGCTCCAGGTGACGATCGGCCCGGTCTGCAGCGGCCTGCGCCTGGCGTTCGGCCACCGCCGCCGCAGCCAGGGCGGCGGCGGCGGTGGCCTGGGCCCGGGCCTCGCTGGCGAGCTGCTGCAGACCCTCCAGGCGGTCGTGGGCCGAGCGGGCCTGCTCGAGGGCCGCCTGGGTGGCCCGCTGCTGCTGCTGGGCCTCGGCCAGGGCGGTGGTGTCGCGGGCCAGGGCCGCCGCCGCCTCGGTGGCCAGCCGGGCCGCCGTCGCCGCGGCCGTGCGCCGTTCCTCCGCCTCGCGGGCCCGGTCGGCGAGGGCCGCCACCTCGGCGCGGCGGGCGGCCAGATCGTGGCGGGCATCGGCCAGCACCTCGGCGGCGGGCAGGGTCGTGAGGTCGAGCTGCTGCAGGGACGCCGGCAGGGCCAGGGCCGCCGAACGCACCTGGCGGGCTTCCTGCAGCTGCAGGCCGATGGCCCGCTGTTGCCGCTCCAGCTCCTGGCGGGCCTCGGTCTCGGCCTCGACGCTGGCCCGCAGGGCTTCGGCCTGGTCGGCCAGGCGCAACCGCCGACGGTGGTCCTCGACGACGGCCTGCTGCCCGTCGAGCTGGGCCAGCCGTTCGCGGGCCGCCGCCCGCCGGTCCCAGCGGTCGGCCAGGCGCTGGCGCCCCTCGGCCTCCTGCCGGGCCTGCTGCAGCCGCGCCGTGGCCTGCTGCAGCTGCCGGTCGGCGTCGGCCACCACCTGGGTGATCGCCGCCACCAGCCCGTCGAGGGCGGCCTGGTCGGCGGGCACCGATGCGGCGAAGGGGGGCCAGCGCCCCGCCGCCTGCGCCCGCAGACCCGCCAGCAGCCGCTCCTGCTCGTCAAGCCGCTGCCGCGCGGCCCGGGCCTGCTCATCAAGCCACTGGCCCGCCTGCTCGTAGAGCACGGTGTGAAAGAGGGTCTTGAGCAGCGCCTCGCGGTCTTCGGCGCGGGCCCGCAGCACCTCAGCGAAGCGCCCCTGGGGCAGCAGGATCACCTGCTGGAACTGGGCAGCCGTGAGCCCCAGCAGCTGTTCCACCTCACGGTTGACCTCACTGATGCGGCCGGCCACCGGTTCGGCGGCACTCCCCCGCAGGCGGAACAGGGCCGCCTGGGCGGCCTTCTCGGTGGTGCCGCCCCCGCGGGCGCGGGGGGCGGTGTGGGCCGGTGAACGCTCGACCCGCCAGCGGCCGCCGGCACTGGAGAACTCGAGGCTCACCCGCGGCACCGCCGTGGCGGCGGCATGGTCACTGCGCAGGCTGCGCACCGACCGATCACCGGGCACCTCGCCATAGAGGGCAAAGCAGACGGCATCGAGCAGAAAGGTCTTGCCGGCACCGGTGCTGCCGTGGATCAGAAACAGACCCTCCTCGCTGAGGTCGTCGAAGCTGATCTGCAGGGGATCGGCATAGGGCCCGAAGGCCTCGAGGGCAAGCCGATGGGGTCTCACCGTTCCCCCCGCCGGCCGGCGGCCTCGAGGGCCTGGCGCAGCAGCTCGGCCTCAGCAACGTCGGCCGCACGCCCCTGCTGATCGGCAAAGAAGGCCAGGCTCAGGTCGAGCGGTGAGGCGGCCTCCTGCAGCTGCCGGCGACGGTCGGTGGCCGTGGCCTGGGGCCGGTCCGGCGGCTGATGGCGCAGTTCCGCCACCAGCGGAAACCGCTGGCGCAGGCGGGCCATGGCCTGCAGCGGCAGCTGCTCGTCGGTGAGCAGCACCCGCAGCCGGGCCTGCTCCACCGCCTGGTGGCGCGGATCCTGCAGCAGCTGCTCGAGGGGCCCTTCGAGGGTGGCGAGCGGCCGCCCCACGTTCAGGGGCACCACCTCCACCGCAGGGGTGCCGGCGGCATCGAGCTCGACGATCCGCACCGACTTGGTCTGGTGCTGTTCCGAGAAGGAATAGGGGAGGGGGGTACCCGAATAGGCCAGCCGCGGCCCGTCGAGCTCCTGGGCCCCATGCAGATGGCCCAGGGCCACGTAGGCGAAACCGTCAAAGGTGGCGACGGCCACCCGGTCGACATTGCCGACCGTGAGCTCGCGCTCCGACTCGGAACCCAGACCGCCGGCCACGAACGCATGGGCCACCAGCACCGCCCGACGGCGGTCGGCGGGAAGCGGCGCCAGGGCCAGCTCCGTCACCTCCTGATGGCGCAGGCGACCGTCGGCGCCGAGGGCCGGCCCGTCGAGCACCGGGTCGAGGTAGGGCAGCGGATGGATGGCCACGGGCTCGCCGCCATGGCGCGGCGTCACCAGCACGGGTTCGGCGGCCCGGCGCACATCCCCGCGGATGGTGACGCGAAAGGACGCCAGCAGCGGGTCGTAGGCCGACACGCGCACGTGCGAGTCGTGGTTGCCGGCGATCGCCACCACGGCGGCACCGGTGGCAGCCAGGCGGGCGAGGGTGTCGCTGAACAGCTGCACCGCCTCGGCGGGCGGAATGGCGCGGTCGTAGAGGTCACCGGCGATCAGCACCGCATCGACCTCGGCCTCGGCGGCGAGGGCGACGATGCGGTCCATGGCGGCGGCCTGCTCGTCGAGCAGGGAGGTGCCATGGAACAGGCGGCCCAGGTGCCAGTCGGAGGTGTGCAGCAGACGCATGGCGGGGCTCAGCCGCCGGCCTGCTTGGGCCGGAAGCCCGCCTGCTCAAGGGCCGCCAGGGCCGCGGCCACCTGGTCCCCCTGCAGTTCGATGACGCCGTCCTTGAGGGTGCCGCCGGTGCCGACGCGGTTCTTGAGGTCACGCAGCAGGGCGCGGGCCTCGTCTTCGGGCACGGCCAGGCCGGTGATGGCGGTCACGAGCTTGCCGCCCTTGCCCGCCCGCGTGCGCTGCACCCGCACCGGCTGCTGGGCCCGGGCGGGCGCCGGGGCAGACGCCGCCGGGGGCCGGGCGGTGCTGTCGGGCCCGCTGAATTCCTGCCAGCCCCCCTTGCGGGCCATCACGCCTCCCACCACTGGCGTCGATTCTGACGAAGGGGCCGGGGCGCAGCAGCCAACGGATCGCGATGATATTTTTTCTATTATCTCGACCATCAAGATGGCCGCCCGGCAGATCTCGATCACCCTTGATGAGGAGCTGTTGCAGTTCCTGGATCAGTGGGGCACCAACCGTTCGGCGGCCATTGCCGAGGCGGTGCGGCAGTGGCGCGACCTGCAATGGCAACGGCAACTCGCTGAGGCCTATGCCGACCTTGACGAGGCGGCCATCAACCCAGACGAGGAAGCATCACGACCGGATGCCACCGAGGCCGCCCTGGAGGCCGCCGCGCTGGCCCAACACCAGCCGTGACCATGGAAGCCGGCCACCTCTGCACCTGGCCCCGCAACCCACTGCTGCGCGACAGCAAACGCCGACCCGTGGTTGTGCTGTCGCCGCCTTATGCGGGTCGGGCAACCGTTCTTGTTGTTCCCCTCAGCTCTGACCTCACCTCCAGGACCCTGCCCCTGCGGCCGGTGATCGCCGCCACAGAGACCAACGGGCTCAGGGTGGACAGCCTGGCCCTCTGCGATCAACTCACCTGCGTGCTGATCAGCCTGCTGAGTGAACCGTTCGGCTGCATCGACAAGCCAGAGCTGGCCCGGCTCCGACGGCTGGGCGCCCTGGCGCTGGGATTGCTCCCCGGCGACCTGACCGGTGGTCAGCCCTGACTCACTGC
>CAZWFG010000202.1:0-3682 GCA_964632245.1 uncultured Synechococcus sp. | reverse complement strand
CTTCGACTAGATGTTCCATCTGGCCGGCGGCTTGGCCGATGGCGGTGTATCGCCGCCGATGCTGTTCCGCCGGCTGGTCTGCCGCCAGCAGCCCCATCTCCACATTGGCCGCCATGGCCGCCAGGGGGCCCCGCAGCTCGTGGGAGGCATCCAGGCTGAACTGCCGCAGGCGGGCCAGGCTGCGTTCCACCGGTTCCACGGCCCGTTGCGTGAGGCCACGGGCCACGAGGGTCGACAGCAGCAGGGCCAGCAGCACCGCCGCCGCCAGGGCCAGGTCCAGCTGCGCCAGCTGCGCTTCGGTGGTTTCGAGCCCCTCGCTCACCCGCAGCCACACACTGCCTGGTGCATGGCCCGCCAGGGAGGTGGCATCGACGGGCCGCAGCACCGCGATCCAGTCGGGGCCCTGTTGCCACAGCACCCGTTTGCCCCGCGGCAACAACGGCAGGGGCCCGATGGTGCGCACCTCCCCCAGGCGGGCGACGGCATGGGGCTGGTCGCGCACCAGCCATTCCACCTGCTGGTGGGAGGCGGCGAAATCCCGGCGGCTCTCCTGCAGATCCCGTTCGCTGCCCGGTGCGGGCAAGGGCAGGCTCGACAGGTCTTCACTCACCACCAGCAGGGCACTGCGGATCGTCGCCAGCTGGCTCTGCTGAAACACCCCCCGCACCACCGCCGCCGCCAGCAGCAGCACCGCCGCCAGGCTGCCGATGTACAGCCACCACAGCTCAAGCTGCTGCCGCTGCAGTGGTTTGCCGGGCCGGGCGACGGGCCAGCGGGGGCTGCGTCCCACCGTCATGGCGCTTCCGGCCGCAGGCGGTAGCCGATGCCATGCAAGGTGTCGATCGGATCCTCGAGCCCGTGCTGCCGCAACTTGCGGCGCAGATTGTTGAGGTGGGTCTTGACCGTTTCTTCGCCTGCATCGGCCTCCAGGGGCCACAGCAGATCCCGCAATCGACGGCGGCTGAAGCACTGGCCCGGATGACGCAAGAACCACTCGAGCAACTGAAACTCCTTGCTGGTGAGGGCCAGGGGCACACCAGCGCAGCTGACGCTGACCGCCGCCTGGTCGAGGCACAGGGGACCCCACTGCAGCAGGGCCTCTCGCCAGGGCTGGGGGGCCCGCCGCGCCAGGGAGCCGATGCGGGCCACCAGTTCCTGCAGGCGGAACGGCTTGACCAGGTAGTCATCGGCGCCGGCCTCCAGGCCGGTCACCACGTCCTCCAGGCCATCGCGGGCGGTGAGCATCAGCACCAGCAGGGGCAGTCCGGCCCGCCGCAGGGCCCGCACAAGGCTGCAACCATCGCGGCCCGGCAGCATCCAATCGAGCAGGGCCAGGTCGTAGCCACCCCCCAGCAGTTCCTGCAACGCCGCGTCACCGTCGCTGACCCAGGTCACCACATGCTGGTGCCGGCTCAGAAACTCCCGCAGCGGTTCCGCCAGCAGGCTGTCGTCTTCAGCCAACAGGATGCGCATGGCGCTCCACGATCGTGGTGGGACCGGCCACGGCCCGTTGGCGGCAGTCGATGGCCGTGATCTGGCCCGCACTGTCGTGGTGAACGGTGCAGATCGCCGCATGCTGCGCGCGGAACAGGCTGGCGCCTGCAAGGCCATGGCGGCCGCTGTCATTGCGGGGGGTGATGGTGAGGGTCAGCGGTTGTGGTTCCAGCCCCGGCCGGGGCTGCGGCTGACCGAGGCGACCGTTCTGGGGGCGGCGGTGGCGGCTGTGCAGCCAGCGCCAGAGCAGGCCGCCTCCGAGCAGGGGCAGCAGCAGCGGTTTGGCCAGGGCCACGCCGGCACTGGCCACAACGCTCTTGCCGGCCAGCACCCAGAGCGACATCGTGCCCACTTCGCTGCCGATCTGCTGGTGCCAGGCGCCGCCATGGCGCAGGTCGATCACGGGGTTGGCGTCTGCGGCGGTCATCACGGCGGCGTTAAGGGAACAGTGGTCCCAGATTGAGGGGAAGACGAAAGGAAATCGAAAAGCGGCGCATCCAGGCCTCACACCGGCCGCACCCCTCGGTCGGGGCTGACCCAACGGGCCCGCTGACCGTCGGGGCGCAACAGCACCCGGGGCAGGGCCACCACCGCGGCGGCCGTCGTCACCATCCAGAACAGCAGCGGGTACCAGATCATCCAGAACAGCACCCGCGGCAGCTCGCGGTCATAGGGACGGTCGAGCCAGAGGCTGAGCACGAACTGCAGCAGGCACACCACCGCCAGCAGCAGCCAGGGGGCCCCGCCACCGACGCCGGAGCTGGGATGGCGCACCAGCTGCAGCAGTTGCCACAGCAGGGCCACCACCATCGCCTGGGCCCAGATCAGGCTCAGCAGCGGTTCGATCAGCAGGGGCAACAGCCGCCACTGGCGCGGCTGCAGCACCAGGTCGAGCTGGCCCCGCAGCACCTGGATGCCCCCCTCGGCCCAGCGCAACCGCTGCTTCCACAACCCGGCCAGGGTTTCGGGCATCAGGATCCACACCACGGCATGGGGCTCATAGGCCACCTGCCAGCCGGCCCGCTGCAAATCCCAGGTCACGGCGATGTCTTCGGTGAGCACATCCAGCCGCCAGTCGCCAATGGCCTCCAGCGCTTCGCGGCGGAAGGCGGTGATCACCCCCGAGACGGTGAACAGACCCCCCAGCATCGACTGGGCCCGTTTGATCAGACCGATGATCGACGAGAACTCTCCCACCTGCAGGCGTCCGAGCAGGGTGGTGCGGTTGCGGATGCGGGGGTTGCCGGTCACCGCCGCCAGCCGCGGCTGATCATCGAACCGCCGCACCAGCCAGCCCACGGCCTCGGGGTCGAGCAGCGCATCGCCATCGATGCACACCAGCAGCCCATGGCGGGCCAGCAGGGCGCCGGTGCGCAGGGCCATGGCCTTGCCCTGGTTGCGGGCCAGATGCACCACCCGCAGCCGGGGTTCCACCGCCGCCCAGCCATCGAGCCGTTCGCCGGTGCCATCGCTGCTGCCGTCATCAATGGCGATCACCTCCAGCTGGGGCCAGTGCACCGCCAGGGCATGGCGCAGGGTCTCGTCGAGGGTGGCGGCTTCGTTGAAGCAGGGGATCAGCACACTCACGCCGGGCCGGGGACCGTCGGGGGGCTGGCGCAGCCAGCGTTGGGCCCCCTCCCGTCGCAGCACGAACAGCAGCGCCAGCACCATCCAGCCGATGGCCATCACCACCGGGTAGCCGACCAGCACCAGGCCGAGGTGGTCCATCAGCCGGTGGGGGCGCTGGAGTGGGCGGCCAGCACCGGGGCGATCACCGCCGGATCGGGGGTGCCCCGGTGCAGGTTGTCGGGGTAGTACCCCACGTGGTGCACGCCCAGTGCATAAAGCGTGCGGATCTGCTGGGCCAGTTCCGTCGACGGCAGGTCGCGCCGCTGGTGCCAGTCGGTGCTCTGCAGTTCGAACAGGGTCCGCTCCAGTCCCCGTGGCTGGTCGGCGACCCGTTCCACCAGGCGCCGCAGGAAGCGTTCACCATCGTCCTGGCGTTCCATGTACGGCATGGCCATCACGGCGGTGAAGTCGTACTGGCGCAGGGCATCGTCGAGGGACTGCGAGTACCACACCTCGGCCTTGGGATTGAGCACCACCTGGGCGTAGAGGTTGCGGGCGGTGCGCAGCTGGGGCTGGTTCTCGCGCACAATCGCCGCCAGATCAGCCGTCAGCCGGTTCA
>CAZWFG010000201.1:0-3705 GCA_964632245.1 uncultured Synechococcus sp. | reverse complement strand
TGATGGCGGCCGGGTCGTAGCTCAGCAGGCCGGCGGCTTCGATGAAGTCATCCAGGTCCGGCGGGTCTTCCCCCGACGGTTCTGGATGACCCTCCTCGGCACTGCCGAGCACGGTGGCCCGCATGGCGGCCAGACTGGCTTCGACGGTGGTTGGCGGCATCGGCAGAGCAGCGGCGCGGACGTGGACGAAAAAGGCCTCTTACCGTAGTCGTGATGGACGGCGCGCCGCGAAGGCTTTTTTGTATCGGTTTGCACCGTATGCCCGGCTTTCGGTAGTGACTGCTACATAAGTTGCCGGCGGTGTCCGGGACTTTTCCCTTACCTGTTCCGTTCCCTGTGCTCCCACTTGCCGCCGTGCCCTCGGTGGGGACAGCCAACAACGGCTTCGTGCTGATCAGTGCGGCTCTGGTGCTGCTGATGACCCCGGCCCTGGCCTTCTTCTATGCCGGGTTCGTGCGCGGCCGCAACGTGCTCAACACCCTGATGATGAGCTTCGGCTCCATGGCCCTCGTCAGTGTCCTGTGGGTGCTGGTCGGCTACAGCCTGGCGTTCTCTCCCGGCCACGGTCCCCTCGCCCCCTTCATCGGCAGCCTCGCCTGGGCCGGCCTCTGGAACTGGTCGGTGCCGGTCACCGACGGGGGTCCCAGCCACGGGGCCGTGGCCCTGTTTCAGCTCACCTTCGCCGTGATCACCCCGGCCCTGGTCTCCGGGGCCGTGGTCGAACGCATGGCCTTCAGGGCCTGGATGCTGTTCGTGCTGCTCTGGAGCATGGCCGTCTATGTGCCCCTGGCCCACATGGTCTGGGGGCCCGGCGGCTTTCTGGGCACCACCGGCGGACTGGGGGCGCTCGATTTCGCCGGCGGTTACCCCGTCGAGATGGCCTCCGGCATCGCCGCGGCGGTGGCGGCGGTGGTGGTCGGTCCGCGGCGGGGTCATCCCGAACAGATCGCACCGCCCCACAACGTGCCCCTGATCGTGCTGGGGGCTGGTCTGCTCTGGTTCGGCTGGCTGGGCTTCAACGGTGGCAGCGGTCTGGTGGCCGGCAACCTGGCGACCCTCGCCTGCCTCACCACCAACACCGCCGGTGCCGCCGCCGCCCTGGTGTGGATGCTGATCGAGACCCAGCAGCGGGGCAAGCCCACCGCCGTTGGCGTGGCCACCGGTGCCGTTGCCGGTCTCGTCGCCATCACCCCCGCCGCCGGTTTCGTGAGCCCCCTGGGGGCCCTGGCCATCGGCGCCCTCGCCGCGCTCGTCTGCAGCCAGGCCCTGCAGCTCAAGGGCCGCCTGCACCTCGACGACAGCCTCGACGTGCTCCCCGTCCACGGTCTCGCCGGCCTGCTGGGGGTGCTGCTCACCGGAGTGCTGGCCCTGCGCAGCGTCAACCCCGCCGGGGCCGATGGCCTGCTGGCGGGCCAGCCGCAGCAGCTCTGGATCCAGCTGCAGGCCGCCGGTTTCACCCTGCTCTGGGTGGGCTTCGGCACCTATGCGGTGCTGCGCCTGGTGTCCCTCGTCGAGCCCCTGCGGGTGCGGCCCGAGCAGGAGCGTCAGGGGCTGGACGTGAACGCCCATGGCGAGGAGGCCTACAACAACGAATTCACCGGCTGACCCCCCTTGGGATCCACGGTCTGACTCGCTACGGTCGGACTGATCCCGGGCCGCTGCCGTGCTCACCGCCCTGCGGTTGGAGAACATTGCCCTGGCCGAACGGCTGGACCTGACCTTTGCGGACGGCTTTTCGGTCTTCACCGGCGAGACGGGGGCCGGCAAGTCGCTGCTGCTCGATGCCCTCGATGCCCTCACCGGCGGCGCCCAGGGGGCCCAGGGGGCCCGGCTGCTGCGGGCGGGCAGCGACCGGGGTCGCATCGAGGCCAGCTTCACCCTCACGCCTCCCGTCGTTGCCTGGCTCGAGGCCCAGGAGCTCGACGCCGATGACGATGAGCTGGTGCTGAGCCGCGACTGGCGTCAGCAGGACGGTCGCCTCAGCAGCCGCCATCGCCTCAATGGGGTCGCCCTCGGTCGCAACCAGGTGCAGGAGCTGCGGCCGCTGCTCATCGATCTCACGGTGCAGGGCCAGACCCAGCAGCTCGCCCGCCCCGGCCAGCAGCGCCGCTGGCTCGACCGTTGCGCCGGCGAAGAGGGTCTTTTGTGTCTGGAGCAGGCGCGGCAGGCCTTCCGCCGCTGGCGCCAGGCTGCCGCCGCCCTGCAGCAGGCCCTGCAGCAGGAGCAGGACCGCCAGCGGGACCGCCAGCGCCAGGAGCAGCTGCTGCAGGACCTGGAGGCTGCCGATCTGCTCGATCCCCAGGAGCGCGAGCGGCTGCAGGGGGAACAGGACCGCGCCGCCCATGGGGTGCGTCTGCAGGAGGGCCTGGCTCTGCTGATCGGCCGGCTCGTGGACGGGGCCGACGGGGTGCCGGCGGCCCTGGACCACCTCGCCGCCTGCGGCCACGAGCTGCAGCAGATGGCGCAGCTGGATGGGGGCCTGGCGCCGCACCTCCAGGAGCTGTTCGACGCCCAGGCCGGTCTTGAGGCCTTGGTGCGGTCGCTTGAGCGCTACGGGGCCGCCCTTGAGAGCGACCCCGCGACCCTGGCGGCGGTGCAGGAGCGGCTGTCCACCCTGCGGACCCTCGAGCGCCGCCACGGCGTCGACCTGGCGGAGTTGATCGCCTTGCGGGACCGGCTGCGGCTTGAGCTGGCCCCCGGCGGCAGTGCCGCCTCCCTCGATCGTCTGCAGCAGGCCGAGGCCGAGGCGAGGGCCGAGCGTGATCGCTGCCAGGGTCTGCTCAGTGCCCTGCGGCGGCGCTCGGCGGCGACCCTCGAGCAGCAGCTGATGGAGGCCCTGCGGCCCATGGGCCTGGCCAACGTGCGCTTTGCGGTGGCGGTCGAGCCCGCTGACCCTGCCGAGGACGGCGCCGATGCCGTGGCCTTTCTCTTCTCGGCCAACCCCGGACAGCCCCTGGCCCCCCTGGCGGAGGTGGCTTCCGGTGGTGAGATGAGCCGCTTTCTGCTTGCCCTCAAGACCTGCCTGGCCGCCGCCGACCCCCATGTGACGTTGCTGTTCGACGAGATCGACAGCGGCGTCAGCGGCCGGGTGAGCGGCACCATGGCGCGGCTGCTGCGGCGCCTGGCCGAGAGCCGCCAGGTGTTCTGTGTCACCCACCAGCCGCTGGTGGCTGCCGCCGCCGACCACCATTTCCGCGTCAGCAAGAGCGTTGAGGAGGGCGTCACCCGCTCGCGGGTGTCCGCCCTGCGGGACACCCGGGCCCGGGAGGCCGAGCTGGCCGAACTGGCCGGCGGCGACAGCGGCGAGGCGCGGGAGTTCGCCGCCAGCCTGCTGGGCCGCCGGGTGGCCTGAAGGCCCACCTACACTGATCGGCCACCACCGTTGTCCCCTGCATGAGGCCCGCCAGCGCTGAGGACGCGGCCCTGCGGGCACTGACCGGCGGCAGCCTCGGCGATCAGATTCGCGTGCGCGGCGCCCGCCAGCACAACCTCTGCAACGTCGACCTGGCCATTCCCCGCAACCGCCTGGTGGTCTTCACCGGCGTCAGCGGCAGTGGCAAGAGTTCCCTGGCCTTCGACACGATCTTCGCGGAAGGTCAGCGGCGCTATGTCGAGAGCCTCTCGACCTACGCCCGCCAGTTTCTGGGGCAGGTTGACAAGCCCGATGTCGATGCCATCGAAGGGCTGTCGCCGGCCATCTCGATT